>DASTDD010000291.1:0-26197 GCA_035710545.1 Steroidobacteraceae bacterium
GATCTCTGTGTCGGTGGAGCGGGGGGCAATACGGTCATCAATACGCATGGCACCGCGGAAGCCTGCACAGGGCTGAATTCGACCGGCTCGGATCCGGTGCAGGTGCTCATCATCGACAATCCGGCGAACGCCCCCGCCGCAACGGCTGCCACGACGCTCGCCATCACGGTAGGTCTCGGCTCCAGCTCCTCGCCTCCCGGCCGGATCCGCGTGGTAGTGGATGACGGCGGTGCCGGGGCAACTTTTGATCCGGCCGTGGCCACGAACAGCCCCACGCTGCAGGGACACCCCGGCGCCGCCGGCGCCGCGGCCGTGGGAGCGGCGGCTTTCTTCCATACTCCCGCCTGCGGGGTCTCGCCGGCGACGCTGGAGGATTATTCCGCCCTTGGCGGTGCGCCCATCCTCTTCGACAGCGCCGGGACCCGGATGGGATCGCCGACGGTCCGCCCGAAGCCGGACTTCGTCGGGCCCGACGGCGGCAATAATACTTTTCTCGGATTCCAGCTGAAGAACTCCTCGAACCCGAATTTCAAGGACAACTCGACGGTCGCTCAGTGTCAGAACAACGCCAGCTTCCCGAATTTCTTCGGCACGTCGGCCGCCACGCCGCATGCCGCGGCGATCGCGGCTCTCATGCTGCAGGCGAATCCGGCGCTCACCCCGTCGCAGATCTATGACGCACTCCGTCAGAGCGCTCTGGCCATGGGAGGGGCCACTCCCAACTTCAATTCCGGCTCCGGATTCATTCAGGCCGATGCGGCACTCAAACTGCTGCCGCCCGGACCACCCTCCCTGTCCTTCTCGCCCGCCTCCGTGACGGAGGGAGGCAGTGCGACACTCACGTGGTCCTCGATCAATACCGCCAGCTGCACCGCCTCGGGGAGCTGGTCGGGCACGCAGATGACCAGTGGCAGCGCAATGATTACCGCGCCCATGACGGCGGGTGATGCCGCCTACACGCTGACCTGCTCCAACCCGAAAGGCTCCGCAGCTGCCACCGTTCATCTGACGGTCACGGCGCCGCCGAAATCCGGCGGTGGTGGCGGAGCGCTGGACGAGCTCACCGCGCTCGTTCTGGCGGCTCTGTGCTGTGGGCGACTCCTGCTGCGGCGAGCGGGGCCAGCCGTGTCGAGCCGGAGGAGTCGAGGTCCCTGAGCGGCTCGCCCGCGCCAGAGGTCTTCCGGTCCGCCTCGGCGAGGAACTGACCCACCATCGTCTGGGGTTGGGCGGTAATGAAAGGCGTCTTGAGCGCCCGCGGCACTGCGCCGCGGCGGCTCTTGCGCCACAGGTCGTACAGCGTCAGTCCCCCTGTGAGGGTTGCCAGCGTCGCGTAGTAGGCGTGAGGCCCGAAAGCCGCGATGAGGCTACCGGCCAGAATGGGGCCGATCGCGGCACACATGCCATTGAGCAACAGCAGCGCGCTGCTCGCCGCGACCATCTGAGCCGGCTCGAGCTTGTCGTTCACGTGCGAGAGCGCGAGCGAATACAGGGTCAGAACGAAGCCGCTGAACAGGGCCGCGAGCGTGATGAAGAGCGCGAACGGCATATCGGGAAACATCACGATGCTGCCCGCGACCAGCGTGACGATCGTGCACACGACAGCGATTACCGTGCGCCGATCCATCCGATCCGACAGGCGGCCGACGGGATACTGAGTCAGCACGGCCGCCAGAATGCTGACGGCCATGAAGGTGGCCACGCCGGCGTTATCGAACCCGCGCAGATGCGCATAGACCGGTCCCATCGCGAAGATGGTCGATGAAATCATGCCCGAGACGCAGATCGCCACGACACCGAGCGGTGAGTTGCGGTACAGATCGCGGTAGCGCACCTTGCGTGGCAGCTCGCGCCCGGGCGTCTGCTGGGCCCAGGCAACCATGGGAACCATGGCCAGAGAGATCAGCACGGAAACCAGCATGAAGGAGGCGGTACTGCGCGGGCTGGAGACAACCAGCAGGAACTGCGCAGCACCCAGTCCGATGTACAGCACGGCCATGTAGATGGCCAGCAGGCGGCCGCGGTTGTCACTGCTGGCACGATCATTGAGCCAGCTTTCGGCAACGACATAGATACCCGCGAAACACACACCCGAGACCAGGCGCGCGAGGGCCCACGGCACTGGATGTACCCACACGCCCTGCACGAGAATCGCAGCGCTCGCGACGGCTGCGAATGTCGCAAAGACGCGGATGTGCCCGATCTTTCGAACCAGCCGCGGCGCGGCTCGCGTGCCCGCGAGGTAGCCCACGTAGTAGCACGACATGATGATGCCGATGACCGGAGTCGGGAAGCCTTCGAGCGTGGCTCTCACGCCCAGAAGCGTGCCTTGCAGCCCTGCTCCCAGCATGAGGACACCCATACCCAGGAGCAACGGCCACGTTGTGGCAATGATGCTAGGGGGCACAGCGGGTATGATGAATGGGTTCGCCTGCGCACATGATATCAGTGATTGGAGAGCCCATGTCAGCCGAGGATGCGGAAGTCGACGCGACTTCCGTCACGATTTATCACAACCCTGCCTGCAGCACTTCGCGCAACACGCTGGCGTTGATACGCAACTCGGGTATCGAGCCGACGATCATCGAGTATCTGCAGGAGCCTCCGAGCCGCGAGACGCTGACGCGTTTGCTCCACGCCATGGGAATTTCGCCGCGCGGCCTCATGCGAACCAAGGAGGCGCTCTACGCAGAGCTGAAACTCGGGGATGAGCACTGGAGCGATGCTGAGCTGATCGACTTCATGCTCGCGCATCCGATTCTGATGAATCGACCGATCGTCGTCACGGCACTGGGCACCGCGTTGTGCCGACCGACGGAACGCGTGCTGGAACTGCTGCCAGACTCCCGACGCCAGCCGGCTTGAGCTTCATCAGAGTCCGTCCCGCGGCCTGGCCGATGGGCCACGGCGCGCGCGACCGGCCGCTATCACGCGCGGTCAATGAACTGTGATCGCCGCGCTGATCGCCTTCACGGTCGGGGGCCACCCGACACGCACACTGGAATAGGCAGGAGTCCAGCCGCTCGTCTCGCGCAGCTTGCGATTCGAGATCCGCTCCGAGCGCGACATGAGCTTGCCCATGGACCCCATCAGCCCCGCCACCCAAGCGGGCAGCGAGCGGGGAGAGCCGACTCCGAGGGCCTGCGCCAGGCTGCAGGCGAAGTTGCGGCGGTCGAGCGGCTCATCATCGGCAACGTTGTAGATGCCTGCCGGCAGGCCGAGAGCGGCGATCACCGCCGTCGCGGCATCATCGTGCGAGACGGATGAGAAATAAGCGCTCGGGGCGCCCGGCAGCGGTGCCCAACCCTTGCGCACCAGCTTGATCATGTCGACAGTCTGGTGTGCGTCCGGGCCATAAAAAGCGGCAAATCGCAGCACGACACCTTCTCCGCCATTGGCAGTGAAGCGCTGCGCCGCCCGCTCGGCGTCGGGCACGGTTCGGTTGTAGCGCACCGGCTCAATCGGAGTCTCCTCGTCGATCCAGGCATCGCCCCGATCCGGATACACCAGCGCGAACGATTCCTGGATGAGGCGCCTGGCGCCGGCCGCCGATGCCCCATCGGCGAGGTTTCCAGCACCATCGCGGCGCAAGCGATCATTCTGGCGCCACACACCAGGAAGGAACATGCGGCCGGTCGTAGCGGGGATGTGGGTCGCCAGATTGAGCACTACCTCGTGCCCGCTGACCGCCCGGCGCACGGCCTCGCGATCGAACAGGTTGACCTGGGCAGTATGCGCACCCGCCAGCGCCCGTGGGATCATCCGGGACTGCGGACGCAACAGCACGGTCACATCGTGGCCTGCCTGAAGCATCAGCGGTACCGCACGCCTCCCGACGACGCCGGTCGCTCCAGCGACAAAGATTTTCATGGCCGCGGGGGCGCAAGGTCCGTACCCATCCGGAAGACGCTCGCCGAGAAAGCTCCCACCCATCATGAGGACGCTCCCTTTCGTCGGGACCCCAGGCTGGTTGCCACAGGGTGGGCAATTCGGCATCCTGCCGCCGCAGGTCTCAGGGAATCCGCGACGGATGACATCCGAACTGCCCGCACAAGCGAGTGAGGCGGCCGACGCAACCGAGAAGAAGGATCCGGTGTCGGCCAACGAGCAGCTCTTCGCCGCACTCTACGGTGAGCTGCGAAGAGTGGCCGAACGCCAGTTGCGCTACAGCGCCGGCGCGCCGGTGAGCCCGACCACGCTGCTGCACGAGGCCTACCTGGGAATGGCCGACAAGAACCAGGTATTTCCCGACCAGGCGCGCTTCATCGGCTATGCCGCGCGCGTGATGCGCAACCTGATCATCGACCTGGTGCGGGAGCGGCGGGCGCTCAAGCGTGGGGCGGGATTCCACATCACGCAGCTGTCCGAGGAGCACGAGCGGCCCGGAGTCGAGGAGCGCGAGCTCAGGAGCCTCTCCGAGGCGCTCGATGAGCTCGCGATCCATGACCCGCGCCTCGCCGAGGTCGTGGACCTGAAGTATTTCTGCGGCCTGACTTTCGAAGACATCGCCGCCCAGCGCGGCACATCGACGCGGACCGTGCAACGCGACTGGGAGAAGGCGCGAGCGATCCTCTTTCAGCAGCTGTCCAACTCCACGGAGACCTGAGTCCGCGTGGAGCCGGACTCGCTGCCATCAGGGCGCAAGACCGTAGACGGTCAACTTGCTTCTGCCGCCGACGTACACGTGGCCATTGGCGATCATGGGTACCGTGAACTTGATAGCGTTGCCGGGTGTGTCGGAGGTCGCTGAGCTGTCGTAGAGAGTCTTGCTGAGATCCAGGGCATCGTAGGCGCGCAGCACAGCCGGACCGGTCACCGGCGCGCTGCCGGTGCCGTTGGTCCGGTTGTCGAGCGTCCACACCACGCCGTTGCTGGTCGCGGCTGCCGAAATCATCGGCGTCGGGCCCGGGAACCCATACTTCTCGACACTCCGCGACGAGGGCGTGGCGACATTGCCGGTACCGGCCGGGATCAGGCCGCCCGACAGCGGGAACGCGCTGACATTCCCGAATCCCAGGCCGAGGTAGATCGTGTTGTTCCACAGAGCCGGTGTCGAGAACATGCACTCCTCGCCGCAACCGGGCGGCACGGTGAGGAACTGCACTACGTTGTCACTCGTGCTGCTGAAGCGCGACATCTGCGTCCGGTCGATCATCCACAGGTGGCCCTGCTTGTCCGAACCAACGAGCACATTGGGATGTCCAGTCGGACCGGCGCCATCGGGCAGCACCACCACACCCGATGAAGCGATGTCCAGGTCGGCGTTGGACCAGGCCGCTTCCTGCGAGGGGGTGTAGAAATCCTCGACCGTCAACGAGGTCGGGTTGAGCTTGAGGAAGCTCATACCGAAGTCGTTCTTCGGTGAGGCGGGGGGCACCACGCCGCTGGTATCGTCGAACGTCCCGTTGCCGGTCGAGAAGAACAAGCTACCGGTGGAATCCACCGCTGGGGCGCCGCCGGCCATCCAGATGCCTCCGGCCGAGCCGTCCGGCGTGGAGTTGAATACGGCGGTCTGCGCGAGCGAAGTCGCGTCATACCGCATCATCCAGCCGTACCAGGTATTGTGGTCGCAATGGGAGGACCAGATGATGTAGACCGCGCCATTGCTCAGTACCAAGCCGCCGCGCTGGTTCTGAAACAGTGGGTTAAAGGCTACTGTCCCTCCAGTACGGGGCACGCTGCCTTGTATGACGACCGGCGAGCCCGCCTGCTCGGCGCCGGTCTGGATGTTCAGAGCATGCAGACGCTGGAAGAAGACCCCATTTTCCTTGGTTTTCGACACCAGGTAGATGGTCCGGCTCGCCGGATCGATGACCGGCGTGCCAGTGATGCCGTACTCGCCCGGCACATCATCGCAACTGGTGTCCGTCTCGGAGACTGTGGTGATACCGGTTCCGAGGAAGCTGACGTGCCAATAGGTCACGCAGCCCGGGCTGTCCGCGTCCAGGGCATAGACCGAGTCGTGCATGGTGACTATGAACACCACGTTGTGCGTGCCTCCGCCGATGGCCAGGTTCGCCACGTAGAGCGGCTGGGCGTAGATGTCACCGTCGACGGCGCAACTCCAGCGCCTCCCGAAGGTGGGGCTGCGCGCGGTCGCCGGGGTGAGCGCGTATTCATGCGTGTTCAGTCCGGTGCGGGCCAGATCCATGTGATACGTATACACGCCGGCAAGGTCTGTGACGGCGACGGCGGCGGTGGCGAAGTTGGCGGGCTGAGCCGTGACGGCCGCCTTGACGGTGTGCGCTCCGGCAGTCGCCGGCGGTACATAGAGGCCGGTGGCGCTAATGGTGCCTACGGTGCCGTTACCACCGTTGATTCCGTCGACACTCCAGGTGAACGGCCCCCCACCAGAAGCAGACACGTTGAACTGCTGTGACTGGGTCAGGGTCAACGCAGCATTGCGCGGTGTCACGGCGACGGCATTCGGATTGGCCGCGGGTGCCGATACGTTGTCGAAGACAGCCGTACTCAGAACTCCGTTGTTGTGGCTGCTGACGATGAGGCCGGCGTAGACCTGCGTGGCCATCGTGATGGTGTAGGTACCGACCAGTTTCCAGGTCACGCCATCGGCCGACGTGTACCCGCTGAAGGTACTCCCCGCCCGCACGACGCGCACCCAGTAAGGCGCCGTGAGAAAGGGTCCAAGAGTGCTGACGGCACTGCCATTGGTAACCGTACGCGCCTGGTAGGCGATCCCTTCGGCCGGAGTGACTTCCACTGCCGCGTACTTGGAGCCGGCCTCGAGGGTCTCCCGGATCATGACTCCGGCTTTCGCCCAGACGTTCGTGTTGGTCTGGCTCACGACCCGCGCGGTGATCATGCCGTCCCCGAGCAGCGGCGCCGAGACAAACTGGAACTCATCGGCGGTTCCAAAGATGTCCGCGCCAGAGCCCTTCACCGTGAAGGTCCCACCGCTTTGCGTGAAGGAACCGGCCGCTGCGACCGCACCGACGTCTCCGCCGGTCCAGGTCGGCGTCCCACCGCCGCTTTGAGTCGTGACACTCAGGACGCTCGATGGCGCGGACACATTGGCCGGTGTGGCCTTGTCGAAGGCCGCGACCTGATAGGTGTAGGTAGTCGCGGCAGTCAGCGCGCTATCAGTGAAGCTGGTTCCGCTGGTGACCGTGCCAACCGGCGTAGTCGTATTGCCATTGCGATAGACGAAGTAGCCACCCACACCCGTCCCACCCGGGTTGGGTAGGTCGGTGGACGCAGTCCAGCTCAGCGCGATTCCGGTGGCTGTGACATTCGTGGCCGTCAGACCGGTGGGAACGGTCGGCGCCTGCGTGTCCGCAGGCGGCGCAGTCCCCGATACGACGGCAACGTTGTCAAACACGACTGTGCTCAGAACTCCATTGTTGTGGGCGCACACGGCCATGCCCATGAAGACCTGAGAAGCCATCGTGATCGTCGTGGTGGTGACGAGCTTCCACGTGACGCCGTCGGCTGACGAGAATCCGCTGAAAGTGTTTCCGGAGCGAACCACCCGCACCCAGTACGGCGCCTTGGTGAAGGGACCGACAGTGCTCAATGCACTGCTGTTCGTGAGCGTCCGATCCTGCATCGCGACGCCTTCCGCAGGAGTGACCTCCACAGCCGTATACGTGGACCCCGCCGCCCGCGTCTCGCGAATCATCACTCCGGCTTTCGCCCAGGCGTTGGTGTTGGTCTGGCTCACGACCCGGGCAGTGATCGAGCCATCCCCGGTGAGCGGCGTGGATACGAACTGGAACTGGTCCGCCGTGCCCCAAATGTCGGCGCCGGATCCCTGGACCGTAAACGTGCTGCCGTTTTGCGTGTAGGTGCCGCTGGCCTGGACTGCACCCACATCGCCGCTCGTCCATACCGTGGTGCCCGCGGCCTGAGTCGTGACGCTGATGGCTGTCGAGGGCGCCGAGACATTGGCCGGCGATGCCTTGTCGAAGGCAGCGACCTGGTAGGTATAGGTCGTGGCGGCAGTCAGCGCGCTATCAGTGAAGCTGGTTCCGCTGGTGATCGTGCCAACCGGCGTCGTCGTATTGCCATTGCGATAGACGAAGTAGCCACCCACCCCCGCCCCACCCGGGTTGGGCAGATCGGTGGACGCAGCCCAGCTCAGCGTCGCCCCGGTTGCCGTGACATTCGAGGCAGCCAGTCCGGTCGGCACGGTCGGCGCCTGGGTATCGGGCGGCGGAGCCGTTCCGGATACGACCGTCACGTTGTCGAACACGGCGGTGCTCAGAGCGGGATTGTTGTGGGCGCATACCGCCATGCCCATGAAGACCTGAGAAGCCATCGTGATCGAGGCGGTGCCGATCAGCTTCCACGTCACCCCGTCGGCCGAGGAATACCCACTGAATGTGTTGCCGGCCCGCACGACGCGCACCCAATACGGCGCCTTGGTGAAGGGGCCGAGTGTGCTCAAAGCACTGCTGTTGGTGAGTGTCCGGTCTTGCAGCGAAACGCCCTCGGCGGGCGTGACCTCGACCGCCGCGTACGTCGAGCCGGCCGAAAGCGACTCCCGGATCATGACTCCGGCCTTGGCCCACGGGTTGGTGTTGGTCTGACTGACGACCCGGGCCGTGATCGAGCCATCCCCGGTGAGCGGCGTGGATACGAACTGGAACTGGTCCGCGGTCCCCCAGATGTCGGCGCCGGAGCCCATCACGGTGAATGTGCTGCCGTTCTGCGTGTAGGAGCCGCTCGCCTGGACGGCGCCGATGTCGCCGCTGGTCCAGGTCACCGCCCATGCGCTGCTCGCGGTTGCAAGCAACCAGATTCCAACAACAAAAGACCAGGTCGTCCCGCGCAGCCTCGCCATAGGATTTCATTCTTATGAGTTCTTTGATGTGTCTTATCTTACGCGAGGTTCTGACAGAATATGCAAGTGAAATCGCATCAGTTAACAGAATGCCACGGGGCCTCGGGATGGGTGAACCGGTGAAATCCACCCTCATCCTGCGGGAGAGATGTTACGGACCTGCAACGTCGCTTCATCGGCGTGCGCATCCGGTGCCCGCGCCACTGGCGAAATTCACAGCGCGGATCCGCACTTCGGCAAATGCGCTATGCTTGCGAGCTTTGAATCAACAAGTTCTTTGGGGGAGCAATGAAGAAGCGGAGCAGCCTCACGTGCGGGTTCCTCGCGGTCGCGGCGGCCGTCCTGGCGCAATCGAGCCTGGCCGATCAGTCCGGCGCGAGCACGCGCCCCATCGTCCTCAAGGCCGCTCATCTGTTCGACTCGATTTCGGGAAACCTCTCCGATCACGCAGTCGTCGTCGTCTCGGGCAACAAGATCCAGTCGGTCGGCGTGAATGCCAGCATCCCCGCGGATGCGCAGGTGATCGATCTGGGGGATGCGACGCTGCTGCCGGGGTTCATCGACGCGCACGTGCATCTCTCGGATGAGGGGGGACCCAACTGGTACCTCGACTTCTACAACGGGATCATGCGCTTCCCTGCGGAGCAGGCTCTGTACGGCGCCCACTACGCGAAGGTTACGCTCGAGGCGGGGGTCACGACCGTCCGGGACCTCGGCTCCTCGGACTACATCTCTCTGGGCCTGCGCAATGCGATTCGCGCCGGCATGATTCCCGGTCCGCGCATGCTGGTCGCCAATTACGCGATCGGTTCCACCGGCGGCCACGCCGATCAGGCTCCCGTGCCTCCGCAGCGCATCGCGGTTGCAGGCCCGATTCTCGGGGTCTGCAACGGCGCCGACGAATGCCGGGAGGCGGTGCGCTATCAGGTGAAGTACGGCGCGGATGTCATCAAGTTCATGCCCTCGGGGGGTGTCCTGTCCCTCTCCGACCCGGTGGACAATCCGCAGTTGACCCAGGAAGAAATGAACGCGATCGTCTCGGAAGCGCACAACTGGGGGCGCAAGGTCGCCGCGCACTGCCATGGTGACCGGGCGGCGAAGATGGCGATCGCCGCGGGGGTTGACTCGATCGAGCATGGCAGCTTCCTGAAGGACGACACGCTGCAGGAGATGAAAAAGAAGCACGTCTACCTCGTCGCGACCCTGTTCGCAGGCGCCTGGGTCGGGCAGCACCTCGACACGTTTCCGCCGGCCATAGCGGTGAAGGCCCGCGCCGCGTCCGCTCAGGCGCAGGAGATGTTCCAGCATGCGGTGAAGATCGGGGTCCCTCTTGCGATGGGCACCGACGCAGGAGTCGAGCCGCATGGGCTGAACGCGCGAGAGTTCGAGCTCATGGCGAAAAACGGGCTGCCGCCTGCGCAGGCGCTGATGGCCGGTACCGCGGGGGGCGCGGATTTGCTCGGGCTCGCCGACAAGGTCGGGACCCTGTCAGCCGGAAAGCTGGCCGATATCATCGCCGTGGCAGGCAATCCCCTGACGGACATCAAGACGACCGAGCATGCAGTGTTCGTCATGAAGGATGGCGTGGTCTACGTCGGCGGCGGCGCCTCCCGCCCGTAAGGCGCTACCGGCGGCCTCGGGGGATCAACGGTCCGCAATGCTCTCGAAACGAGGCTGCGCGAGCCGGATGTAATCCTCGGTATGCAGCGCGACCGACCGGTCGAGCCGCGCCGCGTTGAAGAACAGCTCCGGCACCGAGCGGATCGCGGGGTCGGCGATGAGCTCGAGCCGCGCGTCAAAGGAGAACGGCAGGACGGTCCCGACGACAGATCCGGAGAGCTCCTCGGCGCGCTCGGGAGGCGCGAAGCCGGCATAGGTTGCCCCTTTCAGCTCACGCAGCGCATCCAGCCGGACACGCGCATCGCCGGGGACGACGGCCAGCACAAACCGCGTAACCTTCTTGCCGAGCTTCGCCATGACCACGATGCACTTGGCGGCATGCGACACCGGGTGCCCACGCATGCCGCTCACAACCTCGGTACGACCCTCCGGGGCGTGCTCGAGCAGCCGGTAGCGCGCGCCGCCCGAATCGAGCAGCTCGAGCAACCTCGCATGCATGTCCTGTGGGCTCAGAGAACTCTCCGGGAGAGGGCTCACCGGAATGTAATATAGCCAAGTGGCTAATTGCAATTCGAGCGGCACGCCGGGAACGTCCGGGGCAGACCTCGATTGACAACGCTGCACGCCTGCGGCTAATTACGCCACATGAAGATCGAACGGGCGCTGCGAGCACTGGCGAACGAGAAGCGGCTGCGGATCCTGGAGTGGCTGCGGCAACCCCGCGAGCACTTCCCGCCGCAGGTGGACGGCGATCTGGTGCGCGACGGCGTCTGCGGCGTGCTCATCGCCAACAAGCTGAAGGTCAGTCAGCCGACGGCCAGCGAGCATCTGCGGATCCTCGTCGAGTCCGGTGTGCTACGGCCGAAGCGGATCAAGCAGTGGACCTTCTACAAGCGCGACGAGGCGCGTATCCGTCAGCTCAAGAGCGACATTGCCGAGTCGCTCTGAGCAGCCGTGATGCCCATGCTGGGCAAGGAGCATCCAATGACACCTTTACGTATGCAGCCTGGTTACCTGGCGGCGATCGCCGTCGTCGGATTCCAGCTCGGCGCCTGCGCCAGCTATGTGGCAAAGGCTCCGGAAGAGTCCGCGGCGGATGCGGCGCTCGCGGCGCGTATTTATGCGGCCTTGAGCGCCGATCCGATTTACTACTACCAGCACGTTGACGTGCGCGTGGACAACGGGATTGCCCAGCTCAGTGGCTATATCTGGAGCGTGAACGCCCTGAACCGCGCCAAGCAGATCGCGGCGGGCATTCCGGGCGTGACGGCCGTCGTCAATCAGATGGAGCTCGAACGCAACGGCAACCGCGGCGGGGGACATTCGGGGACGGGGTGACCGATTCCCGTGGAACAACCGTTGAGCGCGGTGCGGCTCTGACCGCACGAGCCGCGGGAATGGTTCATAATCCCGCCGGATGACCGCACTGCATCGCGCACTCGCCTCGATAACGCTCGTCGCAATCTGCTCGCTGGCTTCGGTATCCCGATCCGCCGAGACCCAGTGGCGCCAACTGGCGGTCGCGAACGCCGCCATCATCCGCGGCGAGCGTCAGCTAGCGCCGCTTCATCATCCGGTTCGCGTCCAGCGCGACCGGTGGGGCGTCGCGCACATCTACGCCGAAGACCAGCACGATCTGTTCTTTGCCCAGGGGTACGTGGCCGCACAGGATCGCCTTTTTCAGATGGAGCTGTGGAAGCGTTCCGGCCAGGGGCGGCTGGCGGAAATACTCGGAGCCTCGGCCGTGCAAAGAGACATCAACGCGCGGCGCCTGCGATATCGCGGCAGCATGACCGACGAATATCGCAGCTACGCGCCGGACACCGAGTCGATTCTCGAGGCGTTCACGGACGGGATCAACGCGTACATCGCTGACGTCCAGAAGCCCGGAGCGCCAGGATTGCCCATCGAGTTCAGGATCGCAGGCTTTCAGCCCGAGCCCTGGAAGCCCAGCGACTGTCTCAACCGCCTGGCGGCCTACTCGATGATGGGCAATGCATCGCACGAGCTGCTGCACGCCCAGCTCGTTGCATTGCTGGGCGCCGACAAGGCATCCGAGCTGTTGCACCTGGATCCCCACGTGCAGCTCGCTCCCGCTCCGGGCCTCGACCTGGGAGGACTCTCACCCGCATTGCTCGGCGATATCGTGAGCAGTGACCGCAGGATTCCGTTCCCCGCCTCTTCGCTGCATGAGAGCAACAACTGGACCGTCTCGGGCAAGCTCACGGCCAGCGGCCTGCCCTTGCTTGCAAACGATCCACATCGTGTCATTGCACAACCCTCGCTGCGTTATATCGTGCACTTGAGCGCACCCGGGTGGAACGTGATCGGTGCGGGCGAGCCGGGATTGCCTGGAGTGGCGGCGGGCCACAACGAGCAAATCGCCTGGGGATTCACGATCTTCGGACTCGACCAGGAGGATCTGTATCTGGAGACCCTCGATCCGAGGGATGCGACGCGCTATGGAACCGCACACGGATGGAAGCGGATGCAGGTGCAACACGAGACCATTCACGTCCGTGGCGCGGCGGATGTCGATACTGAACTGCATTTCACCGATCACGGTCCCGTCCTCTGGGAGGACGGCAAGCGCGCTCTGGCGCTGCGCTGGATCGGAGCGGAACCGGGCACTGCCGGATATCTCGGATCCCTGACACTCGACCGCGCCCGCGACTGGCAGGGTTTTGAGCGCGCGATGCCGCGGTGGAAGGTGCCGTCGGAAAACATCGTCTATGCGGATCGTTCAGGCAATATCGGCGAGCATTCGACGGGGCTGGCTCCCTTGCGCCGGAATTTCAATGGCCTGTTGCCATTGCCTGCGAACGGTGAATTCGAGTGGGCGGGCTTCATCCCCAACTCGGAGCTGCCTCACCGCTACAATCCGCCGCAAGGCTTCATCGCCTCCGCGAATCACAAAATGATCCCCGAGGGCTATCCGTACGCCGTCGGCTTTGAATGGGCCCCTCCAACTCGTTACCTGCGGATCAAGGAGGTTCTGGACTCTGCGAGGGACGCCGGGCGGAAGCTCACCATGGAGGACATGGAAGCTCTGCAGACCGACGTGGTATCCCTGCCGGCCCGGCGCCTGCAAGTCATGTTACGGCAGGCCCCGGACACTGGCGCCGTTGACGGCAAGCTTGCGCGGAAGATGTTGCTCGACTGGGACTGCGCCTTGCGCACCGATTCGCCCGCGGCCGCGCTCTTCGAGGCCTGGGCGGTGCACCTGCGTACTGCCGTCACGCGCCGCATCGTCCCCGAGTCGGCACGCGCGGTACTGCATAGATCGTCGATTGCTGAGGTGGTGGATGATCTGAGCACGCCTACCGCAGCCACATTTGGTGCTGCGCCTGCCCAAGGGCGGGATGCACTGCTACGCGAAACTCTCGAGGCCGCCTACCAGGAGCTCTCGAAGCAACTCGGAAACGATCCGTCCAAGTGGTCCTGGGGAGCCCTGCACAAGGTTTATTTCCGACATGCGCTGGACGCGGCGCCCGGGTTGCGGGACCTCCTCGACAGGGGGCCCGTCGAGCGGCCCGGTGACGGCGAGGTCGTGCAGGCGACCTCCTTCGACGACGACTCGTTCGACCAGGTCTCCGGGGCCAGCTATCGCGAGATCTTCGATCTGAGCGACTGGGACAAGTCGGTCGCGATCAACGTGCCCGGACAGAGCGGCCAGCCGGGCAGCAGGCATTTCGATGACCTCCTGCCACTGTGGAGTGCCGGCCAGTACTTTCCTCTGAAATACTCCAGGGCGGCGGTCGATGCTGTCACGACGGATACGCTGATTCTTCAGCCGTAGGACATTGGCCGGCCGAAGGGCGGAGCCTCGGCTATCGCTCGACGAGCCGCGCCATCTGCCCCGAATAGCGCTCGCCCGATACTCTGGCCGCCAGACTGTCCAGTTGTGACAGATCCTGCTCGGTCAGGCGCACCTCGAGCGCGTCGATATTCTGATCCAGGTAGGTACGCCGCCGGGTTCCCGGAATCGGGACCACGTCATCGCCCTGAGCGAGCACCCACGCCAGGGCGACCTGCGCTGCGGTGATGCCGTGCCTCGCGGCGATATCCCTGCCTGCGACCAACAGCCCATCGTTCGCTGCCGCATTGGCCGCGTCGAAGCGCGGCAGGTTGCGGCGGATGTCATCGCTGGAGAGCTGTTCGACTCCCTTGAACGTGCCGGTGAGAAAGCCCCGGCCCAGTGGACTGAAGGGGACGAGGCCGATGCCCAGCTGCCTGAGGGTCGGCAGAATGTTGGCTTCGATGCCCCGCTCCCACAGCGAATATTCGCTCTGCAGCGCGGCGATGGGGTGAACGCGATGCGCGCGCTTGAGCGTGTCGGAACCGACCTCGCTGAGCCCAAGGTAGCGCACGAGCCCCGCCTGCACCAGGTCCTTCATCGCGCCCACCGTCTCTTCGATCGGAACGGCGGGATCCTTGCGATGCAGGTAGTACAGATCGATCGCCTCGACGCCGAGGCGCTTGAGCGACTCATGCGCGACTTTTTTCGCGTTCTGAGGCGTTCCGTCCGTGCCATCAGTCTTCCCGTCCTTGATCCGGAACCCGAATTTCGTGGCAATGACAACGCCCGCGCGCCTGCCGCGCAAGGCCTTGCCGACGAGCTCCTCGTTTCGGTAAGGCCCATACACTTCCGCCGTGTCCAGCAAGGTGACACCGCGGTCCAGGGCACGGTGAATCGTGGCTATGGACTCGGCATCATCGCCGCTTCCGTAGCCGTGGGACATTCCCATGCAGCCGAGTCCGATGGCGCCGACTGACAGTCCACTGGTGCCGAGCTTCCTGGGTTGCACGGGCGGGCGCTCCTATTGAAGACGAAACCGGGTGAGAAGGGGTGGCCGGCGCTTCGCCAGGCGCGCCGGAGGCTCGATTAAATCCCGCTTCACCCGCCGCGACAAGGACCAGCGCGAGCCACGCCGGAAAGGTGGCTCCCTCGGGCATTTTCCTTGCTTCCCTCCGGCCGGCGCCCACCAAGCCGCTATCGACCGCTGCCACGAATGATCGCCCGCTGCCGGGATAATGACTGACCGCCGCTCAGTGGTGACCGGCATGGCGTTCTCGCTGGTGATGCCGGCGCTGCGCATGCCGATCGGGCACGCTGCAGCCCCGCCCGCTGCAGCCCCGAGGGGGCTGCAGCTCGGTGCCTCGCGCCCGTTCTCATTCGAAGACCTGATCCGCGAAATGCAATCGCGCGCTGGGCGCCCGTATGCGCGCGAGACCGGGTTACCGCAGGACGTCCTGGATCTGATCGACTACGAGCAGCACGGCAAGATCAAGTTCAACACCGACTCCGCGTTGTTTCGGGACGGCCCGGGACAATTTCCGGTGACCTTCTTTCAGCTGGGTAAATACTTCCGCACCCCCGTGCGGATGTATGTGCTGGGGGCGCCCGGCAATCCGGCGAGCGCGAGGGAGATCCTGTACGACCCGGACTACTTCTCCATGCCCCCCGACAGCCCCGCACGCCGCCTGCCCAGGGACGCCGGCTTCGCGGGCTTCCGCATCCAGGAGAGCCGCCTGTCCGACAAGCTCGACTGGCGCAGGAACGACTGGGTCGCCTTTCTCGGCGCCTCCTACTTCCGCGCCATCGGCGACCTGCATCAGTACGGGCTCTCGGCGCGCGCGATCGCGGTCAACGTGGCCGTGCCGGGACGGCAGGAGGAATTTCCCGACTTCACTCGCTTCTACTTCGAGCCTTCCGCCGAGGGCTCCAACCAGGTCACGGTCTACGCCGCGCTGGAAGGTCCCAGTGTCACGGGGGCATTCAAGCTTCGGATGCAAAGGGCGCAGGCGGTGATGATGGAGGTGGAAGCGCACCTGTTCCTGCGGAGCGACGTGAGCCAGCTGGGCGTCGCTCCGATGACTTCGATGTTCTGGTTCTCCGAGACCGAGAAGCCGCAAGCCATCGACTGGCGGCCCGAGGTCCACGATTCCGACGGCCTCGCGCTGGCGACCGGCACGGGGGAATACATCTGGCGGCCGCTCAGCGCCGCTCGGCGCCCGCACACGTCAACATTCACTGACAAGTCTCCCCACGGGTTTGGACTGTTGCAGCGCGACCGCGCCTTCGATCACTACCTGGATGGCGTTCGCTACGACCACCGCCCGAGTCTTTGGGCCGAGCCGCTCGATGACTGGCATGGCGGCTCGGTTCAGCTGATCGAGCTCCCGACGGATGATGAGGTTCAGGACAATATCGTCGCGATGTGGGTCCCCAGGGAGCCGGCGAAAGCGGGCAGCAGCGTGCAGGCGCGCTACCGGCTCTACTGGAGCTCCGCCGAGCCTCATCAGACCTCGCTCGGGCGTTGCGTCGCGACCCGATTGGGCCGAGGCGGCGAGCCGGGACACGTACGACCCCCGGGGGTGCACAAATTCGTGGTGGAATTCCTGGGCGGTCCGTTGGCCAGCCTGCCTTCCGGGAGCAAGCCGCAACCGATCCTGTGGGCCTCTTCCGGAACGTTTTCCGATGTACGCAGTGAGGCCGTACCCGACGACGTGCCGGGGCACTGGCGCGCACAGTTCGATTTCAGCCCGGCGGGTTCCTCCGCCGCGGATCTCAGGCTGTTTCTGAAAAATGGCAGCCAGACTCTCACTGAGACCTGGCTGTATCCATACCGTCCGGCCGACTCAGCGTAGTCACGACCGGCCCGTTCCGCGACCGGTGGCCGCATCAGCACGGTGCGGATGGCCTTCCGTGGTCAATGAGCCGAGGCGAGACTGTCAATGAACTCGATCGTATCGTTCACAGCCGATGTGCGCCAGCGGGCGACCGCTGCGAAGGAAGCCACCGTGTCACCATGACCGCGATGCGGGTAGAGTCGCAGTTCGACGCGGACATGCTCCCTCAACAGCGCATCACGCAACTCCACAGCCTCCCTGGCGGGCACGTCATCGTCGTCGGCTCCATGCAACAGCAATGACGGTGGCGCTTGCGAGTCCACGAAGGCTATCGGGCGCCAGTCTTTCTCCGTGTAGCGTGGAGGAAACGCGGCGTGCAGCGTAGGAGTGTCGGGCGCCAGCACGTACGGCCCGGACAGACCGACCAGCCCGATGATTGCGCGCGGACTCGCTCCGAATCGGCTGAGAAACGCATGGTCGTACGCGAGAAATGCCGCCGTATGAGCTCCGGCGGAGTGTCCCATGAGCACGATCCGCGTCGGGTCGCCGCCGAATTCGCCGATGTGCTGCTCGACCCAGGCGACGGCCTGCGCGCCGTCCTCTTCGAATCCTGGAAAAGTCACTTCGGGATACAGTCGATAGTCCGGCAGCACTCCCACGAGCCCATGACTGGCCAGAGTCGCTCCGACGAACCGGTAGTCTGCCTTGTTGCCTTGGGTCCAGGAGCCGCCATACCAGAAAATGACCACCGTCCGCTTCACCGACCGTCGCGGTGTGTAGATGTCGAGACGCTGCCGTGGATCCTTCCCATAAGGCAGATTCAGATGGCGGCTGACGTGTTCGAAGCCGGCCGGCGCGTTCGCAAGCAGGAACTCCGTAGTACGGCAACCGGCCAGCAGCAAAATCGATGCGTGGAGAATCAGGACGCTCAGCGCGCGTAACACCATCAGGTCCCACTACGTGATGCCGCGCTCGCGGCGGCCCCGGCATCGTGCCTCATCCGATCCGCGCGGGCCAGACCGGCTTGCGCTCGAGCCAGCGATCGCACGGAATCGGAGTCACCGAACGAATCCGCATCGACGGAGGCATCACGCGGCCCGTCTGACAGGCCGGCCGTGGCGCTTGCCTACAGGCGTGCGACGATCTTGCGTGCCAGTTCCTCCTCGAGGGCCCGCTCCTGCTCGCGTCGCCCCGGAAGATGAACGGAGATGCCGAAGCTGACAGCTCCCTTGCGGACAGCGACGCCGTCTCCCCACCAGAGCGATTCGTCTGCGATCCCGAGAGGGACGGACTGTTGGTCTATATCCCCGTCGCGGGCGGCATCCCAGAAGCTCTGCAGAAACTTGTGAGCATCCGCCCGGCCGGTCGGCCAGTTGATCACGTTGAGAATGGCGTAGCCGGCCTCCCTCACAGGCGCGCCCCTGACCCTCCACAGACAGGTGGATGAGTAGGCTCCCGGTGCCGCGTAGGGACCGCTGGTGACAGGTCCGCTGTCGTCGCGAACACCGGATGCCACTGGCACCCCCATCACTACCGTAACTTCAGAATCCTGCAGAAGCGCGCAGGCATTGACGGGGGCAGACGGCCGCATCGAGACAGCCTCGGGCCCATGCAGGGCGGCCAGGACGAGAGCGCTCAGCCAGAGCCAGCGATCGCGGTCGCGCGGCATGAACGTATTCTTGCTCATTGGAACGCTGCAATTCGGCGAGCACGAACTCGTGGACCCGAGCGCATCTCAGACAGTAATGCGATCAAATACAATGACTTCCGTAGGATACTTCGAGCACAATGCTCATGGCGGACCGACCTCGCAGCGGGCAGACACGCGGCCGTCTAGTTGCTTCCCCGCACATGCGCGCCATCAAGCAGATGCACGAGGTACAGTGAGCTGTGTGATTGCAGTTGCGGTCCAGGTGAGTCGAGATCCCATCTGCCCGATTGATCGCGTTACGCAATGAGGGAGATGCTTATTATGATCCTGGTGAAGCACGTCCTGGAGCCTGCGCGAAAACGGCTAGCTGTCCTGAGTCAGGAGGCGTCACTTTTAGATGCCGCGCGGGTTTTAGCGAATCGGAACACGCCCCTCGTCGTGGTGTGCGCTAGCGACGGTACCGCGGTTGGCGTGATTTCACCGGGTCACATCGTCAATGCACTGGCCACCGCGGGCGTCGACGCCGTGGGCTTGACCGCGCAGGCGCTGATGACCAAACCTGCGCTTTCGTGTCAGATCGATGAGGCACTGGAGCAGGTATGGGCAGTCATGAGCTCGCGGGCGCTGCCCTGCGCTCCGATTCTAGATGAGGAAGGGCGGGCCCAAGGCGTCTTGTTCGCGCGTGACGTCGCAATCGCACTCATCGACGAGGTCAATTACGATGAGAAATTGCTGCGCGATTATGTGATGGGTGTCGGGTATCAATAGAAGGCGACTCGCATGAGTACGCGAGCGATAGCTGTCCTGATTTGCCTCCTCGCAGTCTTCCTCGAGCCGGCAGGCGTGACCGCGGCACCCACGAAGTCCTGTGCCGCGCCGGAATATCGCCAGTTTGACTTCTGGGTGGGCAGCTGGGATGTCTACCCAACGGGCCGCCAGCAGCTGGTCGCACACAGTCTCATCGAAGGGGTATACAACGGCTGCGGAGTACGCGAGAACTGGATGCCACTCAAGGTGGAGAACAGCGGAGGAAGTCTGAACATCTATGTCCCGGCGGAAAAGTCGTGGCGCCAGACATGGATCGACTCCAGCGGCGCCCGAGTGGACTTCAAGGGCGCCTGGAACGGCACGAGCATGGTCCTGGTGGGTCTCTGGCCGGATTTCCTCAGCGCAGGGAAAGCCGCACTGGTCCGCATGACCTACACCCACAACCCGGACGGCTCCGTCCGTCAACTCGGCGAATCCTCGGCCGATGCGGGCAAGAGCTGGCAACCGAGCTTTGACTTCACGTATCGGCCCGCAAAACACTGATCGCCTCAGGCGTGGCCACCGCTATTGACACCGGTGAAGTCCGGTTCTGTCTGGAAGATGAAGGAACCGGCATCCCGCTGCTGCTGCATGCATTTCCGGCCACCCGCCACCGGAGTGTCCCGTCGAAGTTGCCGATGCGGTCGGCAGGTTTCCAGGTGCTAGGGCCCTAACGAGCCGCGCCGACCGTTCGACACAGCCGCCCGACCGCTCGCCATCTGCACACGGCCCCCGGCTGCAGCCGATCTATATTGGCTCGCAGGAAATGAAAACGGTCCCACTGCCAGGCCGGGAGACAGCACCATGACCGCGGTCGTCTCGCTTCAGAAAGTTGCCAAACATTACGTTCGCGGCGCCCAGCGCGTGGAGGTGCTGCAGACGCTGGATCTCGAGGTCGGCTCGGGAGAGTTTCTGGCCCTCATGGGCCCATCGGGGTCCGGCAAGACCACCCTTCTCAATCTGATCGGCGGAATCGATCGGGCCGACCAGGGCTCGGTGACGGTTGCCGGCGAGGCCCTCGACAAGCTGGGGTCACGTGCGCTGGCGCGCTGGCGCGCGGCTCACGTTGGTTTCGTGTTCCAGTTCTACAATCTGATGCCCATGCTGTCCGCGTATCAGAACGTCGAGCTGCCTCTGTTGTTGACGAATCTCACCAAGGCCCAGCGCACGACCAATGTGCGGGCGGCGCTGGCGCTGGTTGACATGAGCGAGCGACAAGCCCACAGGCCTGCAGAGCTCTCGGGCGGTCAACAGCAGCGGGTTGCCATCGCCCGTGCCCTGGTCGCCGATCCGACACTCCTGGTGTGCGACGAGCCCACCGGAGATCTGGATCGGGCGATGGCGAGCCAGATCCTGGATCTCCTCGAGATGGTCAACCGGGAGCTGGGCACGACGATCGTGATGGTGACGCACGATCCTCTCGCGGCCGATCGGGCCAGCCGCCGCCTGCACCTGGACAAGGGCCGACTGTGCGCCGCCGCGACGGAGTTGGCCGCATGAAGTTCATCCCTCTCATCTGGGCGGGCCTGTGGCGCAAGCGCACCCGAACGATCCTTACACTCCTGTCGATCGTGCTCGCATTCATCCTCTTTGGCGTCCTGCAGGGGGTCGCCACCTGGCTGAACGGCTTCGGCGCCGGATCGCACACCAATCGCCTGTATGTAGTGAGCCGCATCAGCGAGATTCAACCCCTGCCGAGTGGCTACCTGAGTCACATCACCCGCGTCCCGGGAGTCCGACAGGCCGCCCAGGTCGCAGCTCTCGTCGGCTCGTACCAGCAGCCGGCTAACACGGTGGTGGTCCTGGCGACCGACCCCAGGGCGATGTTTGCCCTTTATCCCGACTGGAGGGTGGCGCCGCAGCAGCTGCAGGCGCTGACTCAGACCCGCACGGGGGTGATCGTGGGTGCGCGCCTGGCCCGACTGTACGGCTGGAGGGTGGGCGATGTCATTCCGATCCGCACCTCTGTCTTGAAAAACGACGGCACGACCGACTGGAGTTTCCAGGTCGTAGGGGTTTACGACTCGCCGGATCAGCCATTGGAAGAGGACCGGATGATTGCCAACTACGAGTACATCGACGAGGCGCGCCACTTCGAGCGCGGTACCGTCTTTGCCTTCGTCGTCGGCATCGACGATCCGAGCTCCGCGACACGGATCTGCGCCGCGATCGATGCGCGATTTGCGAACTCGGCCGACGAGACCCTCACGCAGGACGAGAAAGAATACGTCCAGGGACAGATCCGCCAGCTGGGCGATGTCGGCTCCCTGGTCAACGCAATCGTGGGGGCCGTGTTCTTCACTTTGCTCTTCCTGACCGGGAATACCATGACGCAGTCGGTACGGGAGCGAATTCCGGAGCTGGCCGTTCTGAAGGCCATCGGCTTTGCCGACGGCTCAGTGACGCTGCTGGTATTGACCGAAGCGGCGCTGTTGTGCTCCGCCGCCGCCCTGATTGGCCTGCTGACGGCGGCCGCCATCTTTCCCGCGACCGCGGCACTGGGGATAGCCGGCACGACCATGCCGGCAAGAGTCTATGCGTTCGGATTGCTGATCGCGGTGGGCCTCGCCCTGATCAGCGGTCTGCCGCCCGCCTGGCGTGCTCACCGCTTGCAGGTCGTCGAGGCGTTGGCGGCCCGCTAGACTGGAGGCATTCATGGGTTTTTTCCAGCAGACAGGCGCCCTCTCGCTGCTGAGCGCACGCAGCCTGCCGCAGCGGCTCGGGGCCTCCTGCGTGATTCTGGTTGGCATAGCCGGCGTTGTGGGCGTCCTCGTCAGCATTCTCGCCATGGTCACCGGGCTGCTGCAGATCGCGAACCGCAGCGCGCACGCGGACCGAGCCGTGGTCATGAGCTCCGGCACGGACTCCGAGACTCTGAGCAATCTCTCCAGAGATGCCGTCCGGAGCATTGCCGATGCCCGCGGGGTCCGGCGTGATGCCAACAATCGGCCGCTCGCATCAGCGGAAGTGCTGGTCCTCGTGCATCTGCCGCTGCGCGCAGGTGGCAGTGGTAACCTGACACTGCGGGGTGTAAGCGCGAACGCATTTGCTCTGCGACCGGAATTGCACGTCGTCGCAGGCCGTATGTTCAACCCCATGTTGCGCGAGCTGATCGTGGGGCGCACCGCGCAACGACAGTTCCGCGATCTGCAGGTAGGCCGACGGCTGCTGGTGCGGGGCGCGGAGTGGACGGTAGTGGGTGTGTTCGACGGCCCTGGCGATCAACACGAGTCGGAGATGATGACCGGAGTGGAAGTGCTGCAATCGACTTTCCAGCGCAACGCCTTTCAGTCGGTCACCGTGCAACTCGACTCCGCAGCATCGTTTGGCGAATTCCGCGCCTCACTGGCCGGCAATCCTTCACTCGCCATTGAAGTGCTGCGCGAATCGGATTACTACCTGCATCAGTCCCGCGCTTTTGCCCGGCTGCTGACTGTGGTCGCCTACCTGGTCGGCAGCATCATGGCCATCGGCGCCATATTCGGTGCGCTCAATACGATGTATGCCGCCGTCAGTGCCCGCTCCGTCGAGATCGCCACGCTACGCGTTCTGGGTTTCGAGCCGGGGCCGATAGTGACCTCGGTGTTTGCGGAGGCCCTGGGACTTGCAGCCCTCGGCGGTGGGCTCGGTGGCGCTCTGGCCTGGCTGTTGTTCAGCGGTCACGCTATCAGCACCAATGGGGGAGGCTTCACGCAGCTGTCGGTCCCCGTGGTCGTCAACGCCGGTCTGGTAGGGATCGGGATACTCTGGGCGTGTGTCATCGGAATGGTGGGAGCGTCGTTGCCCGCCCTGCGAGCCATTCGCGCACCGCTTGCCGCCGCTTTGAAGGCAACATGACAGCCATCCGATCTTCACGCTGGACGCCGTATTGGACTTGCCAGATCGCGGGCTGGGGATTGTATGCGACCTCGCAGTTCGCCAGCGCAATAGTCGCCATTCACCTGCCGTGGCTGCGCGCGGCGCTCGAGATATTGCTGCTCAACGCAGCCGCACTGTTGCTCTCGCATCGGCTGCACTCCTATATCAAGCGACAGCACTGGGACCGCTTCCGGCTCCGCCCCCTCGCGGCGCGGATCAGCGTGGCGAGCTTCGTGCTGGCGGCGCCGCTCGCCCTGGTGGCGCCGCTGACCTCCGTGCGCCTGCTGCATGACCCCGCAGTGATTCTGGGCGGCCCTCCGCTGGGGCCCGCGCTCAGTGTAGTGTTGCACTGGCTCAACTGGGCGGGCTCGTTCGCTTGCTGGCAGATCGTCTACTTCGTCACCGTCGCCGCGCGGCGGCGGCGCTTTGCAGAGCTGCGGCAGTCGGAGCTCGCAAGAGCCCTGCAGCATGCGGAGCTGCGCTTGCTGAAGTCCCAACTCAATCCTCACTTCCTGTTCAACTCGCTCAATACGGTGCGCTCTCTCATAGCGGATGACCCGCGGCGGGCGCAAAGCGCCGTGACCCGACTTGCCAACACGCTTCGCTATACGTTGAGCGCCGGCCAGGAAGAAAGGGTACCGCTGGCCCGCGAGCTGGAAATCGTCGCGGATTACCTCGAGATCGAGTCGATACGCTTCGAGACGCGGCTGGCGATTCGCTACCGGGTGAGCCCCGCGGCGGCCGAAGTGCAGATTCCGGTCATGCTGCTGCAAACGGTCGTGGAGAACGCGATCAAGCACGGCATTGCGGAGCTACCCGGGGGAGGGATTCTGGAAATCTGCGGTGATCTGCACGAAGGCACGCTGCATCTGGAGGTGACCAATTCCCGACCGCCCGGGCCTGCGCCCAAACCGGAGCCCGGTACCGGCTTGCGCAACGCGGCGGAACGACTGAGACTGCTGTTCGGGCCCGCCGCCCGCATCGATCTGGATCTGTCTCAGAGCGGCCTCGCGGTGACCCGGATCTGCATTCCGGCGCAAGAATGAGAGCCTTCATCGTCGATGATGAGCCGCCGGCCCGCCGCGAGATGCGACGGCTGCTGGCCGAGTTCCCCTGGCTCGAGATCGTGGGTGAAGCCGGTGGCATCCAGGAGGCGCAAGCCCAGGTCGAGAGTCTTGGCCCGGACCTCCTGTTCCTGGACATTCAGATGCCCGGCGGTTCGGGATTCGACCTTCTCGCGCAGCTCGACAACGTTCCGCAGGTCATCTTCACGACCGCCCACGATCAGCATGCGGTGCGGGCGTTCGAAGTCAATGCCCTGGACTACCTGCTGAAGCCGATAGATCCCAGACGCCTGGCGGCGGCATTGGAGAAGATCCAAACCGGGGAGCCCAGGTCGGCGACGCCGGCTCGAGCGGTGCTCGAGCAGCTTTTTGTGCGGGACGGGACGCGGTGCTGGTTCGTGCCCTTGCGCGAAGTGCAACTGCTGGCCTCGGAAGGCAACTACGTCCGGCTGTACTGGGGCAAGATCCGGCCACTGCTGGCGCGCAGCCTGGCTGCGGTCGAGCAGCGCCTCGATCAGTCCCAGTTCTTCCGCGCCAACCGCAGCGAAATCATCAATCTGAATTTCATCGAGAGCGTCGAGCCGGGCCTCAACGGGCGGCTGCACGCGCAGTTACGGGGCGGCCCCGAAGTGGAGATCTCGCGACGGCAGGCGCGGCTGTTCCGAGAGCTCACGAGTATCTGAGCTCACGGGGCCCTGGGCGGGTAGTGCTTCCATTGACCCGTCCGCTGATTGAGTACGCGGAATGACCCATCGGCGCTTGCGATGAGCTTGATCCAGCTCGCGGTGCTCTCATCCAGATTGGCGATGTACTGCGGCGGAAAATTGCTGTCCGCGGCGACAGACGCAGCATGCAACTGCCACACGTCCTCCAGCCCGGGGACGTGGTGCAAAGCCTGATACGTCTCCAGCGCACCACCCTTTGTCTGACCATTGTTCATGATCGCCACCCGTGGCTTGAAAGCGCCGAAAGTCTCGCCAATCATTGTGTCAGGACCCCCATGATGCGCCACGAGGTAGGCGTCCACCGGACCTACCAGGTCAGCCGGGCAAGCCAGCTTGAACAGGGGTGGACCGGTCAGGTCCCCGACATCGAGAAAGCGAAACCTGCCGTACCGGATGACGACGCCCGTGGAACGCGGATTCTCGTACTGATCGCGAGGCTCCATGGCGTGATCCGAGCATGCCGCGTTTCTCGTGCCGGCCTCGGACATCGGCCTCGGTAGAGTGGCCCCAGCAGAGCTCACCACCGTCACCTCGGCATCCTGCAGCGGCAACCGATCGCCGGGCTTCGGCGTGATGTGTTGATTTGCGCCTCGAACCGTCTGGTAAGCCGCAAAGGCCTCCCTGGTCTCCGGACTGGTGCTGACCGCCTCGGCGCTCGGTGCCTCGTGATCGACGAAAGTCCGGATGGGCAGCAGTCGCGAGAGCTCCGTCACGCCACCGTCATGGTCCGTATGGAAGTGCGTGATCAGGAGGTAATCGATGCGGTCGATGCCCGCATCGCGCGCCGCCGCAACGATGCGATTGGCATCGCGCGCCTTGGCCGGATCTCCCGGCCTGAACCCCGAGCCGTCCCCGGCAAATCCCGTGTCGATCAGCAGCGAATGCCTGTCCGGTGTCACCACTAGAGTCGACTGCCCTCCCTCCACATCGATGAAGTAGATCTCGAGCTGCGCGTGAGCTCCGACCGTTGCAGCCACAGCACAAACGGAAGTACTGACTGCACCGACCGCGAGGATACAAAGTGCTGCCCATCTGAAAC
>DASTDD010000292.1:0-10657 GCA_035710545.1 Steroidobacteraceae bacterium
AAGAGCGTCACGCGCGCCTGGCGGCGGAACTGAGCATTCCCATCGGACCTGCCGTCGAGCAGACCCTATCCGAGCTGCGTCAGATCGCCGCCGGCGTAGCGCTCGTCGGGGAGCTCAGCGATCAAACTCGCGCGCGGGTGCTGTCCGCCGGAGAACTGATGGCTACCGAGCTGGGAGCGCAGTACCTGCGCAGCGTGGGCCTGAAGGTGGATTGGGCGGATGCGCGCACGATGTTGAAGGCGGAGGAGCGTCGCGCCGCGCACGCAAAATCCAGCGTGCTTTCCGCAACGTGCAGCTTCGAGCCCGACGCGGAGCTCGAGGCGCGACTTGCGGGACTTGCCCCCATCGTCATCACTCAGGGGTTCATCGCCAGCGACGCCGACGGCAACACCGTGTTGCTCGGAAGAGGGGGCTCGGACACTTCGGCGGCCTACCTGGCCGCGAAACTGCGCGCGCAGCGGCTCGAGATCTGGACCGATGTGCCGGGCATGTTCAGCGCCAATCCGCGCGCGACGCCCACCGCGCGGCTACTGCGAGCGCTGCACTACGACGAGGCCCAGGAGATCGCCACGAGTGGCGCCAAGGTGCTGCATCCCCGGTGCATTCTGCCTGCGCGCCAGTACGGGATTCCGTTGCACGTGTATGCGACGCAGGCCCCCGAACTGGAGGGCACCGTACTGAGCGCCGCGGGCGGTGACTCCGGCGCACAGGTGAAAGCGGTCTGCACGAAGAAGGGCATCACCCTCGTCTCGATGGAGAGTCCCGGCATGTGGCACCAGGTCGGCTTTCTGGCCGATGCCTTCCAGGTGTTCAAGGACCATGGCATGTCGGTCGATCTGGTCTCGACCTCCGAGACCAATGTGACCGTGTCGCTCGACCCCGCGGCCAACACTCTGGACGACACTCTCCTCAACGCGCTGGTCGCCGACCTCTCGCGCCTGTGCCGGGTGCGGGCGATCGGACCTTGTGCGGCGGTGAGCCTGGTGGGCCGCAACATCCGCGCCATCCTGCATCAGCTCGGGGATGCGTTCGAGTTCTTCGAGGAGCAGAAGATCTACCTGGTCAGCCAGGCGGCCAACGACCTGAATTTCACCTTCGTGGTGGATGAGAACCAGGGCGATCGGCTCGTGGAGCAACTGCACGAATTGCTCATCCGACCGGTGCCGGGCGATCCGGTTCTGGGTCCCACCTGGGAGCAGCTCTTTCTGGCGCCGAAGAGCACCGGCGCACGCGCGGTTCCGTGGTGGCGACCCAGGCGGTCGGAGCTGCTCAGCGCGCTCGCCCAGCGCGCATGTGCGTACGTCTACGATTTGGAAACTGTGCGTGCGGCCGCACGAGCATTGCGCGCGATGAAGTCTCTGGCGAGAGTGCACTACTCGATGAAGGCCAATTCGAGCGAGCCCGTGCTCAGAGCCGTTCATTCGCAGGGAGTGGACTTCGAGTGTGTCTCGCGTGGTGAGGTGGAGCGGGCCCTCGCGCTATTCCCGGACCTGGATCCGCTGCGAATTCTGTACACACCCAACTTCGCTCCGCGCGAGGAGTATGAGTGGGCCTTTCAGCGCGGGGTGCGGGTTACGGTGGACAACCTGTATGCCTTGACCGCCTGGCCCGAGCTGTTCGCGCGGCGAGAGATCTTCCTCCGGGTCGACACCGGGGTAGGGCGCGGACACCACCACCACGTTCGGACCGCTGGCGCGCATTCCAAGTTTGGCGTGCCAGTCGCGGAGCTCAAGCAATTCGGCCTGCACGCGCAGCGCATCGGGACACGGGTCATCGGCCTGCAGGCGCACGTGGGCAGCGGCATCTTCGACATCACGAGCTGGCAACACACGGCGCGGACTCTTGCCGAAGCCGCGCAGCAGTTTCCGGATGTGCGAGCGGTTGACGTCGGAGGCGGACTTGGTGTGCCCGAGCGCAGCGATCAGCCGGGGGTGGACCTGCAGAAGCTCGACACGCTGCTGGCGGCGGTCCGCGCGGAGCATCCTGGGCTGGAATTCTGGATGGAGCCCGGCCGCTATCTCGTGGCAAGCGCCGGGGTGTTGCTCGCGCGGGTGACCCAGCTGAAAGCCAAGGGCGAGGTGCGCTACGTGGGAGTTGCGACGGGGATGAACTCTTTGGTGCGACCGGCGCTCTATGGGGCATACCATGAGATCGTCAATCTCACCCGCGCGGATGAGGCGGCCACGGAGCTGGTCAACGTCGTGGGACCGATCTGCGAGAGCGCGGACGTGCTCGGACATGACCGTCTGCTGCCTCCGACCCGCGAGGGCGATGTGTTGCTGATCGCCGGCGCGGGAGCATACGGACATGTCATGAGCTCCCATTACAACCTGCGCGAGCCTGCCGTGGAGCTGTTCATCTGAAGCGCTCGAAGCTGCGGAGCCGGCTCGCCCGCGCGCTCTTCGGGGGCGTGCTGCTGCTGGTGCTGGCCGGCGGCATCTACTGGATCTATCTCGATCACGTGGTCACCCGGCAGTTCGAGGGACGGCGCTGGACGCTGCCCGCGCAGATCTACGCGGCCCCTGTCGAGCTGTATGCGGGCCTGCAGCTCTCACAAGCGGACCTCGAGGACGAATTGCAGCGCCTGCAGTATCGGCGGGTCGATCGCCTGCAACGCGCGGGCACCTACCGGGCGCAGGGCTCACGCATCGAGATCTCACTGCGGGCTGCCCGTTTTGCGGACGAGACGCGGCCCGCCGGGCTGCTGAGCGTGAGCACCGATGGAAGCGGGATCCAGAGCCTGCGCGATGGGGCCGGCCGGGACGTGCCCATCATCCGCCTGGAGCCATTGCTGATCGGCAGCATCTTTCCGATCCACGGCGAGGACCGGATCGTGGTCACGCCGCAGGAGGTGCCGCCGCTGCTGCCCGCGGCGCTCAAAGCCGTGGAGGACCGCAATTTCGACCACCATCACGGCATCGACCCGATGGGAATCGTCCGCGCGATGTGGGTGGACGTGCGGGCGGGGCAAATCGAGCAGGGCGGCAGCACCCTCACTCAGCAGCTCGTCAAGAGTTATTTCCTCAACCCCCGTCAGACCCTGGGGCGCAAGCTGCGCGAGGCGGCGATGGCCATCTCGCTGGAGACACACTTCAGCAAGGCGGACATCATGAACGCCTACATCAACGAGATCTTCCTTGGCCAGGATGGCGCCCGCGCCATTCACGGGTTCGGGCTGGCGAGCGAGTTCTACTTCGGCAAGCCGCTCTCGGAGCTGGACCTTTCCGAGGTCGCGCTGCTGGTCGCCGTCGTCCGGGGGCCCTCGTATTACGACCCGCGGCGACATCCGGACCGGGTGCGCTTGCGCCGCGATCTGGTCCTCAAGCTGATGGCAGAGCGCGGCATCGTCCGCGCCAGTGATGCGCAGGCCGCCGCGCGAAGACCACTCGGAGTCACAGCGCGCGCGACCGGCGCCTACTATCCGGCGTATCTGGATTTCGTGCGCCGCACCTTGCGGCGCGACTACCGCAACGAGGATCTGACTGAAGCCGGTTTGCGCATTTACACGAGCCTCGAGCCTCGCGCGCAGGATGAAGCCGAGCGCGCGCTCGAGCGCGAGCTGGCCCGGCTCGACCGCGCCGGCAAGCAGAAGAACGCTGCCCGGCTTCAGGGCGCCGTGGTGGTCACCTCGCCGCAGAGCGGTGATGTGATTGCGATCGTCGGCGGCCGCGATGTCGGCTATGACGGCTTCAACCGCGCACTGGATGCGCGCAGATCGATGGGGTCACTGGTCAAGCCATTCATTTACCTGACCGCTCTCGAGTCCGGGCGCTACAACGCCGCGACGATCATCCAGGACGAGCCGATCACGATCCGCCTGGCCAACGGCAAGCTGTGGCAGCCGGAGAACTTCACGCGCCAGACCAATGGTCCCGTCCCGCTGGTGCGGGCGTTGTCGGAGTCACTCAACCTCGCAACCGTCGGTCTGGGAATCGATCTCGGATTGCCGAAGGTCGCGCAGACGCTGCAGAGATTCGGTTTGCCCAATCCGCCGGCGCAAGTACCCGCCATGCTGCTAGGGGCCGTCGACGTGAGTCCTCTGGAAGCCGCCCAGATGTATAACGGCCTCGCGAACGGGGGATTCCAGGCACCATTGCGAGCGGTCCGCGCCGTGATCAGTGAGGACGGCAAGGCGATCCGGGCCTTCCCGCTGAAGGTGACGCCGGTTGCCACACCCGCGAACATCTATGAGCTCGATCGCATGCTCGAGCAGGTGATGGTGAAGGGGACGGGTAAATCGGCGCGCACGATGCTGCCGGCCAATCTGGTCGTCGCCGGAAAGTCGGGGACCTCCTCGGACCTGCGCGATGACTGGTTCGCGGGCTTCTCCGGCTCGCATCTCGTCGTGGTGTGGGTCGGGTTCGATGATAACCGCTCCACGGGCCTCACCGGCTCCTCGGGCGCGCTGCCCGTGTGGGCGCGCGTGATGGCGGGACTGAGCACGAGCTCCTGGAGCGCGCCGCTGCCGGAGTCGCTCGCCGAGACCTGGATCAACTATCAAACCGGTGCGCAGGTGGATGCGAGTTGCGCCCAGGACGCAGTGCCCATCGCCGTGCCGGTTGGAACGCAGCTACCCGTACAGCCGGGCTGCGGCACCAACGGCATCGATTCGATCGTGAAGCGCGCAGGCGAATGGCTGCGCGATATCATGCATTGATGAGCGCTTTACCTCGCAGGGTCCTCTTCCCGCTGATCGGCTTTGTGGCCGCCTCGCTGCTGCCGGGCTGCAACTCGTTGCGTTCGCCACCGCCAGAATTCCCGCAGCAGTCCGGTGAATCCGGCTCAGCTCAGCCACCGCCCGGACAGCCCCCGGCCGCCCCGGCACGACCGGCGAGACAGTTCAGGCTGACGCCGGCCGCCACCGCTCTGGTGGCGCAGGCGCACAAGGCCGCGAGCTCGGGTGATTTCGGACTGGCGGCGGCGACCGTCGAGCGTGCCATGCGGATTGATCCCGACAACCCTCTGCTGTGGATCGAGCTGGGCCGCGTGCGTCTGAGCGCGGGCGACTTCGGTCAGGCGGACAGCATGGGCCGCAAGGCGCTTTCGCTGGCGACGGGCGATCCACATGCGCAAAGCTCGGCGTGGCACCTCATTGCCGACGCTCTGCGTGCGCTGGGTCGCAATCAGGAGGCTGCCGAGGCCGACCAGCGCGCGGGAACGCATTAGCTCCCTGCACCCCGCCTTGACGCATCCGTCGGGGCCACCATAGACTGCCGCTCACTCATCGAGACCGGCTGAGGGATAGGCCCTTAGACGCCGGGGCAACCGCCAGGCTTAACCACCCTGGAAAGGTGCCAACTCCTGCGAATCCGGAAGTCCGCTGGTGCGGCCGACCGGCTCGACAGATGAGCGGTTTGCGTGGCTCCGTGCTCGCCATTCGTGCGAGCGGAGATGGACGCGACAGACCCGCCCGATAGGGCGGGCCGCTCCGCAGGTGGCCGGTGAGCCGTGCCTAGGTCCGCGGAGCATTGATGAACGCCTCAGCCGAGTCTCTTCCTCTCGCGCCCCGTTACGGGGGCTCTTCCGCTGCACCCTCACCAGGCAGCAGTCAGGATGTGGCCCCCCCTGAAATGCTGGTGCGGGAGGGAATCCTCGAAATCCCCGGGGAGTTCCCGCTCCATCACGGCGGCGCGCTCACGGATGTCCGTCTGGCCTGGAGGATTGCCGGGCCTGCCGGGGCACCGGTGGTCTGCGCGCTCGGAGGGATCTCGGCGAGCCGCCGCGTGTGTCTTTGCGAGGAGTCTCGCGAGGCGTGGTGGTCCTCGATCGCCGGACCCGCAAGGCCGCTCGACTGTAACCGGTACCGCATCCTCAGCTTCGATTACCTGGGAGGCAGCGGCGAGTCCACGGGTCCGGAGCCGGGGCGCCTCTTCCCCAGCGTTTCCAGCTATGACCAGGCCGAGTTGCTGTTGCACTTGATCAACCACCTCGGGCTGTGCTCGCTGCGCGCCATCGCCGGAGGCTCCTATGGCGCGATGGTTGCCCTGGCTTTCGGGGAGCGCCACCCGGAGAGAGTGGGGCATCTGCTGACGATCGGCGCGGCCGATCGACCCCACCCGATGGCTACCGCCTGGCGGAGTGTGCAGCGGCAGGTAGTGCGCTTCGCGCTTTCGTGCGGCCGCGAGCGTGAAGGACTGCAACTCGCGCGGGCTCTGGCGATGTCCACCTACCGCAGCCCAGAGGAATTCTGCGCGCGCTTCACGGGCTCCCCGAGGCGGGAGCAGGATCGCTACGTCTTCCCGGTGGAGAGCTATCTGTTCGCGCGGGGTAACGATTTCGCGGCGCGCCATCGTCCGGAGTCCTTTCTGTGTCTGTCCGAGTCCATCGACCTGCACCAGGTCGATGCGTCGCGGATCTTCGTACCCACCACGGTGGTTGCGGTCCGCGAGGACCAGCTCGTACCGCTGGCGGATATCCGGGCGATGGTGGCCCGACTTCCCGTGGCGAGCTTTCACGAGATCTCCTCGCTGTACGGGCACGATGCCTTTCTCAAAGAGACTGAACAATTGCGCCGGATTTTCACCGTGGCGCTGGGGAGCTTGTCATGAGCGATCGTCCGGGGCAGATCACCCAGGCCGTGCGCGCCGGAATCGAAGTCGATGAGATCACCGGCGCGGTCGTCCCGCCCCTGCATCTCACCTCGACATTCGCCTTTCGGGGCTTCGGCGAGAAGCGCGCCTACGACTACACCCGCTCGGGCAATCCGACGCGCGATCTACTCGCGGGCGCGCTCGCGGAGCTGGAGCTCGGTGCAGGCGCAGTCGTCACCGCGACCGGGATGGCGGCCGTCACCCTGGTCGGCTATCTCATTCCGGCTGGCGGTCGGATCGTGGCCCCGCACGACTGTTACGGCGGCACCTACAGGCTGTTCGAGGCGTGGCGGCGTCGTGGGGAGCGGCAGGTCGAGTTCATCAACTTCGGCGACGAGGCGGCGGTGCGGGCTGCGCTGTCGCGCCCCGCGGCGCTCCTGTGGATCGAGACTCCGAGCAACCCCTTGCTGCGCATCACCGACATCGAGAAATACACTGCGCTCGGGCGCGCCAGCGGCGCGCTGACTGTCGTGGACAACACCTTCCTGTCCCCTGCCTGGCAACAGCCGTTGACGCTGGGTGCGGACCTGGTGGTGCACTCCACCACGAAATATCTGAATGGTCACAGCGACGTGGTGGGCGGGGCGGTGGTGGCACGCGACAAAGCGCTCCACGAGCAACTCCTATGGTGGGCGAATTGCCTCGGAATCACGGGCGCCCCGTTCGACAGCTTCCTCACACTGCGTGGTCTGCGCACCTTGCACGCGAGGCTGGATCACCATGCTCGCAACGCCATAGCGCTGGCGAGCTGGCTCCAGGAACAGCCGAATGTGCGCCAGGTGTATTACCCGGGCCTGCCTACCCACCCCGGCCACGATGTGGCGAGGCGCCAGCAACGCGGCTTCGGTGCGGTCGTGACCATGGAGCTGGACGGCGGCCACGACGCCGTGCGCGAGTTCGTAGCGGATCTGCAGTGCTTCTCGCTGGCCGAGTCGCTCGGTGGCGTCGAGAGCCTGGTTGCTCATCCGGCGACGATGACACACGCCGCAATGGACCCCGCCGCGCGGCACCGAGCGGGTCTGGCCGACGGGTTGGTTCGGCTATCCATCGGCATCGAGGGACTGGAGGATCTGCAGCGCGACCTCGCCGCGGGACTATCGCGAGCGGCCCTGGCACTGCGGGGGGTGCCGAAGCTTGCGACCGGCTGACCTGCCGAGGGAGAACCGGTGTCCCGCCGTTTTTCGGGCTAACTTCGCGCGAGCTCGTTGAGGACCGCGTCGCCGACTTCGCGGGTGGAAAACACCCGCGAGCCATTCGTGGCGATGTCGGGAGTGCGCGCGCCGCCCTGCAGTGCGCGCGCAACCGCGACTTCGAGAGCTGCAGCCTCCCGGGGTAGCTCGAAGGAGTGACGCAGCATCATGGCGATGCTCAGGATCATGCCGATCGGGTTCGCTATCCCCCGGCCCGCAATGTCGGGAGCCGATCCGTGGATCGGCTCGTACACGCCGCGCCGCCCGTCTCCGAGCGAGGCCGACGGCAGCAGGCCGAGAGAGCCGGCCAGCATGGAGGCCTCGTCGGTCAGAATGTCGCCGAACATGTTCTCCGTGACGAGCACGTCGAAGTCCCGCGGGCGCCGGATCAGATGCATGGCTGCTGCATCCACCAGCATGTGTTCGAGAGAGATGTCCGGGAACTCCTCCTGCATGATCCGTGTGGTGACTTCCCGCCACAAGCGGGATGTCTCGAGCACGTTCGATTTGTCGATGGAGGTCACCTTGCGCCGCCGCTGGCGCGCAAGCCGCCCGGCCACGCGCACGATGCGCTCGACTTCACCGACCGTGTAGGTACACACGTCCCGCGCGCCTCCGGCATCGCGCACTTTGTCGCCAAAATAGATGCCCCCTGTCAGCTCGCGGACGAACACCAGGTCCACCCCCTCGAGCACCTGCGGCTTGATGGTCGACACCTCGATGAGCGCCGGTTGGACGGTGACCGGACGCAGATTGGCATACACGCCGAGCTCCTTGCGCAGGCGCAGCAGACCCTGTTCGGGTCTTACCGGGGCGCCGGGCGCCGACCAACGCGGACCGCCGATCGCCCCGAGCAAGATCGCATCCGCCTCGCGGCACCCGCGCAGAGTCGGCTCGGGCAGGGGGTCGCCACACGCATCGATCGCAGCCCCTCCGAAGGGCAGCTCGGTGACCGTGAGCTCGTGGTCGAACTGGCGCGCAATCGCTTGCAGACATCGCACGGCTTCGGCGGCGACTTCGGGCCCGATGCCGTCGCCGCTCAGCAGGGCGATGCGTCCTCTCACGAGGGCCGGCTCTCGAAGGCTGCGATGCGCTCCCGGCTTTCCAGCAGGAAGCCGAGCTCGTCCACTCCGTTGAGGAGGCAGTACCGCGCGAAGGCTTCGATGGGGAAACGCACCGGCTCTGCACCGGCAAAGGTCAGAGTGGTCCGCTCCAGGTCGATGCCGACTTCCAGGCCCGGACTGTCCTGCAGAAGCTGGTTGATCCGCGCGTCGACCACGATCGGCAGCAGGCCGTTCTTCAGCGCGTTGTTGCGGAAGATGTCCGCGAACTCGCAGCTGATGACGGCCTGGATACCGTAGTCGAGCAGTGCCCAGGGCGCATGCTCGCGCGAGGATCCGCACCCGAAGTTGGGTCCGGTCACCAGGATGCGGCATCCCTGGGCCTCCGGCCGGTTGAGCGCGAAGTCCGGACGCGGCGCCCCCTGGGCATCGTAGCGCCAGTCGGCAAAGAGATTGCGCCCCAGGCCTTCGCGCGTGGTGGTCGTCAGAAAGCGCGCCGGAATGATCTGATCGGTATCGATGTTGCTCAGCGGCAGCACGACCGTCCGCGAGCGCAAGGTTGCGATCCCCTTCATCGACCGGCTCCGCGACCGGCTTCGGCCGCCCTCATGACAGCAACTCGCGTGGGTCGGTCACGCGGCCGCGTACTGCGCTCGCCGCGGCCGTCAGGGGGCTCGCCAGCAGCGTGCGGGCGCCGGCTCCCTGGCGGCCTTCGAAATTGCGGTTGCTCGTGCTCACCGAGTACTGTCCCTGCGGCACGCGATCGCCGTTCATGCCGAGGCACATCGAGCAACCAGATTCGCGCCACTCGGCCCCGGCCTCGATGAACACGCGGTCCAGTCCCTCGGCCTCGGCTTCCTTCTTCACCTGTTGCGAGCCGGGAATGACGAGCATCTGCACGCCCTTGGCCACCTTGCGTCCGCGCAACACGTCGGCGGCACCCCGCAGGTCCGAGATGCGGCCGTTCGTGCAGCTGCCGAGAAAGACCACGTTGACAGGGCGGTCCTTGATCGGAGCGCCCGCCTCGAACCCCATGTAAGCCAGCGACTTGGCGAACGCGGCATCACCCGAGCGCGGAATGCTCGCGCTGATCGGAATGACCATTCCCGGATGGGTACCGAAGGTGATCATCGGCTCGAGCGCCGCGGCATCGATCGGCACCTCGCGATCGAAGCGCGCCCCGGCATCGGTCGGCAATGCCCGCCAGCGCTCCAGCGCCTGCTCCCAGGCGTCGCCCTGAGGTGCATGGAGCCGGCCGCGCAGATAGGCGAATGTCGTCTCGTCCGGAGCGATCATGCCGGCGCGGGCCCCCGCTTCGATCGACATGTTGCAGACGGTCATGCGCTGGTCCATGTCGAACGCGCGAATCGTCTCGCCGCGGTACTCGATCACGTGCCCGGTGCCGCCGGCCACGCCGATCTGGCCGATGATGCCGAGAATCAGATCCTTGGCCGTGACACCCGAGCGCAGCTTGCCCGTGATGTTGATGGCCAGAGTGCGCGCCTTGCGCTGCAGGAGGCACTGCGTGGCCAGTACGTGACCCACCTCGGTAGTGCCAATGCCGAAGGCCAGTGCGCCAAAGGCGCCATGGGTGCTCGTGTGGCTGTCGCCGCACACGAGCGTCTTGCCCGGCTGGGTGAGTCCCAGCTCCGGCCCTATGATGTGCACGATGCCGCGCCGCGCATGCCGCAGCCCGAGCAGCTCGACCCCGGATTGCGCGCAGTTGCTCTCGAGCTCGCGGATCTGTCGCGCCGCCGAATCGATGGCGATCGGTGCGCCGCCGAAGACCTGCTCGGTGCGCGTCGGCGTCGAGTGA
>DASTDD010000293.1:0-12259 GCA_035710545.1 Steroidobacteraceae bacterium
CGCGCACCGCTCCGGCGGAAGCGCTGCGCTACGAGTAGGTAATGGGCGCGCCGTACGAGTGGCTCATTGGCACACGTTACCTGCGCTCGACGCACCGGCGCGGTTTCGTTTCCTTCGTGGCGCTGATGTCGGTAGTCGGGCTGATGCTGGGCGTGGCGACGCTGATCGTGGTTCTTTCGGTGATGAACGGGTTCGAGCGCGAGTTGCGCAACCGGATACTGAGCGTCACCTCGCATGCGACGCTCAGCGGGCTCGAGGGTTTCCTGGACGAGTGGCGCTCGGTCCAGCAGGCGGCGCTCAAGCAACCGGGCGTGCGTGCCGCCGTCCCATACATCGAGGAACAGTCGATGATTGCCGCCGGGGTCAACGTGACCGGCGCGACGGTGCGGGGTGTCCTACCCGCGCAGGAGCGCGAGGCCACGGGCTTTGCGCAGCACATGCTGGCCGGCCGGCTGGAGGAGCTGACGCCCGGGACTTACCACATCATTCTGGGCGATGCCCTGGCGCGCGACCTGGGCGCGCACGTCGGCAGCCAGGTCATCCTGATCGCACCGGAAGGCACCGCGACCCCGACGGGAGTGGTCCCGCGCATGCGCCGCTTTCTCGTCACGGGAGTCTTCCACTCCGGGATGTACGAGTTCGACAGGGCTCTGGCACTGGTGCACATGGCCGATGCGGCGCGGCTGTACCGCCTGGGCGATCGGATCACCGGCATCCGCCTGGTGCTGCAGGATCCGTTGCAGGCTCACTCCGCGGTCCGCACCATCGCGCGCGCCCTCGGGGGCGGCTTCTACGTCAGCGACTGGACTGGCAGTCACGTCAACTTCTTCCGCTCCATCGAGCTGACGAAATCGATGATGTTCATGATCCTGCTGATGATCGTGGCGGTGGCTGCCTTCAACATCGTGGCGACGCTCGTGATGATCGTGAAGGAAAAACAGGCTGACATCGCGATCCTGCGCACCCTCGGGGCCGGGCCCGCCAACGTGCTGGCGAGTTTCGCGCTCCAGGGGATCCTGATCGGACTGGCCGGGACGCTGCTGGGCGCGGCGCTCGGAACCGTGTTGTCGCGGCATCTCGAGGCGCTCGTCGCCGCGCTCGAGCGGTTGCTGCACACGCAGTTCCTGGACGCAAGCGTCTACTACATGAGCGACCTGCCCGCGTACGTCGAGGGCATCGACGTCGCGCGAGTCTGCGGTGTTGCATTCCTGCTTTGCGCGATTGCCACGATCTATCCAGCCTGGCGGGCCTCGCGGACGGCACCAGCCGAAGCTCTACGACATGAGTGAAATCCGATGACGATACCTGTGTTGGAAGCGCGCGGTGTGCAGAAGAGCTTCACGCAGGGGCCGGTGACCCTGGAGGTCCTTCAGGGGGTGATGTTGGACGTGCGCGCCGGGGAGCGGGTCGCCATCGTCGGGGCCTCCGGCTCGGGCAAGACGACGCTGCTGCAGATACTCGGCGGCCTCGACAGGCCCAGCGCGGGCCAGGTGCTGGTGGATGGGCAAGACATTCACGCTCTCGGGGAGGACAAGCGCGGCATGCTCCGTAACCGCGCACTGGGCTTCGTGTACCAGTTCCACCATCTGCTGCCGGAGTTCTCGGCCCTGGAGAATGTGGCCATGCCGCTTCTCGTGCGGCGCACGCCGACGGCGCAAGCACACAGTGAGGCGCGTGAGCTCCTCGGGCGCGTTGGTCTGGGCGAGCGGCTGGATCACCGTCCGTATCAGCTCTCGGGCGGTGAGCGCCAGCGTGCCGCGGTTGCGCGAGCCCTGGTCACGCGTCCCAAGATCATCCTGGCCGATGAGCCCACGGGCAACCTGGACGGACGCAATGCCGAGAGCGTCTTCGCACTGATGCTCGAGCTGAACCGCGAGCTCGCGACCAGTCTGGTGGTCGTCACGCACGATCCGCGGATCGCGGCGCGCATGGACAGGGTCTTCGAGATCGAGGCGGGGGTGCTGCGGGAGCGCACCGCGGCAGCCCGGCCGCAGGCCGTCGGCTAAGAGGCCGCAGCGCGGCCGGCCGGCTGCCCGCCGGGCACGCTGGCCTCAGCGGGGTGCTTGCTGCGGCTCAACGGGCCCCTCATGACGGCTGCGGTAGCGGGCGGACACCCGCCACCGCCAAACCAGCTCGAGCGTGGTCCAGCCCAGCACGCCGGCGACCACCCCGCAAACCAGGCAGCCGACCAGAAAGGCCTTCCAGACCGGTGCCAGGTCGGTGTGCAGCCACGCCCAGCTCATCTGGAAGGCGAAGTGCTCGGGTTGCATGCCGAGCAGGGCGGCCCCGATCCGGTAGGCCACGTAGTAGACGGGCACGATCGTCAGGGGATTGATCAGCATGACCGTGGCGATGATGACCGGGATGTTCAGGCGGAAGGCAACCGCCAGCAGGCTCGACACGATGAGATGGACCGGCAGGGGGATGAAGCAGATCGCCAGCCCCGCGCCGAAGGCCCCCGTGACCCCGCGGCGACACAATCCCCACAGACGGGGATCGGCAATGCGGGTACCGAAGGGCCGCAGGAACCAGCGACGCTCCAGAGAGCCGGGCGAGGGCGTGATGCGCTTGATGAGTCGGCGGGGCATCGTTTTGATGGGGACTCTAGCAGAAACATTTGATCACAATCGCCCCGGCGGCAGAGGGCGTGGGTCGCAGATGCGCCCGGGGCGGCGGGGGCGCCCGGGGCGTTATGTCCGGCGGTCGCGCGCGCCTGACCTTTGCAGATCCAGGTCCTGGACACATTGAGCGCAATCCGGGCTCCTGTAATATGCCCCGTCGTCGTCACGGCTTGGGGTCGCTGGGATGTGGGAAATTGTGCGGGCGGGCGGCCCGCTGATGTGGCCGATCATTCTGTGCTCGATCACGGCCGCGGCGATCGTCCTGGAGCGCCTGTGGACCCTGCAGGATCGCCGGGTGCTGCCGCAGGAGCTGCCGCAGAAGGTTTGGGCCCTGATCGAGGCCAACCAGGTCAACGACAAGGTCATAGCGGCCCTCGAGCAGAATTCGCCCCTGGGAAAGCTGCTGGCGGTGGGCCTGGCCAATCGCCACCGCCCGCGCGAGATCCTCATGGAGCGCCTGGAGGACGCCGGGCGGCACCTGGTATACGAGCTGGAACGCTACCTGAACACGCTCGGGACCATCGCCGGCATCTCCCCGCTGCTCGGTCTGCTGGGCACCGTGACCGGCATCATCCGCTCGTTCAATGCCATCCAGCAGGGCGGCATGGGGGATCCGCGCGCGCTCTCGGGCGGCATCGCCGAGGCGCTGATCGCGACGGTCGCGGGCCTCTGTGTGGCCATCCCGGCCCTGATTGCCTACCGCTACTTCCGCGGACGCGTCGAGCGCATCGTGGTCGAGATGGAAAAGCAGGCCATCCGCATGGCCGATGCCGTCGAGGCTTCCAATCTGCGCTTGCAGCATCTGGCACCGGAAAGTGAGCAGGATGCCCGCACGCTCGAGGGTGCGACGCCGCTGCACCGCACCCGCACTCGCTCATGAACCTCAAGCCTCGCCGGCACGAGGAGCCCGAGATCAACGTCGTCTCGCTCATCGACGTGGTCCTGCTGCTGGTGGTGTTCTTCATGCTCTCCAGCCGATTCACCGAGGAGGGGCGGCTGCGCGTCCACCTGCCGCAGGCGAGCGCCGTGCCCACCGAGCGCGTCGGCAGCGAGCCGCTGGTGGTCACCGTCACGCAGCAAGGCAGCTATCGTGTCAACGAGCGCGAACTGATCAACTCCAGTGAGGACACCTTGCGGGCCGCGCTGCTGAAAGAGGCGGGCACCGACCGGACGCGCCGCATCACCATTCGCGCCGACGCACGCGCCACTCACCAGGCTGTCATCACTGCGATGGATGTGCTGGGACGCCTCGGTTTCGGCGAAGTCAACATCGCGACCATCAAGGACGGGTCGGCAGGTAAGCCTTGAATGACGTCGGCAAGGCAGCGGCGCGCCCCCTGAGCGGGAGCGCGTTGCATGCCTACAGGCGGGTGCTGAGTTACATCCGGCCGCATCGTGGCGCGTTCGCGCTCGGCATTTTCGGCGGGGTGATCTATGCCGCCGCCAACACCAGCTTCACCGGGCTGGCCAAATTTCTGTTCGACGGCACCCTGACACGCGTGCTGGGTAACGGTCCGCTGACCAGCATGGCCGGGAGCGCCGGGGCCGCAATCCGCGATCCGCGTGTCATCCTGTGGCTGCCGGTCGCGCTCGTCGCGGTGTTCATCGTGCGGGGGTTGGGCGATTTCACGCAGACCTACTTCATGGGGTACGTAGGGCGCCAGGTCGTGCGGCAGCTGCGGCGTGAGGTCTACGAGAGCGTTCTACGGCTGCCGATCAGCTACTTCGATCGCAACTCCTCCGGTGCGCTGCTCTCCCGCCTGACGTACAACAGCGAGCAGGTGGGGCAGGCCGCGACCGACTCGATCGTGGTGATCGTGCGCGCGCTGCTCATGATCGCGGGCTCCATTGTCTGGCTGTTGTTCCTCAACTGGCGCCTCGCACTGTGGTCATTGACCATGGGCCCGCTCGTGGGCTGGCTGGTCTCGAGGATCAATCGCCACTTCCGCCGCTACAGCCGCCGCATCCAGGATTCGATGGGCGATGTGACCCGGGTCGCCAAGGAGAGTTTCGAGGCGCCGCGCCTGATCAAGGTCTACAACGCGGAAGGCTACCAGGACCGCCAGTTCGATGCGGCCAACACGCACAACCTGCGTTCGAACCTGAAATGGATCCTGACAAAGGGTCTCTCCAATCCCATTGTCCAGCTGCTGAGCGCGATCGGGGCCGCGATCGTGCTCTCGATCGCACTGCGGGACGTCGTGCACGGCAGGATGTCGATGGGCGCGCTCGTGGGCTTCTTCACCGCGCTCGCGAGCATCACGCAGCCGCTGCGCGAGCTGGTGGGGGTCTCGGGCGCGATGCAGCAGGGCATTGCCGCCGGCCAGAGCTTGTTCGAGTTGATCGATGAGCCGCGCGAGCCGCAGGGCGGCGGCCGCACGGTCGGCCGGGTCCGTGGAGATGTCGAATTCCGCTCGGTCACGTTCGCGTATGACGGCGGCCGGGCTGCGGCTCTCAGCGGCGTGTCGCTCGCCGTGGCCGCCGGGGAGAACGTCGCCATCGTCGGCCGGTCGGGCAGCGGCAAGTCCACGCTCGTGAATCTGCTCCCGAGGTTCTACGACGTTCTCTCCGGCGAGGTGCTGATCGACGGCGTGGAGGTGCGAGAGTACGACTTGCGCTGCCTGCGAGAGCAGATCGCGGTAGTCAGCCAGGATGTGGTGCTCTTCAACGACACGATCCGCAACAACATCGCTTTCGGCCGCGAGGTATCCCGCGAAGCGCTCGAGGAGGCGGCGGGTGCTGCTTATGCGCTCGAGTTCATCCGCGCGCAGCGGGCAGGTCTGGATACGCTGGTCGGGGACAGAGGCGTGCTGCTCTCGGGAGGTCAGAGGCAGCGCATAGCGATCGCCCGTGCACTGCTGAAGGATGCGCCGATTCTCATTCTCGACGAGGCCACCTCGGCGCTGGATACCGAAGCGGAGCGGCACATTCAGGACGCGCTCGCGCGCCTGATGCGCAACCGCACGACGTTCATCATCGCGCACCGCCTCTCGACCGTGGAGCAGGCCGACCGCATCATCGTTCTGGATGCCGGCAGGATCGTCGAAAGCGGCACGCACTCGCAGCTTTTGGCGCAGGGCAGGTTGTATTCACAGCTGCACAGCCTGCGGTTCAGTGACTGAGCGCGACCGAGGCCATGCAGCAGCGCCTCGTGGATGAATGGTATCGGGTGCCTGCCGGAGTCTCGCCGCTGCAGCCACTGGCGTGGCTCTACGGGCTTGTCGTGAGCCTGCGCCGCTGGCTGTACGTGCGCGGCTGGCTGCCCACGCTGCACGCGGGCCGCCCCCTCATCGTTGTCGGGAATATTACCGTCGGAGGTACCGGCAAAACCCCCCTGGTAGCCTGGCTGGCGCAGCGTCTGAGCTCTTCGGGGCTCAAGGTCGGTATCGTTTCCCGCGGGTACGGCCGCCGCGACCGCGGCGTGCGGACGGTCAGCAGCGACTCGCGATGGGAGGAGGTCGGCGATGAGCCCCTGCTGCTTCACCGGCTCACTGGCTGCGACACCGTGGTCGCGCGCGATCGAGTCGCTGGTGCGCGAGCGCTTGCGGCACGGGGCGCGGATGTCATCGTTGCCGACGACGGGTTGCAACATTTGCGCCTGGCCCGTGACTGCGAAGTGGTCGTGATCGATGGCGCCAGGGGTCTGGGCAACGGGAGAGTGTTGCCAGCCGGGCCGCTGCGCGAGCCGAGCGGCCGGCTGCGCGACGTGGAGCTGCTGGTCATGAACGGACCCCCTGAGCATGCCTCGCTGAGCGCTGCAGGGGGTATGCCGAAGCAAGCGCTCTTTCAGATGACTCTGTGGGGCGAGGAGGCGCACAGACTCGATGGGCAGGGGGCACCGCTGCCACTGGAGCGGTTCCGCGGCCAGCGTGTGCACGCGGTAGCGGGGATCGGCAATCCAGAGCGGTTTTTTCGCGGCTTGCGCCAGCGCGGGATCGACGTGGTCGAGCACGCGTTCGCCGACCACCACCCATTTGTCGTCTCCGACCTCGATTTTGCGGATGGGCTGCCTGTGCTCATGACCGAGAAGGATGCCGTAAAATGCCGCGAGCTCGCCGATACGCATCTGTGGTACATCCCGGTCGTGACCCGCTTCAGCGCTGAACAGGCCAAGGACTTGCTGGATGCCATTGCGCGCCGGTTGGGCCCGCTCCGCGAACCTCAACCCACATCGGGAGATGAGTAGCCGATGGACGCCCGCCTGCTGGAGATCCTGGCTTGTCCTATGTGCAAGGGTCCGCTCAAGTTTCAGCGCGATGCCCAGGTGCTGGTGTGCCGCCTGGATCGTCTGGCGTACCCTATTCGGGACGGCGTGCCGGTGATGCTGGAGGAAGAGGCGCGGCAGCTGGCCGCGGACGATCCGCTGCTGGAGCGGTGAGGCCCGTACCCGGTGTTTCGCGTCGTGATTCCCGCCCGCTACGGTTCCTCGCGGCTCCCGGGCAAGGTGTTGGTCCGGATTGCGGGCAAGCCGATGATCCAATGGGTGTACGAGCGCGCGTGTGCCTCGCTCGCCCGCGAGGTGATCATCGCCACCGACGATCCGCGGGTGATGAGCGCCGCGCAATCCTTCGGCGCACAGGCCGTGATGACCGCACCCACGCACGCCTCGGGCAGCGATCGCATCGCGGAAGTGGCCCGCACTCGTGCGTGGGCAGACACTGATATCGTGGTCAACGTCCAGGGCGACGAGCCACTGCTGCCCCCTGCGCTCATAGACCAGGTCGCCAGTGTGCTCGAGGCGGCTCCGCAAGCCGGGATTGCAACACTGGCCACGCCCGTCGAATCGATCACGGAGATGCTCGATCCCAACGCCGTCAAATTGGTCACGGATGCGCGGGGGCGAGCCTTGTACTTCAGTCGCGCGCCCATACCGTGGGACCGGGATGGGGCGCCGTCGGGTTTGTCGAGTCAACGAGTCTTCGACGGCGGCTTGCGTCACATCGGCATCTATGCGTACCGTGTCCAAACTCTGCTGCACCTGGCAAGCCTCGGCACCGGTACGCTCGAGGCACGAGAGAAGCTCGAGCAGTTGCGGGCTCTCGAGAACGGCATCGAAATTAGGGTTGCCGGCGCGAGCGAGCGACCGCCTCCGGACGTCAATACGTCTGCGGATCTCGAGCGAGTCAGCGCGCTGCTGCGCCATTGACCGCGACGGATTGCCCCGTTTTACAATTGTTCACAGGCACGCGGCCCCCGCAGTCCGCGCCGTGACCGCCAGCGTTGGGGGAACTCGACAGGCGTGCGAGAATCCAATGGGTACGCTCCCCGGGAGGGGGCGCGGTGCCGGTGTCAACCGCTGACTGCGCCTCGCGTTCTGCCAAATCAAAGGCTTTGCCGCTGGAAGCACTCAAGATGATGAACCAGATTATCCCTGCCTCGCGCTTCAAGAGGACAGCTGCCGGGTTATTGGTCGTGTCCGCCGCGGCCACGATCCTCGTGGGATGCGTTGATCAACCTCCGCCCCGACGGGTCTACCGGCAGCCGCCTCCACCGCCTGCGACGAACACGCAGGTATATGCGTACCCGTTGCAGGGTCAGACGCCGGAGCAAACCGACAGAGACCGATACGATTGCCACGAGTGGGCGGTGAAGCAGACGAACTTCGACCCGAGCGCTCCGGGCACGCCGCCGCATGACCGCGTGGTCGTTGCCTCGGGCCCGCCTCCGGGAACGAATACCGCCATCGGAGCCGTGGCAGGCGCGGTGCTCGGCGCGGTGATCGCAGGCCCGCGCAATGCCGGATTCGGTGCAGTGGCCGGAGGCGTGACGGGCGCGGCGATCGGATCCACCGGTGATGCTGCAAACGCCCAGGCGCAGGCGGCCCAGGTGCAGCAGGCGCGGGTGCAGGATGCTCGCGCGGCTGCAGTCATAGACCAGAAGGCCTCGAACTACAGGCGGGCGATCAGCGCGTGCCTGGAAGGGCGCGGCTACAGCGTGAAGTAGTTGAACGAATGCGTGGTGCAGCCATGATGAACGGGGTTCGGTTCCGCGCCCGGCGCGCCGCTGCGGTGCGGGAGATCGCCATCGGCCGGGAGCGTGCGGGTCGAAAGGGGCTGGTGCTTGCCTTCATGATCGCCGCGGTATCCGTTCTGGTGATGGGCGTTGCGCGCGCCAACCCACATCCGCACGAAAGTCCCCGGCCGGGATTCGACCACATGGATGCGCGTTTCCATCACGATCACTACTACCCCTCTCGTGGCTACGCGGTTCGCGATCTCCCGCGCGACCGTGTGATCGTGAACGGCCCGCGCGGCCGGTTCTATTTCTCCGGGGGCGTCTGGTATGCGGAACGCGGTCCGCGTTTCGTCGTGGTGGGCGCACCGATCGGCCTGTTCGTGCCGGTTCTTCCTCCTTTCTACACGACCGTGTGGGTGGCGGGTGTCCCGTACTACTACGCAAATGACGCGTACTACGCGTGGCGTGAAAGCTCGGGTGAGTACGAAGTGGTTTCGCCACCGGGCGATGGTGATGCGACCACCGATGCACCGGCACCTCCTCCCAGCCAGAACGGAGACCTCTTCATCTATCCGAAGAACGGCCAGACCGAGGACGTTCAGTCGCGCGACAAATACGAGTGTCACAAGTGGGCACAGGGCGAGACGGGCTTCGACCCGACCGTGCCCGGGGGTGGGGTTGCGCCGGATCAGACCAATGCCCAGCGCACTGCCTACCAGCGTGCGATGGGCGCCTGTCTCGAGGGTCGCGGCTACACGGTCAAGTAATCTGCCTCACGAATGAGGATCCTGTTCGTCTGTCTGGGCAACATCTGCCGCTCGCCGACCGCGGAGATCGTGTTTCGCGAGATAGCTGCCCGGGAAGCGCCCGCGCTCACCATTGAGGTGGCCTCCGCAGGTACGGCCGGCTATCACGTCGGACAACCACCGGATCGCCGCACGTGCGAAGCGGCACTCAGGCGAGGCTATGACATGTCTGAGTTACGTGCTCGGGTTGTGGAGCCACAGGATTTCGGCCGCTTCGACCTGATCCTCGCGATGGACCGAAATAACCTCGAGGCGCTGCGCCGCCGCGCTCCGCAGTCTGCGCGGGAGCGCATTCGCTTATTTCTCGAGTTCGTTCCCGAGGCCGAAGCGACCGAGATTCCCGATCCGTACTATGGCGGGCCCAACGGATTCGAGCATGTGCTCGATCTCGTCGAGCTCGCCTCGCGTGCGCTACTGCAACACGTGCGTCAGCTGAGCTGACTACTCCTCCGGGCCACGATCTCTGGAGGGAGCGCTGGCCGGGCCTGACGACCAGACCACGAAAGGCTTGCCGGGCCGCTCGGAGGCCCCGCCTGTCTCGGCAGGTGAGCTCGCGATCGGGGGCGTTGGCTCATAGTGGGCAATCGGCCGGGCGTCCGGCTGGGCCGCGTGAGAAGCTCCAGAACCCTCCTGCGGCGCCTCATGCGGCTCATTCTGCACCGAATCCGTGCGGCGGTTTTCGCCTCCCTCAGCCTGCTCGTGCATCCCGTTGTAGGAAGCTGCTGGAGGAGATTGCTCAGAACCGCTGAACGTCGATCGTTGTTCGGCGCCTTCATTGGGCGCGCCGCCAGGCGCGCCGTTCTGTGACATGCCCTCACGAGGTCCGCTGTCGCGGCCACCACCGCCTCTGCGCCCGCGTCGACGCCCGCGCCGGCTGCGGCGCTCTCCGCGCTCTCCGCGGTCCGTGCCACCGTTCTCCCGGATTTCGCTGCTGGGTCCCGTCGCACCCTCGATGGGTCTGGCAGCGCTCTCTGCTTCCTCGGCACGCGTACTCTGCTCAGTACGATTGCCGCTCTGCTCCGCGCGGCTCAGCGAACTGTCACCCTCGGGGCGCCGTTCCGCCGACCGCTCACGCGGTCGGCGTCCCTGGTCTCGATCGCGCCCTCTGTCACGGCTCTCGTGCCGATCGCGCCCTTCGCCGCGATCCCGGCCGTGCTCGCGCCCCTCGCTGCGCTCGCGGCGTGCGCCAGAGTCGCTGTGTCGGGAGTGACGGGTGTGATCTCGGCGTCCATCGCGGCGTCGATGGCCATGGTCACGACTCTCGCCCGATCCATGGGTTGAGGACCGGGATACACTGGGTGTTGCCGGTGGGGTGTTACTTTCGGCTGCCGGGGCCGGAGCGCCCCCGAAAACGCGCTTCAGCCAGCCCACGAAGCCGCCACCCGGTTCGGTTCCGGTAGCTTGCTCGGAAGCCACCGATGCCGCCGGCGCTACAGGCGCTATGGGGGCTGCAGTCGCTGGAAGTAGCGTAGCGACGGCCGGCGTTTCTGTGGGCGGCTTGCGATCCTTGGTGCTGCCCGGCTCGACCACCGCAGGAGCGGTCGGCATCAGATAGCTCAGCTGCCGGTTTTCAGGCAGCTCGATCTCATCATCGCGCACCCGGCGGATCGAGTACTCCGGAGTCTGAATGTTCTCATTCGGGACGATGAGCAGCTCGACCTCACTCTTGTCCTCCAGGTGGCGCAACCAGCCGCGCTTCTCGTTGAAGAGGTAGGTCGCCACGTCGACCGGCACTTGTGCGATGACCCGGGCGGTGCGGTCCTTGCGAAGCTCCTCGCCGATGAGCCGCAGAATCGCGAGGGCCATGGACTCGACGCTGCGGATGCTGCCGATGCCGACGCAGCGCGGACAGACGATATGGCTCGTTTCGCCCAGGGAGGGTCGCAATCGTTGCCGGGACATCTCGAGGAGCCCGAAGCGCGACAGGCGCCCGATCTGGATTCGCGCGCGGTCCATCTTGACCGCATCGCGCAGGCGATCCTCCACCTCGCGCTGGTTCTTGGTGGACTCCATGTCGATGAAATCGATGACGATGAGTCCGCCGATGTCGCGGATGCGCAACTGCCGCGATATCTCATCAGCGGCCTCGAGGTTCGTGTTCAGTGCGGTCGTCTCGATGTCGCTGCCCCGCGTTGCGCGCGCGGAATTGATGTCAATGGAGACGAGAGCTTCGGTGTAATCGATGACGATGCTGCCTCCGGAGGGCAGCTGCACCTTGTGTGCATACGCGGATTCGATCTGGCTCTCGATCTGGAAGCGCGTGAAGAGCGGGATATCGTCCTGGTACATCTTCAGCCGCCGTTGAGCCTCGGCGGGCATGAAGCGCTGCATGTACTCCTGCGCTTTCTGGAAGGCGCCCGAGTCGTCCACGAGCACCTCCCCGATGTCATCCGAGAGGTAGTCGCGCATGGCGCGGGTTACCGCATCGCTCTCCCGGAAGACGAGGAAGGGCGCCGGTCGGTCGTTGGCAGCGGCGGCGATCTGGTCCCACTGGGTCTTCAGGTTATCCAGGTCCCACTGCAGCTCCTCGGCTGAGCGGCCGACACCCGCGGTGCGCACGATGGCTCCCATGCCGTCGGGAATCTGCAGCTGGTTCATGACCTCGCGCATCTGGTCACGATCCTCGCCTTCGATGCGGCGCGAGACGCCGCCGGCGCGCGGATTATTCGGCATCAGCACCAGGAAGCGTCCGGCGAGGCTGACGAAGGTCGTCAGAGCGGCACCCTTGGTTCCGCGCTCCTCCTTCTCGACCTGGACGATGAGCTCCTGTCCCTCCGCGAGCAGCTCGCGGATGTTCATACGGCCACCCTGAGGCTGCTGGCGGAAGTACTCGCGGGAAACGTCCTTGAGTGGCAGGAAGCCGTGACGCTGGGCGCC
>DASTDD010000294.1:0-7847 GCA_035710545.1 Steroidobacteraceae bacterium
CGGTCCGCACGCACCCGCATGCCGATGCGCAGTCGGGCACTCATCGGGTGATCGTCAAGCTGCGCTCGCTCTCCGGGGCGACACTCGCATCCTCGAAGCTCCAGACTCGGCCGGCGCTGGATCAGATCGATGCTCTCGCGGTCAGGGCCGGCGTGACCGTGAGTACCGTCAGGTCCATCACCGCGGACATCCAGGCGATCCAGGTGTTGCCGGCGGCGCTGGGTGAAGGTCTCGAGGAGACTCTCGCTCGCCTGCGGGCGGACCCCGATGTGGTTTACGCCGAGGCTGATCAGAGGAGGTATATCCACTCAATCCCGAGCGATCCGCTGTACTCGACTCAACAATGGTACATGCAGAGCGCAGCGGCTACCCCCAGCGCCGTGAACGCGGAGGCGGCCTGGGATACGGCGACCGGCAGCGCCGGCCTGGTGATTGCGGACCTCGACACCGGGATCCGCTTCGACCATCCGGACCTGCTGTGGGCCGGCCCCGGCTCGGGGGGCCGCCTGCTGCCGGGCTACGATTTCATCGAGGACTCCTTCGTCGCCAACGACGGCGGCGGTTGGGATGCCGATCCATCGGACCCGGGAGACTGGGTCACGAGCGCGGATTTGAGCCAGACGGAATGCAAGAACGCCATGGCTGCCAACAGCTCCTGGCACGGCACGCGGACAGCCGGAATGCTCGGCGCCCTGACCAACAATGGCACCGGAATCGCGGGCATGACCTGGAGCGCGTGGATTCTGCCGGTGCGCGTGCTGGGGAAGTGTGGCGGACTGGACTCGGACATCGTCACGGGCATGCTGTGGGCGGCCGGTGTCCATGTCGCGGGTGCGCCCGATAACCCGTATCCCGCCAGGATCCTCAATCTGAGTCTGGGCGGCACGGGCGCGTGCCCGTCGGTATACGTGGACGCCATCCAGCAGCTGAGCCAGATGGGTGTGCTGGTAGTGGCCTCGGCCGGCAACGAGGGAGGGCCGGTGGATGCCCCGGCCAACTGTCCGGGCGCGGTCGGCGTCGCAGGCCTGCGCCACGCCGGCACCAAGGTCGGCTTCAGCAGCCTGGGCCCCGAAGTGTCGCTGGGCGCCCCGGCAGGCAACTGTGTCAACACGGCTCCGGGCACAGCCTGCCTGTACTCGATGGGCACGAGCTTCAACCTCGGTGTCACGACGCCGGGTCAGAACAGTTACACCGACCAGTTCGCCAACCCGAATCTCGGCACCAGCTTCTCGGCTCCGGTCGTCTCCGGCATCGCCGGCCTGATGCTCTCGGTCAACGGCAATCTCAACTCCGCGCAGCTGCTTGTGCGCCTGAAAGAGGGATCGCTGCCTTTCCCGCAGACTTCGGCGGCAGAGGCGATACAGCCGCCCTCGTGTCATCCTCCGGCCAACTCCTCGGACGTGCAGACTGCCGAGTGCATCTGCACGAACGACGGCAGGACCTGCGGCGCCGGCATGGCCAATGCGCCGGGCGCGCTTGCCGCGGCGCTTCGCCCGATTGCCGCCATCAAGGTTCCCGCAAACGTGATGGCGGGTCTGAATGTGGCGCTGGATGCATCCGGCAGCGGGGCCGCCTGCGGACACAGCGTCTTCAGTTACCAGTGGGCCAGCAGCGATGCAACGCATCATCCCGTCTCCACTGGCAGCGGAGCGAGCACGTCGGTCGTCGCGCCGAGCAGCGGATCCTTCACAGTCACGCTGACCGTCACCGACGATGCCGGCAAGAAGGACACCGCCACCGTTGTTGTCCGATCGAATTCGGCGAGCACCTCCGCACCCTCGGGCGCGGGAGTCAATGCGTGCCTGAAAGCCATCACGATTGCGTCGCCGATTACGGTTTCCGTCCAACCCAGCGCCGCCACGGTCGAAAGCGGCACGGGTAGTCAATCATTCGGCGCTGTGGTGACGCACACTCTCAACACCGCAGTCACGTGGCAGGTGAACGGCGTCGCCGGTGGAAATGCATCGGTCGGGACCATCTCGTCCACCGGACTCTATGCGGCCCCCGCTACAGCTCCGGCGTCCGGAAAAGTAACAGTCACCGCCGTCGCGGTCGCGAACTCAGGTCGCTCTGGAAGCGCACAGGTCACCATCACCGCACCGGTGAGCGTGGCGGTCTCACCCGCCAGTGCCAGTGTCGTGATCGGTACAGGGAGTCAGACTTTCCAGGCAACTGTCAGCAACGCGACGAACCAGGCAGTGACCTGGGAAGTCGCCGGCGTGAAGGGCGGCAACTCAACTGTGGGCACTATCTCCAGCGCAGGCCTCTACGAAGCGCCCGCCGCGGTGCCATCGCCTGCAACAGTGACGGTGACCGCGGTTGCGACAGCCGACCCGACTCGCTCAGGGTCCGCACAGGTCACGGTCTCTGCAAGCGCTCCGCCGGGCAAAGGGGGCGGTGGCGAGCTCGACCGGCTGAGTCTCCTGTTGCTCGCGGGAAGTGTCCTCGCTAAGGCGTGTTGGCCGCGCCGCGCAGCACTGCTCATCCGACAGTCATCCGTCGGTCGCGAGCGCAGCTAGCGTCCGGCCGCCAGCCGCGCGGCGCCATCCAGCCAGGCTCGCTGCGCTCTTCGATAGTGAGCCGGTGCAATGCGCGCCTGCTCGAGCAGCTCGCGAGCTACCTGGGCGGCCTCCTCGTTTCGTCCTTGCGACTTCAGCAGTTGCGCGTAACGCACTGCCGCTTCCGCACCTGGATAGGAGAAGGCCAGGACTTTGTATTCCTCCAGAGCTTTCCCGGTGTTTCCTTCACTCTCGAGTGAGCGGGCATAGAGGAGATGCCCCTGGGGAGAGCGGAAATCGGGATTCAGCCGGATCAGCTCATCGAGCGTCGTGCGGGCTTCCGTCGCTGCGCCCTTCTCGAACTGAGCGTGCGCGATCCCCAGCATCAGGTTGGGGTCGTGCTCGTAAAGGCCGGTCAGCGCTTCGCGGAACTGGGCGATGGCCTCGTCGAAACGTCCCTGGCGGGACAATTCCTCCGCATAGCGCTGCCGGGCGGCCACGTTGCCGGTGATACGCGCCTCATTTTCATAGCGCCGCAGATCGCCCGTCGGATCCATCGCCTTGCGCAGACCGCGTGCCGTGCGCTGCGCCGTGCGGCTCCGGAGTGCCTCGGGCACCAGCTCCACTGCGATGTAGGCAATCGCTCCTGGCAGCGAGAGCAGCGCCAGTACCCAGATCCAGATCGTGTTCCGACCGGTCTTGATGACGTGGACGATGAGAAGCACCTGGATGACCAGGCTGACAATCAGGTAACCGGACATTCAGGCCTCGGGAAAGTCGATGGCGCCAGTTTAGCGCGGTTACGCGATGCCGTACCGGCGCCGGGGATCAGGGGCTGGCGTCAGTCGGCGACGCGGGCTTGGCCTCGGGGGGCCGCCTGCCCGGCGGCAACGCAAAGGCAATCACATAGTCGCCGCGGGGAGTGCCGAGCGCCCCGTGGCCACCGGCTGCGATGACCACGAACTGCCGCTGATCAGCGCCGGCGCGATAGGTCATGGGCGTCGCCTGGCCGCCGGCCGGGAGACGGTATTTCCATAACACCCGGCCGGTCTCCAGGTCGAAGGCACGAAAGTAGCTGTCGAGAGCCGCGCTGACGAACACGAGATCGCCGGCGGTCGCGATCGGCCCGCCCATGTTGGGTGTGCCGAATTCCCGAGTGGGGACGAACCAGGGGGCCAGTCCTTCGGTGGAGCCCAGCGGCACCTGCCATGCGATCCGGTTACGGCGCAGATCGACACTGACGAGGGTGCCCCAGGGCGGCGCCGTGCAGGGCAAACCCCAGGGAGACAGCAGCACCTCGCGCCGCATGCCATAGGGTGTCCCCATCTGGCGCGCGAACTCCGAATGCGGATAGTCGCCCGATCTCATCTGCTGCTCGAGCGTGTCACGCGACATCAGCGTGACGACCATCGGCAGATGGTTCACGGCTGCGAAGACACGCTCTCGTGATTCGTCAACTGCGATGCCACCCCAATCCACTCCGCCAGCATAGCCCGGTGAAAGAATCGTGCCGCGGGTATCCGGCGGCGTGAAGATGCCATCGTTGCGATGTGACTCGATCAGGCTGCGGCACCTTGCGCGATCCCAGAACGTGAGACCCCACGCGTCATCGGGATCGAGCTTGCGCTGTGACACGAGCGCGGGGATGGAGGAGAACGGCTGTGTAGGGGAGGCCACCTCGCCCGGGACGAGGCTGCCGGGCACGCGACGCTCGGTGATGGGAAACAGCGGTTGCCCCTTGGTGCGCTCGAAGACATACAGCATGCCCGTCTTGGTCGCCTGCACCACGGCCGGTACCGGGATACCTCGCACTTCGATGTCCATGAGCGCCGGCTGCGCCGCCAGATCGAAATCCCACAGGTCGTGGTGAACGAGCTGGCTGTGCCAGACAACCTTGCCGGTCGCGGCGTCGAGTGCCACGAGCGAGTCGGCGAAGCGGTTGCTGCCGAGGCGCATGCCGCCATAGAAGTCAGGGCTGGCGGAGCCTGTCGGCACGAAGACCAGCCCGTGCTCCTCATCGACTGACATGACACCCCACGCGTTCGCCGCACCAGTCGCGGCTGCTTGCGCGGGGGTCCACTCCGAAGCGGCGGGGTGGGTCGCACTGTCAGGGATCGGGTCGAACGACCAGCGCTGCTCGCCCGTGCGGGCGTCGAATGCACGGATGATTCCACGCTCGACGTCCGTCGCGCGATTGTCCCCGATCGAGGACCCGACGATGATCAGATCGCGGTGCACGGCGGGGGGCGAGGTGACCAGGTAGTCGGGGCGATCGCGGATGCGCATGCCGGCGGTGAGATCCACCTGACCAGCCGCCCCAAAATCAAGGCACGGACGCCCCGATGCCGCATCCAGAGCAATCAGCCGCGCGTCGAGTGTGCCCAGGAAAATGCGATGGCTGCAGGAGCCCTGGATCTTCGGGTCAGGATTTTCCCACACCGTGACTCCGCGGGCGGCTACGTCCGAGTAGCCCCGCATCCGGTCAACATGGGGGTCGAATCGCCAGCGCGGCAGGCCGCTCTGCGGGTCGAGGGCGACCACGATGTTCGTCGCCGTCTCCAGGTACAGCAGGCCGAACGCGAGCACGGGCGTCGCCTCGAAAGTGAGTTTTCCGCTCCGGGCGAATCCGGCACCGAGCTCACCGGTGCGATAGGTCCATGCGACCGCGAGATCACGCACGTTCGTGCGATTGATCTGATCGAGGCTGGAAAAATGCTGGCCGAAGGCATCTCCGCCGTAATAACCCCAGTCGCTGGCATCCGGCGATTGGGCCAGCGTGTTTGCCGGTCGAGCGCTGCCGAGGCAGGCCAGCAAAGCGGCCAGGCCAACGGCCGGTGCGTTCAGTGGGCGGGAAGGTCCTGTAAGCTTCTGGCGCGACATGCGGTATTCTTGCGCCCGTGATTTCACCACGGGCGGTCCTGCCCCGTCTCGGGGTCCTGGGTTATATTTTCGCAGCGCTGTGGGTTGCGGGTTGGACCAGTGCCGGCGCACAGGATGCGACCTCGCAACCCACGCCTCCCGAGCACCGTCCACGCATCGGCCTGGTCCTGTCAGGCGGCGGGGCACGCGGCGCGGCGCACGTGGGGGTGCTCAAGCTGCTCGAGCAGCTGCACATTCCCATCGATGCCATTGCCGGGACCAGCATGGGTGCCGTGGTCGGCGGCTTATATGCGAGCGGGTTGAGTCCAAGCGAGATCGAGTCGGTCATGACCTCGCTCAACTGGCAGGACGCCTTCCGGGATCGGCCGCCGCGCGAGGATCTGACCTTCCGGCGCAAGCTCGAGGATCGCAACTTCCTGGTGAAGTTCCCACTCGGGCTGCGCGGTCATCACATCCAGCTGCCGAAAGGCCTGATCGAGGGCCAGAAGCTCAGCCAGACGCTGCGGCGGCTGACGTTACCGGTCGCGCGCGTCACGAGCTTCGATGACCTGCCGACTCCCTTCCGGGCGGTGGCGACCGATCTGGAGACGGGCGAAGCCGTCGTCATGGACTCCGGCGATCTCACCACGGCGATGCGCGCCAGCATGTCGGCACCCGGAGTCTTCTCGCCCGTGGAGCGCGACGGACGGCTTCTCGTGGATGGCGGGCTTTCGGAGAACCTGCCCATCGACGTGGCGCGCAAGATGGGTGTGGACGTCCTGATCGTGGTTGACGTCAGCGCGCCGCTTCTGAAGCGTGACAAGCTGTCGAGTGCGCCGGTGATATCCAATCAGATGCTGGCAATCCTGATTCAGCGCAATACGCGTGAGCAGCTCGCGACGCTGTCCCCGAATGACATTCTGGTCCGGCCACCACTGGGCGAATCGTCGGCGTTCGACTTCGGCGTGATGTCCCGCCTGATCGCCACCGGAGTCATCGGCGCCCAGGAGGCCCAGAGCAAGCTTGCGACGCTGTCGGTCGGCTCCGCGGACTTCGACCGCTACGTGGCCCGCCGTGACGAGGCACGGCGGTCCCCGCCGCGCATCGATTTCGTGAACGTCGACGCCGACTCGGAGCGATACGCGAACAGGCTGGAGCGGGTGTTCAAGAACGTGACCGGCAAGCCGCTTGATCCCGACGTGGTGGCGCGCGACGTCACGGCGGTCTACGGCCAGGGCAATCTCGAGTCCCTCGACTACAAAGTGGTGCAGAAGGATGACCAGTACGGGCTGTCGCTGGATGCCCGGCGCAACTCCTGGGGTCCCAACTATGTGCGCTTCGGCCTGAGCCTGCAGGATGATTTCCAGGGAAATTCCACCTACGACGCGGCGGCGCGCTTCGTGCTGTCGGAGATCACCCAGCCGGGAGGGGAGTGGGTCTGGGACCTGCAGGTGGGGCAGACATCGCTGATCTCCACGGAGCTCTACCTGCCGATCACCGACACGTCGAGCTTCTTCATTCTGCCCCATGTGGATACGGAGGCGCAGAATGTCGATCTGCTTCGGGGGCAGACACGCCTGGCAGAGTATCGGGTTCGCAGCTTCGATTACGGGCTGGACGTCGGGCGCGACTTCGGCAACTGGGGCCAGATCCGTGCCGGGGTCGAGCACGAGTCCGGCAGCGAGAACGTGGAGATCGGCGACCCGAGCCTGCCCTCGGATTCGTTCCATACGTGGGAATACTTCATCCGCCTCTCGTACGACCAGCTCGACGATGTCAATTTCCCCCACCGCGGACAGCAGGCCGTGCTGGAGTGGCGTACCGAGCGGACCGGCTTTCCGAACGAGACCTTCGACCGGGTCTCCTTCAACTACCTCGCCGCCCATAGCTTTGGTCGTTACACCGCGGTCTTCTCGGCCGCGGGCGGTACCACGATCGACACGCCGCCGGGGCTGCTGCTGAGCACTCAACCCCTCGGGCCGGCAGGGGCCGTGACGACACCTGCGGACCTCAGGCTGTTGTTTCCACTCGGGGGGTTCCTGGATCTTTCCGGAATCAAGGCCGATTCACTGGCCGGACCGCACTTCGCCATTGCCCGGACGCTCCTCTACAAGCAGATCGGACGCGGAGGCCCCGGTTACCTCGACGTGCCGACCTATCTGGGCATGTCGTTCGAGATGGGAAACGTCTGGCAGCAGCGCGGCGAGGCATCGTTCGCGAATACGCGCCGCGACGCGAGCCTCTTTCTGGGACTGGATACGTTGCTCGGCCCCGTGTACCTCGCCTACGGCTACGACGACAAGGGCAGCCAGGCGTTCTACCTGTTCCTGGGCCGGACTTTCTGATGCGCCAAACGCGGGGCCACGCCTCATGGGCCACCCACGAAAGCGAGCGTCTCGATAATCGGTGAGCGCCTTCCCACGTGTCGTGCTCGATTTCGTGGGGTGGGCTCGCAGGCGCCTTTTGGCAATGAACTACAGCCCGCGGCTC
>DASTDD010000295.1:0-16559 GCA_035710545.1 Steroidobacteraceae bacterium
TTACAAGTACAAACGAGCGGACGCACGAGATCATCCGAGCCTCCACCGACCGATCTCCGCTGTACACCGGCCGGATCGAGGGTGTGGGGCCGCGGTACTGCCCGTCCATCGAGGACAAGGTTGTCCGCTTCGCGGACAAGACGTCGCATCAGATCTTCGTTGAGCCTGAGGGGCTCCATACCGCCGAGATCTACCCCAACGGCATCTCCACCAGCCTCCCCTTCGATGTCCAGCACGAGCTCGTCCGCAGCATCTGCGGCTTCGAGAATGCGCACATCACACGCCCCGGCTATGCGATCGAGTACGACTTCTTCGATCCCCGCGACCTGAGGCCGTCGCTGGAGAACCGGGCGATCGACGGGCTGTTCTTCGCGGGCCAGATCAACGGCACTACCGGGTATGAGGAAGCGGCCGCTCAGGGACTCGTGGCTGGCATCAATGCATGCCTCGCCAGCCGCGAGCGGGAGGCGTGGACCCCCCAGCGCAGCGAAGCCTACCTCGGCGTCCTGCTCGATGATCTCGTGACTCAGGGCGCCAGCGAGCCCTATCGCATGTTCACCAGCCGCGCCGAGCACCGGCTGCTGCTGCGGGAAGACAATGCCGACCTGCGGCTGACGCCGCTCGGGCAGACGCTGGGACTGGTGGATGAGGAGCGGTGGCGGCTCCTCGAGGCCAAGCAGCGGCTATCCGAGCAGGAAGTGCAGCGACTGCAGGCCCTGCGCGTGCGCGCGGGCGAGCTGCCGGAGGAGTGGCAACTCCGGGTCCTGCATTCGGCTCTGACGCGCGATTGTTCCGCGTTCGATCTGCTGCGACGGCCTGAGGTCAGTTACGGGGACCTCCTGGAGATCTGTGGCGCGCCCGACTGGACCGGAATCGACGATCGGGTGCCTGCACAGATCCGTGCCCAGGTCGAGGTTCGCTCGCGCTATGCCGGCTATATCGAGCGTCAGCAGGACGAGATCGAGCGCCAGCGGCGCAACGAGGAGACGCGCCTGCCCGAGGATCTGGACTTTCGCGACGTCCCGGGTCTGTCTCACGAGGTCCGACAGAAGCTCAGCGAGTCGCGGCCGGCCACGGTCGGCCAGGCGGCACGCATTTCGGGCGTCACGCCGGCAGCGATCTCGATTCTGCTGATCCACCTCAAGAAGCGCGGCGCAAGCGGACGCGCCCGGGTGGCATGAGCGCATTCATCCGCCAGCTCGCGGCGAGCTGGGAGCGCAATGACTCCCTGATCTGTGTCGGACTCGATCCGGAGATCGAGCGCTTCCCCCGGCACATCGCCGCGCAGGCCTCGCCGATTTTCCAGTTCAACAAAGCGATCGTCGATGCGACGGCCGACCTGGTTTGCGCCTACAAGCCGCAGTTTGCGCACTACGCCGCCTACGAAGCGGAGGATCAGCTCGAGCGCACGATCGAGTACATCCATCGGACCCATCCCGGAATTCCGGTGATACTCGACAGCAAGCGCGGCGATATCGGCAACACCGCCGAGCGCTACGCGATCGAAGCCTTCGAGCGCTACGGAGCGGACGGCGTGACGGTGAACCCGTACCTGGGCGCCGACTCACTCGAGCCATTCCTGAAGCACGCCGACAAGGGAGTGGTGGTCCTCTGCCGCACGTCGAATCCCGGCGCACGCGACCTGCAGGATCTCGAGGTGGGTGCGCGCAAGCTGTATCAGGTGGTGGCCGAGCTGGTGGCGAAGAGTTGGAACTCGCGCGGCAACTGCCTCCTGGTCGTCGGCGCCACCTATCCGCGCGAGCTGGCACAGATACGCGAGATCGCGGGCAATATGCCCTTCCTGGTCCCGGGAGTGGGCGCGCAGGGCGGAGACGTAGCGCAGGCCGTGTCCAGCGGGCAGACGCCCGATGGGACGGGCCTGCTCATCAGCTCCTCGCGCGGAATCCTTTACGGATCATCGGATGATGATTTCACCGTTGCTGCGCGCGCGGCGACGCAGAAGCTTCGCGATCAGGTCAACGCCAGCAGATCACGCCGTGCCCGCTGAGGCGGCGCGCGCCGTGGCCGCCGCAAGGCTGGCGCTCTGCGCGATCCTGGGCGGCCTGCTCTTTCAGGGGCTGACGAGTTGCTCGCGCCACAGCGCGCCCGGTGCATCCGGCTCGTCCGCCGGCCCAACCATCCTGGTGCGCGGTGGAGGCCCGGAGCCCGATTCCCTCGATCCACAGAAGGCGCGCTCCGTCGAGTCGCAGGGCATCCTGCGTGATCTGTGCGAAGGGCTGACGACCCTGGCGAAAGACGCCAGTCCCGCACCGGGTGTCTCGGATCAGTGGAGCCTCAGCGCGGATGGCAAGACCTATGTATTCAAGCTCCGTCCGAACGCGCGATGGTCGAACGGCGATCGGGTAGTGGCCGCCGACTTCGTTGCCGCGCTGCGCCGCCTGGTTGATCCAGCGACCGCATCTCCTTACGCGCAGGTCATCGACGTCATCGCCAACGCCAGCGACATCGTCGCCGGACGCAAACCACCCGATTCCCTGGGGGTCACGGCGCCCGATGATTCCACCGTGCAGATCCGGCTGGACTCCCCCGCTGCCTATCTTCCCGGGTTGATGGCTCACCCGAGCGCGTGCCCCGTCCACCGGGCCACGCTCAGCGAACATCCAGCCGAGCTGGCCAAACCCGGGGTCATGGTGTCGAACGGCGCGTTCTTCCTGAAGGAATGGGTGCAAGGCTCCCACGTCCTTCTGCTTCGAAACCGCTACTACTGGAACGACAGCGCGACGCATCTCGATGGCGTCAAGTATCTGCCGATCTCCGACGAGAACGCCGAACTGACCCGGTACCGCGCCGGTGCCCTGGACATCACCTACGTGGTGCCGAGGGGTCAGTTCGACTGGATCCGCGCGAATCTGGCCGACCAGCTGCACGTCTCGCCGCAACTCAACACCTACTACTACGGCTTCAACCTGCAGCGCGAGCCCTTCCGCAGCCAGCCCGGCTTACGCCGCGCCCTCTCCCTGGTGATCGATCGCGACAAGCTGGTCGAGCGGGTCCTGCGCGTGGGCGAGCTGCCTGCCTATGGCTGGATCCCCCCCGGAGTGCACGACTACACGTCGCAGTCTTTCGACTATCGCAACGAGCCGATGGCCGAGCGAATCGCCGAGGCCCGCCGCCTGTACGCTGCGGCCGGCTACTCGGCGCAACATCCGCTGAGCTTCGAGCTGCGATACAACACCGGGGAAGTGCATAACAAGGTGGCCGTGGCTGTCGCCTCGATGTGGAAGGAGTCTCTCGGAGTCGACGTGCGGCTGACCGCGGTCGAGTTCCGCTCGCTGCTCCAGGACATCGATCGGGGCGACGTCGAGGTCTTCCGCTCGGGCTGGCTCGGCGACTATGACGATGCCTACAGCTTCGCGCAGTATCTGAAGAGCGGATTCGGGATCAATCTGCCTCACTACCACAGTGGCGAGTATGACCGGCTGGTCACCGCTGCGACGACCGAAGTTGACTCAGTCAGGCGGCGCGAGCTGCTCGAGCACGCCGAGCGCCTCATGCTGAGCGATCATCCGCTGATCCCGCTGTACTTCTACGTGAACAAGCACCTCGTTAAGCCCGGCGTGCAGGGCTGGTACGACAACGTGATGAACGTCGTGTACAGCAAGGATCTGTCGCTGCGCGACCGCCCCTGACGGCGCCGGGATCCGAGAGACCTACCTGTGGCCCTGACCTGCGCCCATCCTGAGGGGCAGGTCGATCGAGCGGACCGAGTGTCCGTGCGGCGGTGCGGGGCGAGTGAGACGCTCTCCGGTGAGGTCGTACACGAATCGGGCATACCAATTGTGAATGTCCTGACGGCGGACTGCGTCCAGCATCTGCTCGTGCCGCCGGCGCCGCTCCTCGAGGGGCATGTTGAGAGCTTCCTGCAGCGCGAGCGCCATGCCGCGCTTGTCGTAGGGATTGACCTGCAGGGCGCCGGTGAGCTCGCGCGCGGCCCCCGCCATGGGCGACAGAATCAACACGCCGGGATCGTTGGGATCCTGCGCGGCGACGAACTCCTTGGCGACGAGATTCATGCCATCGCGCACGGGTGTCACGAGAGCGACCTGAGACGCTCTCAGCACACCCATGAGTGTCGAGCGCGTGTAGTCCCGATTGAGGTAGCGGATGGGGGTCCAGTCTGCCTCGGCAAACCGTCCGTTGAGCCCGCCGGCGCGTTGCTCGAGTGCCCGCCGGATCTCACTGTAGGCGAGCACATCCGAACGGCTCAGCGGCGCGATCTGCAGGAACGTCACATTGCCCTGATTCTCCGGAAACGCCTCGAGGAAATGCTCGAATGAAGCAAATCGCTCGGTGAGCCCCTTGGTGTAGTCCAGTCGATCGACCCCGATGATCAGCTTCCTGCCCATCAGGCTCACGATCATCCGCTGGACCGTCTCCTGCGGCAGTGTCCGGACGGCCTCGCGGCTCACCTCATCGACGTCGATGCCGATCGGATAGGCGCCAAGCTGAACGCGACGGCCTCCCGACTCGATGCGATGATCCGCGGGTAGCGCGTGCTGCGGGGGATCCAGGCACGTGAGGAACGAGCGCACGTCGTCCTCGGTCTGGAAACCGAGAAGGTCGTACTGGCACAGGTCGCGAACGAGCTCCTGGTAGTGCGGCAAGAGCCGCAGAATCTGCATGTGGGGAAAGGGGATATGCAGGAAGAAACCGATGCGGCCGTTGAACTGCAGCTGGCGCAGGTACCGGCCCAGGGGGATGAGCTGATAGTCGTGCACCCAGATGGCATCTCCGGGCTTGACGACCTTCATCAGTTGCCGCGCAAAGTGCTCGTTGACGCAGTGGTAGGCTTCATACTGGAGCTGCTCATACCTGAAGCGATCGGGAAAGTAGTGAAAGAGCGGCCACAGCGTGCCATTGCAGAAGCCGTTGTAGTACGCGTCGAAGTCGGCCGGCTTCAGATCGATCGTCGCGAAGCGGATATTGCCTCGCACGAGCACCTCGGGTATGTCGGACGGGGCTTCCGATGTCTGACCGCTCCAGCCGAACCAGACGCCGCCCGTATGCTGGAGCGCCGCCAGAACGCCCACGGCCAAGCCTCCGGGAGTCACCCCCCGGCGGGGCAGGGAAATCCGGTTCGAAACACAAACTAGCCGGCTCACGAGACACCTAACGCCTGCCGCGCTCAAGTGTTCCGTGGCACGGCGTCCCAGGTCGGATCGGAACCCAATAGTATCGCAGGAGCTGTGTAAATCGACACCGAGCTCAGTGTCGGCGGCAGGCGGGGTGGGCGGTTCAGCGAGTCTGGAGCCAGCCCATACTGGGCCGGAAGCGCACGGCTCGTGCGTGCCCAGCGGCAACATCCGCGGGCAGCTGCGTGATCCCGGCATCGTCCAGGAAGTGGCGCACCATCGTAAGCACCGAGTCGCACGTCTCGCGTGCTCGCGGGTGGTCGGCGAGGTGGGCCACGACGCGAGCCTGAAGATTGCGGGCGCCCGGCGCCAGCTCGCGCATCGTCTCGACGCAGCGGTCGAGCAGGAGCAGCTCCGTGGCGAGAGTCGTATCGGTCATGTCGGCCGGCTTGGGAGTGCGCACCAGGCAGCGAAGGTGAAGCAGTGCGCCGGCTTCCTCCACCGCGTCGTACACGCAGACGGCGATTGCCGACTGCAGCTCGGTGACCAGAACGGCATCCTCGCCGGTGGCCTCGAACCGATCGGGTGCGACCGTGATCTCGCGACTCGGTGACATGAGATGTTGTATACCGTCACCCCGGTTTCGCCGTAATCCCAGCTGCTCAAACTTTGAACTGCCGCACGCTGAACCGCGTTTAATGCGTGCATCGGTACCGTCCTGCCCGCTTATGAAAATCGCGGCGGCACGCGACATGCGTGCGTCATTTCACATGGGCGGTGGCTGCTTGAGCAGGTCATCGGTTGCCTGAGCACGTTCAAAAGGGCGTGACTTTTGTTCGCTCTGTCGGCGATTCGCGCCATTGCCCAAAGGGCGCCGGCAGCATCTCGCGTCCGGGTTGCCGGTGGCCGGTCTCAGGTTTTGCGGCGTGCCAGCTTTCACGGGGTGGTCTGCGGGGGCCCGGGCGAAATCCTGCGCCGTGGAGCCCGACTGCGACGCACAACTGTGTCGGCCGCGAGTCAGGCGCCCCTCTGCCCGCGCAGCCGTCGATGCGGCGTTTGACAGTGAAGGCCGGTCCGCGCTAATACGGCTCTACGTCGGGCGCCGTCGCTTGAGGGCTTCTCTCCAAGGAGACCTGACATGACAACCGTACGACAGCTTCTCGATCGCAAGGCTCGGGCGGTGTATTCCGTGGATCCCGACGATCCGGTGCTGGAAGCGATCCGCATCATGGCGGATCGTCACGTCGGAGCGCTGCTCGTCATGAGGGCCGGCGAGCTGCGCGGCATCATCTCGGAGCGCGACTATGCGCGCAAGGTCATTCTGCACGGGCGATCCTCCGCCGACACGCCGGTTTCCCAGATCATGAGCGCCCCGGTTGTCACCGTGTCCCTCACGCAGACGGTGCAGGACTGCATGCAGCTCATGACGCAGCGGCGCTTCCGTCACTTGCCCGTGGTCGATGCCGGCAAGGTCATCGGCATGGTCTCGATCGGCGATCTGCTGAAGGCGGTCATGGAGGAGCAGCAGCAGACGATCGAGCAGCTCGAAAGCTACATACACAGCTAGGGGGTGGTGCTACCGAGTCCGCGTGTGGACTCGTCCCCTGGAAGAGAACTCCGGCGCAAGGGGACTTCGCCCATACGCGGACTCGGCAGCTCCAGGGGGCAACCCCACGCACTCGATCAGAAGCCGCAACGAGTTACTTGCGCCAGAACGCCGGCGTGAACAGCACGATGACGCTGAAGATCTCGAGGCGCCCGAGCAGCATCGCCGCAGTGCAAATCCAGGTCTGCGCGAGCGTCAGCGCATGGTAATTGCTGACCGGGCCCTTGGTATGCAGGCCATGCGCCGTGTTGTTGATGGCGGCCACGATCGCGCTGAAGGAAGAATCGAAGTCGAGACCGGTGAGCAGCATGGCGAAAGTCAGCAGCGCGACGGTCATGAAGTACAGGAAGATGAAGCCGAGGACCGCATCGGCCACCCGCTCCGGGATGGGACGGCCACCGATGCGCACCGGTAGCACGGCGTTCGGATGCACCAGCAGCCTGAGCTCGTGGCTCGCCTGCTTGGCGAGCACCAGGGCACGGAACATCTTGATGCCTCCGCCGGGCGAGCCTGTGCTGCAGACGATGCACGAAAGAAACAGCATCCAGAACGGCGCGAACACGGGCCAGCTGTCGAAGTCCTGTGTGGACAGTCCGCTGGTGGTCGCCATCGAGATGACACTGAAGGCCGCGTGGCGCAGCGAGACGGCGAACCCGGGATAGCGCTCATGCCACGTGAGCAGTGTCGCGATCACGAGAATGCTGGCCACCAGCACCAGCGCGATCGCGCGGGACTCGGGGTCGCGGGTGTAGGGTTGAGCGGAGAGCCGGCGGAACGCGATGATATGGCGCGAGAAATTGAGCGATGCGATGAGCATCAGCGCCATCAGCACGAGCTCGATCGGCGCCGAGTTGAACCAGGCGACACTGGCGTCGTGCGTCGAGAAGCCGCCGAGGCCGACGGCGGAAAACGCGTGGCAGACCGCGTCCAGCCATGACATCCCGCAGATGCGCAGCGCGATGATGCCTGCGACCGTGATGGTCGTGTACACGAGCCAGAGGGAGCGCGCGGTCTGAGCGATGCGCGGGGCCAGCCGGTCGTCCTTGACCTGACCCGGTGTCTGGCTCTTGTAGAGCTGCATGCCGCCGATGCCAAGCAGTGGCAGCACGGCCAGCGCCATGACGATGATGGCCAGCCCCCCCACCCACTGGAGCGAATGCCGCCATAGATTCAGCGAGGGGGCGAGGTGGTCCAGCCCGCTGAGCACGGTCGAGCCGGTCGTCGTCAGGCCTGACATCGTCTCGAAGAACGCGCGCGTAAACCCCAGACCCGGCATGGCCAGCAGCAGCGGAATGGTCGCGAGCGCGGAGGTGAGAATCCATCCGGCGGTCACCAGGAGGAACCCGTCCCGCGGCTTGAGCTCGCGGCGGACAGTGTGCGTTGCGCCGACGAGCAGCAGGCCCAGGCCGGTGCTCGCCGCGGCGGCGGCGAGAAAGTACAGTACCAGACCGTCTCCAGTGAGCAGGGAACAGACGATCGGCAGGACGTACGCCGCGCCGAAGAACGCGAGCAGTTGCCCGAGGACATGTATGACTGCGAGCATCGTTTACCTAGCGACCGGGGGCCTCGCCTGAACGTTCCGCGGCCCACGCCCGCTCATTGCGGCGCGGTGCGCAGGAAGAATCGCTCGACGGCTTCGAGGTGGCGACGGTCGGAAAGAAACAGGATCGTGTGGTCGTTCGCCTGCACGACCGTGTCATGATGGGCCATGATCACCTCCTCGCCGCGCACGATCGCACCGATGGTGGTGCCTTCGGGCAGCCGGATTTCCTCGACCCGCCTGCCCACTACGCGCGAGTTACCTTTGTCGCCGTGCACGACCGCCTCGAGAGCCTCGGCCGCGCCACGTCTGAGTGAGTGCACGCGTACCACATCGCCGCGGCGCACGTGGGCCAGCAGGGAGCCGATCGTGACCGTCTGAGGCGAGATTGCGATGTCGATGCTGCCGCTCTCGATCAGCTCACCATACGAGGGTCTGTTCACCAGCGCCATCACCTTGTGGGCGCCCAGCCGCTTCGCGAGCATCGCCGACAGAATGTTCGCTTCCTCGGAGTTGGTCAGAGCCGCGAACACGTCGGCGCTGTCGATGTTCTCCTCGATCAGCAGCTCCTCGTCGGCCGCATCCCCGTTGAGCACGATGGCTCTTTCGAGCAGCTCGGACGCCTTGCGGGCGCGCCGGGCATCGCGCTCGATGAGTTTCACCTGGTTGCTCTTCTCCAGCGAACGGGCGAGGCGCAGTCCGATGTTGCCCCCGCCCGCGATCACGATGCGGCGTACGGGGTCGTCCTGCTTGCGCATCTCGCTCATCACGCGGCGAATGTCGCTGCGCGCGGCCAGAAAGAACACCTCATCGCCGTCCTCGATGACGGTATCGCCCTCGGTCGGGATGCTGCGTCCGGCCCGGTAGATCGCCACGATGCGCGCCGCGGCTTTGCGCAAGTGTTGCGGCAGCTCGCGCAGGCCATGGCCCACCAGCAGGCCGCCTTTCAAAGCCCGAACCCCGACGAGCTGTACCTTGCCGTCGGCAAAGTCCAGGACCTGGAGCGCGCCCGGGTACTGAATCAGGCGTGCCACGTACTCGGTGACCAGTTGCTCGGGGCTGATGAACACGTCCACCGACAGCGCCTCGTCGCTGAACAGCTCGGGGCGGCTGGTGTATTCGGCCGAGCGGATGCGCGCGATCTTGGTCGGTGTGCGGTACAGCGTGTACGCAACCTCGCACGCCATCATGTTCACTTCGTCGCTGTTGGTCAGAGCCACGATGATGTCGGCTTCGGGCACGCCCGCCGCCTCGAGCACGGTGGGATAGGAAGCGTGGCCGGCGACGGTGCGGATGTCGAGCCGGTCCTGCAGGCCGCGCAGGATTTCCTCGTCCAGGTCCACCACCGTGACTTCGTTGGCTTCTTCCCGGGAGAGGTGGTAGGCCGCGGTGCGTCCGACCTGGCCCGCTCCGAGAATGACGATCTTCACAGGGGCTCCAGGTTAGCGTACTGGATCATCAGCCATTTGGTCCCCTGCCTCTCGAAATTCACCTGGACACGGGCGTGCGGCCCGTTTCCCTCCACGTTGAGAATGACGCCCTCGCCAAACCGGCCGTGACGGACCCGGCCGCCGAGCCTCACGCCCGGCACCGCAGGCTCCTCGTAGCGCAAGCGTCCAGGGGCCACCGGGCGCGACACCTGTACCTTCGGCCGGATCTCCTCGATCAGCTCATCGGGTATCTCGCGGATGAAACGGGACGGCTGGCCGTAGCTGTCCACTCCGTGCAGCCTGCGCTGCTCAGCGTACGTGAGATAGAGCTCCTTCATGGCGCGGGTCATGCCGACATAACACAGCCTGCGCTCCTCTTCGAGACCGCCGATGTCGTTGAGCGACCGCTGGTGCGGGAACAGTCCGTCCTCCAGGCCGCACAGGAACACGATCGGAAACTCGAGGCCCTTCGCCGAGTGCAGGGTCATCATCTGGACGCAGTCCTCCCAGGCTTCCGCCTGCCCTTCGCCGGACTCGAGCACCGCATGAGCCAGGAAGGCCTCCAGCGCGGACTGACCCTCCTCGATGCCCTCGGCCGCGAAGCCGCGCGCTGCGCTCACCAGCTCATCGAGGTTCTCGACACGCGCCTCGCCCCGGTCGGCTTTCTCGCGGCGGTAATGGTCGATCAGGCCGCTGTTCTGCAGGATGTGATCCACCTGCTCGTGCAGCGCGAGACCGCGGATCTCGCCGGCCAGGCGCTCGATCAGACCCAGGAAAGCGCTCAGGGCGGTCGCCGCCTTGGCGCCGAGCGCACCGGAGCCGATGCAGGCCGCGGCCGCCTCCCACAGCGAGCAGCCGGCGCCCTTGGCGTGGTCGCGGATGATATCGAGGCTCTTCGTCCCGATGCCGCGGGTCGGCAGATTCACCACCCGCTCGAAGGACGGATCGTCGCGGCGGTTGGATGCCAGGCGCAGGTAGGCCAGGGCATCCTTGATCTCCGCACGCTCGAAGAATCTCAGGCCGCCGTACACCTTGTAGGGAATGCGGGCCGAAAGAAAGCTCTCCTCGAATACGCGCGATTGCGCATTCGAGCGGTAAAGAATCGCGAGCTCACGCCTCTGGCCGCCGCGATTCACCCAGTCGCGGATGCGCTGCGTGACGAATTCGGCCTCGTCGCGCTCGTTGAACGCGGCATACAGGCGGATCGGGTCGCCGCGGGCGCCGCTGGTCCACAGGTTCTTGCCCAGGCGGCCGGAGTTGTGGGCGATCAGGCCGTTGGCTGCATCGAGGATCGCCGCGGTGGAGCGGTAGTTCTGCTCCAGGCGGTAGAGCCTTGCGCCCGGAAAATCTTTGCGGAACTGCTGCAGGTTCTCGACCCGCGCCCCACGCCACCGATAGATGGACTGGTCGTCGTCGCCGACCACGAAGGGATGACCCTCCGGACCGGCCAGCAGCTTCATCCAGGCGTACTGGATGGAGTTGGTGTCCTGAAATTCATCCACCAGCACGTGACGGAAGCGCCGCCGGTAATGAGCCAGCAGCTCCGGCCGATCGCGCCAGAGCTCGAAGGCGCGCAGCAGCAGCTCGGCGAAGTCAACGACCCCGGCGCGTGCGCAGGCGGCCTCGTATTCGGCATAGAGACGGATGAGCTGCCGGCGTGTTGGATCATTGCCGTCCTTGAGGCTGGCCGGCCGCAGGCCCTCATCCTTGTTGGAGTTGATGAACCACTGGACCTCGCGCGGCACCCAGCGCGTCTCGTCCAGCTCCAGCGTCCGGATCAGCTTGCGGATCAGGCGCTGCTGATCCTCGGAGTCGAGGATCTGGAAGCCCTGCACCAGTCCCGCCTCGCGCCAGTGCAGCCGCAGCAGGCGATGCGCGATGCCGTGGAAGGTGCCGATCCACAGCCCGCCGCCGGGTATGCCCAGCAGGTGCTCGACGCGGCCCCGCATTTCGCCGGCCGCCTTGTTCGTGAAAGTTACGGCGAGGATGCCGTGCGGCGATGCGTTCTCGGCCTGGATCAGCCAGGCAATGCGATGCGTGAGCACACGAGTCTTGCCGCTGCCAGCACCCGCCAGCACCAGGATGGGACCCAGCGGGGCGGTGACGGCTTCCCGCTGAGCATCATTGAGGGGATTGAGGAGCGGGGACAAATCCATGGGGGGCGCATTATAGGCGCCTGAGCCAGGCGCGTGGGTTCGCCCCCTGGAAGAGAGCTCCGTGGCAAGGGGGCTTCATCCACGTGCCTGGCTCAGCCGCCTTCGGGCAAGAAAGCGCAAGCCCAAGGGAGCTCCCCCGAACACCCGCTCCGACGCCCTCGAGAGGCGCGGCTCAATCGCTGGTCACGACGCCTTTTTCTGCGAATTGCAGCAGGGCGGTGATGAAGCCCAGGAGTACCGGCCCGATGACCAGTCCCAGGATTCCGAACGCCGAGGCCCCGCCGATTGCGCCGACGAACACGGCCAGCGTCGAGACCTCCGCCTGGCGCGAGGTCAGGAAGGGCCGCAGGACGTTGTCGATGACGGCAACGCCGGCACTCCAGGCCAGCATGACGATCGCCGCGCCCCAGCGCCCCGCGAAAACGAGGTAGAGAACCGCCGGCACCAGCACGATGGCCGAGCCCGCCGGCAGGAATGCGGCAATCGTCGCCAGCACCGCGAAAACCAGCGGTGAGGGCAGACCCACGAGCGCGAAACCGATGCCGACACAAACTCCCTGAGCAACCGCAGTGGCAACCGAGCCGAACACGACCGCCCTGGTGACGGCGCCGAGGTAGGCGAGCAACTGTCCGCGCGGGCGGGCTTCCATGGGAATGAACCCCGTCAGGCGCGCCAGTATTCCGCGGCCATCACGCAGCAGGAAGAAGAGGAGGAACAACATCATGAAGAAGCCGACGAGCGAGCCCATGACGCCCAGCGCCACGGTGCCGCCCATCGAGGCAGCCGATTTCAACACGGTCTGAGCGCCATCGACGACCCAACCCTTGACCTGCTCGGCGGTCACGGGCGCAGTGTCGCGGACCCAGCGAACCAGGCCTCCGATGATCGGCACGGAGTCGAGGCGTCCGAGCACTGCCTCGTAGCTCAGAGAGCTGTTGGACATCTTGGAAAGGATGATGGCCACCTGCCTGGCGAAAGCCACTCCGAGAAAGGCCAGGGGCGCCATGACGAAGAACGGTGTCAGGCCGGTGAGAATGCCCGCCGACAGCGACTGGCGTCCCTTGAGGCGGAGCGTGAGCCGCTCGTGCAGCGGGTTGAGGAGAAACGCCAGCACGGCGGCCCAGCCGAGCGTGGACCACAGTGGCCGCAGGATCGCGGCCAGCGCCCACCCGAGGATGACGATCGTCCCGATGACGAAAGTGCGGCGGTAGAAGGACGAGTACACGGGATGGTCTTCCTGCCTCAGGGGGTGGTCTTGCGGGGCACCAGCAAATCGCGCAATTTGGCTCTGCGCCGGCGCGCACCGCTACTGTAGCCTTGTCCGGGGACTTCGGAGGGGTTGGAATGCTTACTCTCTACGACTATCTGGACTCGGGTAACGGGTACAAGGCGCGACTGCTGCTCGCCCGGCTCGGCACGCCCTACCGCTGGATCGAGCTCGACATCCTCAGCAATCAGACGCGCACGCCGCAGTTCCTGGCGAAGAATCCGAACGGCCGCATTCCGGCCCTGGAGCTCGAGGACGGCACCTGCCTCGCGGAATCCGACGCCATCCTGTGGTACCTCGCGGAAGGGACCGCATGGCTCCCGAGCGAGCGCCTGCAGCGCGCCCAGGTCCTGCAGTGGATGTTCTTCGAGCAGTACAGTCACGAGCCGTACGTGGCGACACCCCGCTACATATTGAAGCATCTGCCGGCCGACTCTCCGCGCCGAGCCGAGCTTCCGGAACGCCTGGCCCGCGGCCGCGCGGCGCTCGGCGTCATGCAATCCCATCTCGGCGGGAGACAGTTCTTCGTCGGGGAGCGATACACCATCGCTGATATCGCGCTCTTCGCCTACACCCACGTGGCGCACGAGGCGGAACTGGACCTGGCCGCTTATCCGGCCGTACAGGCCTGGGTGACCCGGGTCGCGAGTCAGCCTGGACACGTGCCGATCACCTGGCGGCCGGCCTCGTAGCTGCGTCCACTACCACGCGTTGCGCAGCTCCCGGAGCTTCAGGAATACGATCCGGGGCTCGGGCTGCGGCCCGATTTCCGGGAATGCCTCGCGTAACTGCGCGATGACGGCGGGGTTGCGAAGCCGGAAGAAAGTGTTGATCTCCTTCTCCTGGCCCAGAGTTGTAACCAGCGCGGCCGCCGGGTCGTGCTCGCGTGCAGTACGGACGAGCGCGGCGGCTTGCGCGTTACCTGGCTCACGATCCAGCGTGAATTCGAGGTTGCGCGCCAGATACTCGTGACCGGGATACACGCGCGTGTTGTCGGGCAGCCGCTCGAGCTGCGCCGCGAAGGTTTCATAGAGCCGCTCGGGATCGCCGCCGTTGTGACAATTCCCCGCTCCGGCGTTGAAGAGCGTGTCACCGCAGAACAGCGCGGGTGAATCCCCGCGCGCGAGCAGACAGACGTGCGAGAGCGTGTGGCCCGGTGTGTCGAGACACTCGAGCTCGACAGACCGGCCGATCCGGATGACATCGCCCTTCCGCAGGCCACGGTCAACACCGCCGATGCGCTGCGCGGCTCCGGCATGAGCCAGCAGCCGCGCGCCGGTGGCCTTGATCATTCCGGCGTTGCCGCCGGTGTGGTCGGAGTGCTCGTGGGTATTGAGCACCTGGGTGATCTCCCAGCCTTTCGCGCGCGCGGCCTCCAGACAGCGGCGCCAGTCCAGCGGATCGATGGCCAGCGCCTCGCCGGAATCGGGGCAGGCGACCAGATAGTGGAAGTTGCGATAGCTGTTTGCCGCCCAGATGCGTTCTATCAACATAGTGTGCCTCCGTTGGAAGGCTCCGGCCCGCGCCAGGGGTGCGACGGGGCGGAACGTACCCCTAAACGGCCGGGCGCGCCATAATGGTCCACGGAGGAGCGGAGCATGATGCACACGTTTCTGTTCGAGCCCGGGGTCTGGACGTCCCACGGGACGTTCTGGCGTGCGGACGGCGAGCCGCTGGAGGCGCAAGGTCGGACGGAGATTGCTCACCATCCCGAATGCTGGCTGCTCGCCGGAACGCTCAAGGTGCTCGGCTCCCCACCGGTCGAATTCGTCAATGCCTACTCGATCAGTCCGCCCGGTCGTGACGGCACGACGATGAAGTGGACTGCCGAAAACGCCACCCTGGGCAAGCTGAGCGGTACCTTCAGTGTGGTCGGGAGCAGCATCCTGTGCGTCTATACGTGCACCGCTTCCGGGTACCACGGTGCGGAACACCTTGGCCAGGTGGACTCGAAGCACTACCAGGCCGGTGGCGTGCTGCTGCTCAACGAGCGTCGCCTGTCCTCCTGGCAGCTGGTTCTGGCACGCGCCTGAAAGGCGAGATTTCCCCGGGGACCCGGTGGGAACCTCGGAGGGGCGCCTACCGAAGCGCGCCCTGCGCCATTTGCAGGTAATGATCAGCGAGCAGGGCAGCGAACAGCCACATGAGATAGGTCACGGAGAACTTGAACACCCGCATCGGCAACTCCTGCCGCGCCGTGATCTTCAGGGCGAGCGCGTAGTACAGGAACCCGACATTCAGCACGATGGCCACCGTCAGGTAGAGCAAGCCACTCATGTGAGTGACGAACGGCATGAGCGTCACGCACACGAGAAGAACCGTATAAAGCAGCACGTGCAGGCGCGTGAACTCGATGCCGTGCGTGACGGGCAGCATCGGTATCCCGGCTCGCGCGTAGTCGTCGCGGCGTGCGATCGCGAGCGCCCAGAAGTGGGGCGGTGTCCAGACAAAGATGATCAGGAACAGCAACAGCGCGTTCGGATCTACGGTGTTGGTCACTGCCGCCCACCCCAGTACCGGAGGGGCGGCGCCGGCGGCGCCGCCGATCACGATGTTCTGGGACGTGGCTCTCTTGAGCCATACGGTGTAGATGACCGCATAGCCGATCAAGGACAAGAAGGTCAGCGTCGCCGTCAACAGGTTGACCAGAAATGCGAGGATGGCCATGGCGGTCACCCCCAGCACGGCTGCGAAGATCAGTGCCTGAGTCTCCCGCAGCGCCCCGGTCGGCAAGGGACGGCCGCGCGTCCGGCTCATCTGCTCGTCGATGCGCCGATCGAGGACATGATTCAGGGTAGCGGCGCACCCGGATGCGAGCGCGATCCCCAGATTCCCCCACACGAGCGCATCCAGCGGTGGCCAGCCCGGACTTGCGAGTAGTGTGCCGACCACTGCCGTGAACGTGATCAGGGCAACCACGCGGGGTTTTGTCAGCTCCAGGTAGCGGCGCCACACTGCCGGCGCGCGCGAAGCGACGTCGGACCGAGCCGCCGACTCGGGTCTCATGAGGCGGGACCGGGTTCGAAAGCGCCTTTCAGCCTGGAAACTGCAGCCGCCAGCTCCTCGGGATCGACGGGCTTGGCGATGTGGCCTTGATAGCCGCACGACCGGGCACGCACCGCATCCTCGAGGCGCGCAAATGCCGTGAGCGCGAGCGCTGCCACACGGCCGCCCCGCTCGGGCGGGCGTGCCCGAAGCATGCGCATGAACTCGTAACCGTCCACCCCGGGCATGCCGATATCCGATACGACCACGTCGGGTCGCCACTGATCCAGGACGGCCAGCGCCTCGCGTGCGTTCCCGACTGCGCGCAGCTCGAAACCGGCCTTCTCCAGCCCGACGACCGCGACTTCTCTCGCATCCTCATCGTCGTCGACCAGCAGGACTCGCCACTGTTTCGAGGCGGGAACCGTTGCTGCCGGGGCGGGCAACTGGGCCAGCGCGTCGAGCAGATCGGTCTCGGTCAG
>DASTDD010000296.1:0-5221 GCA_035710545.1 Steroidobacteraceae bacterium
AATATCTCCTCGGTCAATGGCCAGAAGGGCGCCTTCGGACAGACCAACTACGCCGCCGCCAAGGCTGGCATGCACGGGTTCACCAAGTCACTCGCGCTGGAAGTGGCTCGCAAGGGCGTCACCGTCAACACCATCTCGCCGGGTTACATCGGCACCCAAATGGTGATGGCGATTCCGCGCGAGGTACTCGATGGCAAGATCATTCCGCAGATTCCGGTGGGGCGGCTGGGCCGGCCCGAAGAGGTGGCGGGCCTCGTCGCATATCTGGCGAGCGATGAGGCGGCGTTCGTCACGGGCGCGAACATCGCCATCAACGGCGGACAGCACATGCAGTAAGCGGTCGACATGCACCAGCCGGTCGATATGCAGTAACCCATCGCCGTTCCAACCGCGCAGTTCGAGGCCAAGTCGCCACCTGCGCGCTATCCGCTCTACAATCGATCTTCCCGCTTGCCGACCGCAACCGGAAGGATCGTGATGAGCGAATTCAACCTGCAGCCTCCGAGCGAAGCGCAACGCGCGCAGATCATCGCGGGTCTCAATCGGGACGAGCGGCGCGTGCTGCTCGAGCACGGAACCGAGGCCGCCTTCTGCGGCGTCTTTCTCGATAATCATCGCGAAGGAATCTACACGTGCCGCTTCTGCGGCCTGCCGCTTTTCCGCTCGAGCGCAAAGTTCGATTCGGGCACGGGCTGGCCGAGCTTCTTCAAGCCGTACGACGAATCGCATATCCGCCGCCTGCGCGACACCAGCTACGGAATGATCCGGGTGGAGGAAGTGTGCGCCCGCTGCGGAAGCCATCTCGGCCACGTCTTTCCCGATGGCCCGCCGCCAACGGGTGAGCGTCATTGTCTCAACTCGATATCGCTCTCGTTCACTGACGAGGGACAGGCCTTGCCGGACACCCTTCAGCGCGGCGCGCCCGAGGGTCTGCCCGACCGGGCCGACGGTAAGCCGAAGCCGGGGAACACATGAGCATTACGTTGATTGACCAGCGACGGCGCAGCCTCGGACGTTTCGAGGTCGGACGCGTCCTGCCGCACCCTCAGCGCCACATGGTGGGTCCCTTCATCTTCTTCGACCACCTGGGGCCAGTAGAGCTGCCCAAGGGCCTTCCGCGCGAGGCGGACGTGCGGCCGCACCCGCACATCGGGCTGTCGACGGTCACCTACCTCTTTGCGGGCGAGATCATGCATCGCGACTCGCTCGGGATGGAGCAGGCCATTCGTCCCGGGGCGGTCAACTGGATGACTGCCGGGCGCGGAATCACACACTCGGAGCGATTCGAGCGCGCACGCCGCGAGGGCGGCCCGATGCACGCAATCCAGTCATGGGTGGCACTGCCCGCGGCCGATGAGGAGACCGAGCCTCACTTCGTGCACCATCCCGAAGGCGATCTTCCTCTCGGTGAGGAGCCGGGCGTGTGGCTGCGGCTGCTCGCGGGCGAGGCCTACGGGCTGCGCTCGAAAGTGAAGACTCACTCGCCACTCTTCTACGTGCACGCGACGCTCGAGACGTCCTCGCGCCTCACCCTGCCACGCGACTACCCCGAGCGCGGAGCCTATCTCGTTTCCGGCGCGGTGTTGGCGGACGGGCAGGCCGTTCCATCCGGCCACATGATGATCTTCGAGCCCGACGCGCCCGCGGTACTCGAGGCCAGCGTTCCGAGCGTGTTGATGCTCCTCGGCGGAGCGCCTGTTGGCCAGCGCTTCATCGAATGGAACTTCGTCTCCTCCTCGAAGGAGCGTATCGAGCAGGCCAAAGCGGATTGGCGCGCCGGCCGGATGAGACTCCCGGTCGCGGACAACGCGGAGTTCATTCCCCTGCCACCCGACACCCAGCAGAGCGCCGGGGCAATGTCCTGAGCCTGGGGGGCAGCGTGGCGCACGCGACCGCCGATATCGGCACGAGCAACTACACGGTGGCCCTGGTAGCGGGTCATCACGAGCTTCGGGCCGATGAGCGAGCGGCCGCAGGCGGTCAGGATAGCGGGCCGTCGCCGCACGAGTTGCTCTGTGCCGCACTTGGCGCCTGTACCGCGATCACCCTGCGCATGTACGCGCAGCGCAAGGATTGGCCGCTGCGCGCGGTGCACGTGGACGTGCTGCTCCAGATCTCAGGCAAAGAGCACGCCATCACCCGGCGCCTGCGCCTCACCGGGGAACTGGATGAGGCGCAACGCGCGCGGCTCGCAGACATTGCCGAGCGCACCCCCGTGACCCTGACGCTGAAGCAGGGCGTCGCGATCACCACCCTCCTGGAATGAATCGGAGTCCGTGCGCGTTTGGTGCAGGACTCGTCTATAGTTCACCCGATGGGAGGTCGCCAATGATCGTTGGGAGCCTGCGGCCGCTGCTTCGGCCTCTCAGGCTGTCGGTGCCTTGGATACTCCTGAGCGGCTGTTCCCTCATGCAGCTGAAGGCGCCCGACATCAATCCCACCTCCGTCGAGCTCGTCGACGCACAGATCACCGAGCAGCGATTCAAAGTGGGCCTGCACGTTCTGAACCCCAACGATCGCGCTCTGCCCATCAAGTCAGTGAGCTGTGCGCTGCAGATCGAAGGGGTGGAGGTCGGACACGGCGAGAGCACCGCGCCCTTCAACGTGCCCCCCCACGGGGAGAGTGACTTCGACATGGTCGTTACCACCAACCTCGGGATGAGTATCCCTAACCTGGCGATGCGGCTCTTCCGGGGTGGTGAGCTGCCGAGCTATCGGCTCTCGGGGACCGTCAACCCCGACATCACGCTGCTGCCTCCGATCCCATTCTCGAAGTCGGGCCAGCTCAGCCTCCCAAACTGAATGGGACAGTCTGGTCGCGTGTGGCGCTTGTTACCGGCTTCTGCGCAGGCCAGGTGGGCAGAGGCCGTAGCTCAGCCGTTAGCTGAGCCGTTATCGCCCTTGTGGCACGATTCCCGCTACCGCCGAGGCTCGGCAGCTCTTGAAGATTGCGACAACGCTCCTACTTTGCGGATATCCGATCCCACAACGCGCAAGGAGACAGCCTATGTTCGAAGGACTATGGAGTTACGAACACCCGCTCTCCGGTCAGTTCCGGCGGCTGGAGGAGGAGTTCGATGCCCTGTTTGGAGCCGGCACCAGCCTGACGGGCACTCGCAACATCCGATCGCTCCCCGCTGGCACCTTTCCAGCGGTCAATGTGGCCTCGACTCCGCAGGCGATCATGGTGTACGTGTTCGCGCCCGGCCTGGACGCGAAGAGTTTCGACATTTCCATCCAGCAGAACCTGTTGTCGATCGCGGGTGCACGCGAGATCCCGCGTGACGAGAAGGCCACCTACTACCGCCACGAGCGCTTCAGCGGTGAGTTTCGCCGCACCATCAGTCTCCCGGACGATGCTGATCAGGCGCGCGTCGAGGCGAAGTATGTGAACGGCATTCTCACCATTACCGTCGGCCGCCGCGAGTCGGCGAAGCCGCGGCAGATCGAAGTGCGCTAGAGCAGCCGCTGCAGAAGGAGAACATCCATGGCAACTCAACAAGATGTCACACAGTCCGAAAAGAGCGCCGCCCCGAGGGCGACTACGCAACGCAGCGAGTCGGCCATCCGGCCGCCGGTCGATGTGTTCGAGACCTCCGATGGCATCAAGCTGATAGCCGATATGCCCGGAGTCTCGAAGGAGCACCTCCAGCTACAGGCCGAAGGCAACAGCCTCACCATCGAAGGCAAAATGCAATTCGACATGAGCGAGCAAATGGAGGCGCTGTACGCCGATGTGCGCTCGACACTCTACCGCTGCAGTTTCGTGCTCAGCTCGGAGCTCGATACCGGCCACGTCGAGGCTATCCTCAAGGACGGAGTGCTGGCCGTGCGCATCCCGAAACGCGCCGAGCTCCGGCCCCGCCGGATAGAGGTGCAGAGCGGTTGATGGGAATCCCGCAGCGCCCGGCCGCCGCGCAGCCGGGCGCTGCGTTAGCCTGTCCATGGAGCCTCTGATGATCAACTTGCCGGCAGAAGCTGCAAACTCGAGTGTACTCATCGTCGGGGTGGGTGCGTGGCAAGGGCTCGGGGCCGCCCTCGCGCGGCGCTTCGCACGTGGCGGACACCCGCTCGCGATCGCCGGGCGCAACGCGCAAAAGCTCGAAGCGACCGCGGCTGAACTCAAGAAATCCGGTGCCACGGTGTCATCGGTCATCGGCGATGCGGCGCAGGCTGCCGATGCCCGACGCTTCGTTGCCGCAGCGGAGCGCCTCGCTCCACTTGCGGTGGCGATTCACAACGCCGGGAGCAACGAGCCGGGGCCGTTCCTGGAGGTGACCGAGGAGCGCTTCACGCAGCATTGGCGTGAGCATGCGCTCGGTGGATTTCAGCTGGCGCAGGCGGCGCTTCCTGTGCTGTTACAGCACGGTGGAGGCTCGGTATTTTTCACCGGTGCATCCGCCAGCCTGCGCGGCAAGGCGATGTTTGCGCCTTTTGCAGCGGCGAAGGCGGCACTGCGAAACCTCGCACAGAGTCTCGCCCGGGAATACGGTCCGCAGAATATCCACGTCGGCCACATCGTGGTGGATGGCGGCATTGGCGGCGACCGGCTGCTGTCGCGCAATCCGCAGCTGCGCGAGCGGCGCGGCGCAGACGGGCTGCTCGATCCGGACGCCATCGCCGAAGCCTTCTGGACGCTGCACCATCAGCACCGCAGCGCCTGGACGCACGAGCTCGATCTGCGGCCCTGGAGCGAGAGCTTCTGAGGCGGTGCCGCCGCGGCCTTGAAATTTTCCACGCCCCGCCCCATACCGCGCACATGAGCGAAGCCTTGCACCTCGTGTGTCCACACTGCGAGAAAATCAACCGGATCCCATCCACGCGCCTGGGCGAGGCTCCCAAGTGCGGTCACTGTCATCAGAGCCTGTTCACGGGCCATCCCATCGAACTCACCACCACAGCCTTCCGCAGGCAGGTCGAGCACAGTGATGTGCCGATTCTCGTGGATTTCTGGGCACCGTGGTGTGGTCCCTGCCAGATGATGGCGCCCCAGTACGCTGCGGCCGCCGCAGAGCTCGAGCCCGGCATGCGTCTCGCGAAAGTCAACACCGACGTGGAAACCACGCTCGCGGGTGAATTCCATATCCGCAGCATTCCAACACTGGCGTTGTTCAAAGGTGGTCGGGAGATCGCCCGGCAGTCAGGGGCCATGGGGAAGGCCGACATTGTCCGCTGGGTGCGTTCCCTCTCGGATCAGCTCAACCCGGCATAGAACTGCTCG
>DASTDD010000297.1:0-12316 GCA_035710545.1 Steroidobacteraceae bacterium
CCGTGCGCTCGAGCTCATCCAGCAGGGCAAACCGGTGACCCGCGGCACGCTGTACTCGGTTTTCAACTACACCCCCTATGACGAGCTCAAACGACTCGGCCTGAACCCGGCGACCGAAGCCGCGGTGCGCAAGGCCTACCCGCAATACACGGGCATGCTGGTCGTCACGGAGGTACTGCCCGGCTCGCCCAGCGAGAGCGTCCTCGAGCCGGGGGACGTGCTCGTGCGGGTCAACGGTCACTACGTGACTCAGTTCGAGCCCCTGGACGAGGTCCTCGACTCGAACGTCGGCGGTCACGTGCAGGTCGAGCTCGAGCGCGGCGGCAAGCCGATATCGGCCAAGCTGCCCGTGGGCGATCTGCACGCCATCACGCCCAGCGCGTATGCCGAGTTCGGCGATGCGACGTTGAACACTCTCTCCTACCAGCAGGCCCGGCAGTTCAACGTGCCGCCGCGCGGGGTGTACGTCGCGAATCCCGGCTACGTGTTCGGGGCGGCCAGTATTCCGCGGGGCGCCGTCATCACAATGATGGACTCGAAGCGGGTCGACGCGCTGACCGACGTGGAAGCGCATATCGCCGAGCTCGGCAATGGCGACCGGACGACCATCCGCTACATCACCATCGATGATCCCAACAGCAGCCAGCTCCGCTCCGTGCGGATGGACCGGCGCTGGTTCCCGGCGCATCACTGCGAGCGCAACGACCGCGAGGGGCTGTGGGATTGCCACGATCTGCCTGCCGGTCCCGCGCCGAAACCCATCAAGGTGAGCTCGACCAAGTTTCCGAAGTTCAAGGACCCGAGACTCGAAGCGCTCGCGCCGTCGCTGGCGATGGTCACGTTCGACATGCCTTACTCGGTGTCGGGCATCACCGAGCGCAACTACCACGGCACGGGCCTCGTCGTGGATGCGCAAAGGGGCCTCGTGGTCGTCGACCGCAACACCGTGCCCGTGGGGGTTGGTGACGTCACAGTGACTTTCGCCGGGACCGTCCAGGTGCCTGGCCGCGTTGTGTACGTACATCCGCTGCACAATCTGGCGGTCGTTGCGTACGACCCGAAGCTCATCGGCAGCACGCCCGTGAAGGCGGCGAAGCTCGCTCCGAGCCCGCTGACCGCCGGCGAGCCGGTCTGGGTCGTAGGGCTGAGCGGTGACAGTGCGATGCACTCACGCGCGACGCAGATTGCGAGCATCGACCCGCTCGAGCTTCCCCTGTCGCGCACGATGCGCTTCCGCGAGAGCAATCTCGAGGTGGCTCAGCTGGTGAACCCGCCGACTGACTTCGACGGCGTGCTCAGCGACAAGTCGGGCAACGTGCTGGGTCTGTGGTCGAGCTTCGCGTACGAGAACGGCCGCGAAGTCGCGCAGGACAATCGAGGTGTGCCCATCGACCTGGTAGCGGACATGCTGGACCGCGTGCGCAATGACAAACCGCTGCACTCGCTCGAAGCTGAGTTCAATGAGCAGCCGCTCGCGAGCGCGCGCGAGTTCGGTTTGTCGGAGGAGTGGACCAGGAAGCTGGCCGAGCAGAGCCCGACGCAGCGGCAGGCCCTGACCGTCGTACGCATGGTGGGTGGCTCACCAGCATCGCACGCGCTGCAGCAAGGTGACATCCTGCTCACGATCGACGGAAAGGTGGTCACGAGCTTCCGCGAAGCCGAGCGTGCTGCGGCGGACAAGGACGAGGTGACTGTCGCTGTCTGGCGCGGCAACAGCGAGCAGTCTCTCAAGATCAAGACCGTCGTACTGCCCGGGGCCGACATCGATCGACTCGTGGAGTGGGCCGGAGCGACCTTGCAGGCGCCACATCGTGCAATGAGCGCCCAGCGCGGAATTCCGCCAGTGGGCGTGTACGTCGGTTACTTCTCCTACGGTTCTCCGGCCACGCGCTATGGCCTGTATCCGGGCCGTCGGATCGTGGAAGTCGATGGGGTGCCAACTCCGGACCTCGATGCGTTCCTCGGCGCGGTCACCGGACGGCCGGATCGCTCTTCAGTGCGGCTCAAGACCATCACATGGAACAATGCGCCGGAAGTGATCACGCTGAAGCTCGACAAGCACTACTGGCCCGCCTATGAGCTGGTGGACACGGGTGCCGGCTGGGTGCGCAAAACGCTCGAATGAGGCGCCAGGATGAGACCTGCGTCCGGCTAAGCTGAGCCGAAGCCGTATAGGCTTGCGCACCGCACGTGTCGTCCGGACGCGACGAACGGTCGTGCTCGAAAGTGATGTACTGAAGACTGTCGTCTTTGACATTGTCTGAGCGTGGCTCCGTCCCTGGCCCAGAGCCTGACTCGCGCAAGGCGCGGCAGCTGCCGCGACTGGTAGAATTCGCCTCATCATGGTTCGCATTGTCAGGGCCACTCAGGTCGAGATCGAGACCGCCGTGCAGACGCTGCGCGACGGCGATCTCGTTGCGTTTCCGACCGAGACCGTCTACGGACTCGGCGCCAATGCGCAGAATCCGGCCGCCGTCCAGAAGATCTTCGCCGCCAAGGGTCGGCCGACGAGCCACCCTGTCATCGTGCATCTGGACAGCCCCCGCTTTCTGCATCGCTGGGTGCGGGAAGTTCCCGAGGTCGCCAGCAAGCTGGCCGAGCGGTTCTGGCCGGGTCCGCTCACCATCGTCATGCAGCGCGCGCTCAACGTTCACGATCTGGTGACTGGAGGTCAGGACACGATTGCCGTGCGTGTACCCTCGCATCCGATGGCGCAGCAGCTCCTGACGGCCTTCGGCGGTGGCATCGCCGCCCCGTCGGCCAACCGCTACGGGCGACTGTCGCCGACGCGTCCCGAGCACGTTCGCGACGAACTGGGCGATGCGGTCAAGGTGATCCTCGATGGGGGTGAGTGTCAGATCGGCCTCGAGTCCACCATCGTCGCCATCGAGGACGCGAACGTGCGGCTGCTGCGTCCGGGAGCTGTCACTGCCGGCCAGTTGCGGGCGGTGGTCGGCGATGTGCTGATCGGCGCCAATGTCGAATCACCGCGCGTGCCCGGCAGCACTCCGGCGCATTACGCGCCGAGCACGCCGATGACCATCATTCCGGCAGGTGAGATCGATGCGCACGCTGCCGCCCTGTCCGAGGGCGGACGGCGCGTTGCCGTGCTCGCGCAGCGCCTGCCGCTCAGGGCGCACAAGTACGTGACATGGATCAACGCGGGGCGGCGACCGGAGCAGTACGGCCACGATCTGTACGCCAACCTGCGGACGCTCGACAAGGCAGGCTGCGCCCAGATCCTGGTGCAGGATGTACCGGAGGGCGAGCGCTGGGATGCGATCCGCGACCGCCTGGCACGGGCCGCCTCCAGTGTCAGCGAGAGCGATGAATCGGGGGCCATGGCAGTCCTGCCTTGAGGTCTGGCCCTGCATGGGGAGTTGCCCCCTGGAAAAGAGCTCAGACGCAAGGGGGCTGCCTCCCCATGCAGGGCCAGACCTCGGGTCGTTAAAAGTTGGTTGATCAGTCGGCCGGCACGGTGCGCTCGCGGGCCCATTCGCGCAGTGCCGCGACCTTTTCCGCCATGACGACCGACAGCGGCTTCGTCGCCTGCAGCTCGTGCGCGACGGCCGCCGCATCGACCGCTCGGCCGCTCGAGCGGGCGTCGTAGAGCGCGGCGACGATCGCCTGCTCCAGCTCGGCACCGGAGAATCCGGCGCTGGCCCTGGCGAGCGCGAGCAGCTCCTGCGGACTGAGCGCCACGGAGCGCTTGTGCGCATGAATGGCAAGAATGGCGGCCCGGGCGTTCTCGCCAGGCAGGTCGACGAAGAAGATCTCGTCGAAGCGGCCCTTGCGGATCAGCTCAGGAGGCAGCGCCGTGATGTCGTTGGCGGTTGCCATCACGAAGATCCGGGCGCGCTGCTCTGACAGCCACGTCAGGAACGTGCCCAGCACCCGGCGCGAGGTGCCGCTGTCTCCCTCGCCGTCGGCGAGGGCCTTCTCGATCTCGTCGATCCACAGAACGCACGGTGCCAGCGCCTGCGCGGCCTGCAGCGACTCGCGCAGGTTCTTCTCCGATTCGCCGTGCCATTTGCTGTACAGGGCGCCAAAGTCCAGCCGCAGGAGCGGCACGCCGAACACGCCGGCGGCGCAGCGCGCCGCCAGACTCTTGCCGCAGCCCTGCACTCCCAGCAACAGCACCCCCTTGGGCGCATCCAGTTCCGGCGCGCTGCCGTCGAATGCGGGCTTGCGGCTGATCAGCCAGGAGCGCAGATGATGCATGCCGCCGACGTCGGCGAATCGGGCGGTATCGGGCTCGTAGGTCAGCGTCCCACCGCGATTGAGAAGTTGGTATTTCGCGGCCAGCACGCTCTGCATGTCCGCCATGGTGAGCGCGCCGTGCGCGAAAATGACCTGGCGCACCAGGCGCTCGGCATCCGCCGCAGTCAGCCCGCTCAGATTGTCGGCGAGCTTGGGGAGCGCCTCGGGGTCGATCTGAGCGGGACGGCCGGGGTTGGCCACGGCCCATTCCTGCGCAACGCGCTGCACGATCATCTGCCGCTCACCGGGGGAGGGCAGCGTCAGGTGCAGTCGCGCGGCGAAGCTTTCCAGCTCCTGCGGCAGCGTCACTTCATAACTCATCAGTACCACGGTGCGCGCCACCTGGTCGTAGCCTTGCGCTACGTCCTTCAGCATCCGCACGTTGACCGGATCGCTGAGATAGGGATGGAAGTCCAGCAGCACGTAGATGCCCGCCATCGGCGTGGCCTTGAGGTGCCGCAGCAGCTGCCCGGGATCGGCCAGCAGCTTCTGTGGGCCACCCATGTCCACGTCCAGGCGGCGCAGGCCCTCGGTGACCGTCCACTGAAAAACGCCCCATCCCCGGCCGTGTCGGACTTTGAGGCTCGCCTCGCGCACCAGGGTGAGCACGCGCGATTCCTCGCGCGACTCGATCACGATGAGGGCGAAGCGGGAAGCAAGCAGTGTTTCCAGCTCGCGTCGTGGATCTTGTGGCGCGCTCGGCGGGCTCATGCGTGGCGGCAATGTAGCAGAACTTCGACCGTGGCCTTGTCACGCCGTCACGTTTTTCTAACAATGCGCAATGCCCCGCCGGCGCCGTCGTCCCCGCTTCATCGATCCGTTCCAGCCCACGCACATCCGCCGGCTGGTCAAGGAGTTCGGCTCGCCGCTGCTCATCCTGGATTCCGAGCGCGTGCGAGTGCAGTTCCGCAAGCTGCGCAAGGCGTTGCCGGGCGTCGATCTGCACTATGCCCTGAAGCCCCTGCCGCACCCCGCGGTGGTGCAGACCGTGATCCACGAAGGGGGCTTTCTCGACCTCGCCACTACCGGAGAGGTGCAGCTCGTGCAGCGGCTCGGGATCGGGCCCGACCGCTGCATCCACACGCATCCGATCAAGCGGGATCCGGACATCCGCAACGCGGTAGCCTTCGGATTGCGCACGTTCGTCGCCGACAATCCCGACGAGGTGAGGAAGTTCGCGCGCTACGCCGGCGGCGTCGATCTGCTGCTGCGGGTCTCGTTCCGCAGTCCCGGCGCCGTCTGTGATCTGTCCCGCAAGTTTGGCTGCGACCCGGAGGACCTGCTGGCGCTCGCGCGCCTCGCCGCCGAACAGGGCATCGAGGTGCGCGGACTGTCATTCCATGTCGGCTCCCAGGCCGCGGACTCCGCCAAGCACGTGGAAGCACTGCATGCCTGCGTGAAGCTCATGGCCGCGGCGCGCCGCGACAAGCTCGGCGCCTTCGATACCCTGGACATCGGCGGCGGCTTCCCCATCGACTACGCGCAACCCGTGCAGGACATCAGCCGATTCTGCGCGCCGCTGCGCGCGGCGCTGGCGAAGCTCCCGGAGCGGGTACGCATCATCGCCGAGCCTGGCCGCTACATCGTCGGCCCCTCGGCCATCGGCGTGGCCTCGGTCATGGGACGGGCGCGACGCGAGGGGCACTGGTGGTACTACCTCGATGATGGTCTTTACGGGTCCTACAGCGGCCAGCTCTACGACCACGCCCGCTATCCGGTCGAGCCCCTGCGCGACGGCCCGGAGCGCCTGCCCTCGGTGCTCGCCGGTCCCACCTGCGACAGCATCGACGTGATTGCCGAGAATCTGCTGCTGCCGGAGCTGCGCACGGGAGATCTGATCGTGGGACGCGCGATGGGCGCCTACACCTGGGCGAGCGCTTCGGAATTCAACTTCTTCGCCAGGGCTACCGTCGTGGCGGTCAACACCCAGCCCGGCGATGCGGGGAGTGTGAGCGCGCTGTGAGGGGGGCGCCATGGAGCCGGCGACGCCTGCTGCTCGCCGCGCTGATCGGAGTGCCCGCATGCTGGAAGGCTGGCCGCGCCGCCGACACTTCGCGAACGATCACGCGCCATCTCGAGCTGACCAATATTCATACCGGTGAGGTGGCAAGCGTCACGTTCAGCGACGCGCACTCCATGCCGCCCGACTCGCTTGCCCGCCTGCAGCACCTGCTGCGGGACTATCGGCGGGACGAGGAGCACGCGATGGATCCGCAGCTGTACGTGCTGCTGAGCGATCTCGCGCGCGAGGCTGGCTACGAGCCCAGGTACGAGGTCATCTCGGGCTATCGTTCGCCCGCGACCAACCAGCGTCTGCGCGCAACCGGACATGCCGTTGCAGAGCACAGCCAGCACATGCAGGGTCGTGCAATGGACGTGCGTCTGATAGGGTGTCCACTGTCGCGGCTGCGGGATCTCGCGCTCGCGGCTCGCCGCGGTGGCGTCGGCTACTACCCCCGCTCAGGCTTCGTTCACATGGACACGGGTCGGGTACGCTCGTGGCAGGAGTGAGTCACATCCGGGCGCTCGGCGATGTGTTAACTTGCGCGCCACATGAAAAGCGGCACTGCCAACGAGCCTGAGACGGTGATCCACCGGCAGGTCGCCGCGGCCCGCGCCGGGCGCGAGCCGCGGGTCATCGCACGGTTTTACTCCGGATGGGCCCTGTTCGGGGAGCGGCAGTTCCTGCGCGGCTACGCGCTGCTCCTTCCCGATCCTGTGGTGCCCACCCTGAATTCGCTCGGTGCGCAGGAGCGGACACTGTTTCTCCTGGACGTTGCCCGCCTCGGCGATGCGCTGCTCAAAGTCACGGGTGCTGCCCGGATCAACTACGCGATCCTGGGCAACCAGGAGCCGGCGCTGCACGCTCATGTCATTCCGCGTTACAGCAATGAGCCTGAGAATCTGCGCGCCGCGCATCCGTGGGCGTATGACTGGGCGCACGCCCCGGCTTTCGACAGTGCGGCTTATGCGCAGCTCGGCGAAGGGTTGCGAGAGGAGCTGACACGCATGGGTGTCACGAAGCGCATGCGCTTCGCGCCAGGCGCCAACACCTGAGTCGGGGTGCGGGGGTCCGGCAGTCGCTGCCCGCCGGCAGCGACTGCCCGGGTTCGCTGGTTACTTCGGCGGCGGAACCTGCGCGCCGGCACCTGCTCCGGGACCCGCGCCAGGACCTGTTCCGGGACCTGCTCCCGGTCCCGGGGCCGGAGCGGCCTTGGCCGGCTTCACCCCGATCATCTCCACGTCGAAGATCAGCATCGAGCCCGGCGGGATCGGCGGCGGCGAGCGCTCGTCGTAAGCCAGATTCGGAGGAATGAACAGCTGCCACTTGGCGCCGGGCTTCATCAGCACCAGGGCTTCCCGCCAGCCGGGGATGACACCGTTGACCGGAAAGGTCGCCGGCTGGCCACGTTTGTAGGAGCTGTCGAACTCCGTACCATCGAGAAGGGTGCCGCGGTAGTTCACCGTGACCTCATCGGTGGGTTTCGGCCCCTGCCCGGAGCCGGCGTTGATGACGTGGTACTCCAGGCCGCTCGCGGTCGTCACGATATCCTTCTTCCGGGCATTCTCGGCGAGGAACGTCTTGGCGGCGGCCCGGTTGGTGTCGGCCAGGCCCGCGCGCACCGACTGGATGTAACTCATGATGCTCTGCTGATCCTGGGGGGACGGCTTGGCCTTGCCCGAAAGCGCGTCACGCAAACCCTGCGAGAGCCGCTCATTGGCTACCGACTCGTTCGTGAGTCCGGCCTCGTGCAGTTGCATGCCCAGGACGACACCCAGGCTGTAGCTCGCCTGAGCCTTCGAGTTGGTCGGCGCCTTCATGGCTGCGCCCGCCTCGCCCTTCTGCGCGGCGTGGCTTTTGGACTGACCGGCAGCCGGAGCTGTGGCGGGGGGAGCGGTGGACTTGTCCGGCGGCGTATCCTGAGCGGAGGCGACAGCGCCCCATGCGAGCATTCCGGCAAGGGCATAGGCGGCCTTCCTTCGACCAACGGCAGCATTCATGAGGCACCTCAGGCATGCGGGCCGCGCCGGACCGGCGGGGCATGAAGCCGCAGCGGGCGACAGTTTGGCCTATCGCAGCCGCGCTTGCTGCGGTTTTTACGCTCGCGCCCAACCTTCAGACGCCCCGCAGCGGGATCCGCGGCCAGCATGGTTTACAGTACGTCGCGTGCTCACCATCCGGAAATTGAGCCGCCGCTTTCGTGAAGGCGAGCAGGTACACCGCGTACTCGATCAGGCGGATGCCCAGTTCCGCGACGGCGAGGTCGCCGCGGTCATCGGCCGCAGCGGCTCGGGCAAGTCGACTCTTCTCAACCTCATCAGCGGAATCGACCGCGCAGACAGCGGTTCGGTGCAGTTTCACGACATCGAGATCAGCGCGCTGGCGGAGCCGGGCCGGACACTCTTTCGGCGCAAGCACATCGGCTTCGTCTACCAGTTCTTCAATCTGATACCAACGCTCGATGTGGAGGAGAACGTGCGGCTCGCCCTCGAGCTCAATGGCGTGCGCGGCGCGGAGGCGCGCGCCCGCAGCGTGGAGGTGTTGAAAGAGGTTGGCCTCGGCGATCGGGTGCACAGCGCCGTGGATCGGCTGTCCGGAGGCGAGCAGCAGCGCGTGGCGATTGCCCGCGCACTCGTGCATCGGCCCGCGCTGCTGCTGGCCGATGAGCCGACCGGCAACCTGGACGAAGAGACCTCGCGCCAGGTACTGCCGGCCTTGCTCTCCCTGGCCCGCTCGCGCGGCGCGACGCTGCTCATCGTGACTCACGACACCTTGCTGGCGCGAATGGTCGATCGCGTCTGGGAGCTGCGGGATGGGCGGCTCCAGGAGATCTCATGCCAGTCCTCTGGGCAGCAAGCCTCCGCCACCTGATGCGCCACCCGGCGCAGCTCGCACTTGCGCTGTTGGGACTGTCGGTGGGCGTCGCGACTCTCGTTGCCGTGGACATCGCCACCGCCAGCGCGGCGCGCGCTTTCGAGTTGTCGCTGCGCGCAGTGAACGGAGCGGCTACTCACGAGATCCTGGGCGGACCCGTGGGTATCGATGAACAGCTGTACGTCGATCTGCGACTGCGCAATCCGGAGCTCGGTTTCGCGCCGATCGTGGCAGGCTACGCCAGCATTGGCGGGCAGACCATGCAGTTGGTGGGCATCGATCCGCTCGCCAGCCCGCAGTTCGAGGCGCCGGCATCCGGCTCGGGCGGGCCCATGGGCCGGCTCGATTTGAGCCGATCGGCCCAATGGTTCACGCAGGCGGGCACCATCATGATGGCCGCGGCCACCGCGCAGGAGCTGGATGTCGGAGAGAACCGTCCCTTCGAGCTCGATATCGGCGGCAGGAGGGCCACCGCGACGCTGATCGGGACGATTGCCGATGACCAGGCCGGGTACGATGCGCTGATCCTGACGGACATTGCGCAGGCGCAGGGGTGGTTGCGCCTGCGCGGCCGGCTGTCCCGCATCGATGTGCGACTCCCCGCGGGTGCAGCCGCCGGGCCCGCAGAGAGCCGATTGCGGGCGCAACTCCCGCCGGACGTCCAGCTCGAGCCGGCCCAAGGGCGGACCCGTGAAAGCATCGACATGACATCCGCTTTCACGACCAACCTGCGGGCGATGAGCCTGCTCGCCCTCATGGTCAGTTTGTTGATCATCTACGGCACCATCAGCTTCGCGGTCGTGCAGCGCCGCCGCGTCGTGGGCATTCTGCGCGCCCTGGGGGCAACGCCCGGGGACGTTCTCGAGATCGTGCTGGCGGAGGCAGCCGTGCTGGGGGCAGTGGGTGCCGGGGTTGGGCTGCTGCTCGGCGCGAGCATTGCGCACGCGCTCGTGGGCCTCGTGTCCCAGACGATCAATGATCTGTATTTCGTCGTGTCCGTCAGGCAGACCGTCCTGCCGGCGAGCTCCGTGGTGATCGCGCTGCTCGCGGGCTTCCTGACCGCGCTCGTGGGCGCGCTGGTTCCGGCATTCGAGGCCGCGGCGGGCGCGCCGCAGCTTGGGCTCCGGCGCTCGGTGCTGGAGTCACGCGCCGTGGCCGTGGCGCGCCGGCTCGCCCTGGCGAGCGTGCTGCTGGGTCTTGGGTCGGCAATTGTCGCCGCATCCTCCGGGCGCAGCTTGCTGGCCGGATTCGGAGCTCTGTTCATGTTGCTGCTGAGTGTGGCGGCGCTCACGCCCGCCGTGTTGCGGGCTGCGGCCATAGGTGCCGCCAAAGCCTGCGCGCGGGTCAGCCCGGTGGGGCGCCTCGCTTTCAGCGAGGTGGCGGGCTCACTCAGTCGAACCGGGGTCGCCGTCGCCGCTCTGGGCATGGCCATTGCCGCGATGATCGGCGTTTCCATCATGGTTGGGAGCTTCCGGGAGTCGCTGCGTGCGTGGCTCGAGCGAACCATACGGGCCGATGTCTATGTGACGGCACCGGGGGCAGGCGGCCCGGAGCGCCGGATCGAGCCGGAGTTGGTCGGCATACTCCTGCGGACTCCCGGTGTCGCCGACTACAGCATCAGCCGGCATACCCAGGTCGAGCTCGCCGGAGAGCAGGTCGAGCTCGATGCGCTGCAGAGCGCGGCCCACAGCCGGCCGGGCCTCGTGTTTGTGGACGGCGATCCGCGGTCGGCATGGTCCGCCTTCGCAAGCGGGTCGATCCTGGTATCGGAGCCGCTTGCCTGGCGGTTGCGACTGCGGGCAGGTCAGCAGTTGACCATTCCAACGGGCTCGGGGGCGCGGAGCTTCAGGATCGCCGGGATCTACCGTGAATATGGCAACGACCGCGGCAACGTGATGATGTCTCTCGGCGAATTTCGCCAGCTCTGGCACGACGAGAGCGTCACGGGGCTGGGGATCTACCTGCGCCCTGACACGTCCTCCGCGCAGGTCATGATGCGACTGCGCGCCCAGGCGCGCGGTCGACAGGCGTTGCTGATCAGTTCCAATGCCCGCCTCCGCGAGCTCTCCATGGAGATCTTCGAGCGCACGTTCGTGATCACGCGAGTGCTGTACTGGCTCGCGGGCGGTGTAGCTGCCGTCGGACTGCTGAGCGCACTGCTGGCGTGGGAGCTGGAACGATCCCGTGAAGTGGGACTGCTCCGGGCGCTCGGTCTCACGCCGGCAGGCGCCGCGTTGCTCGTGGAGGCTCAGGCCGGCTTCATGGGGTTGATGGCCCTGGTGGTGGCGATTCCGGCGGGCTTCCTGACCGCGCTCATGCTCATCCTCGTCATCAACCGGCGGGCCTTCGGCTGGCAGATCGACCTACATGTGAGCTCCGCCCAGCTCTCGAACGCTCTGCTGCTCTCGGTCGCCGCGGCACTGGCCGCGGGGGTGTATCCGGCGTGGCGAGGCGCGCGTGCGACCATCGCAGATGAGATCCGGGAAGAGTGATGTCCGCTGCCGAAGTGCCGCGGAGAGATGTTGGATGAGGGCACTCGCGTTCGCGCTGGGCCTCGCGGCTCCCATGATCGTCTGCGCCGCCGCGCAGCTTTCGGAGCTGGATGTGTTGCGGGGAGTACCTGACGCGAGCGGTTTCGAGCTGGCGCTGTCGCCGCGCGAACTGCGCTTCCCGCTCGATCACGGCCCGCATCCGGCCTTCCGTCACGAGTGGTGGTACGTGACCGGCAATCTCGACTCGGCGAGCGGTGAGCGCTTCGGTTTCGAGTTGACCTTCTTTCGTTTCGCGCTGGCTCCCGGCGGAAGCGAAGCGAGGCCAGGAGAGGAAGCCGCCGGCGCGTCGGGCTCGCGTTGGCGGACGCGGCAGATCTATCTGGCTCACTTTGCCGTGACCGACGTTGCACGGGGTGTGTTCGAGTTTGCGCAGAAGTACTCCCGGGGTGCGTTGGGGCTGGCCGGCGCGCAAGCCTCGCCATTACGCGTGTGGGTCGAGGACTGGAGCCTCGCCGGCATGAATGACAGCTGGCGGCTGCACGCGCACGGCCGCGACTACGACGTATCGCTCGATGTGACACCGCTCGGCGCCCCGGTCCTCAACGGGGACCGGGGTTTGAGCCGCAAGTCAGACGAGCCGGGTGCGGCAAGCTACTACTACTCCGTCCCGCGCATGGCCGTGCGCGGG
>DASTDD010000298.1:0-8623 GCA_035710545.1 Steroidobacteraceae bacterium
AGTTGGGGGGCAAGTCGCCGCTGATCATCTTCGAGGACGCGCGGATCGATGACGCGGTCTCCGGCGCGCTGCTGGGCAATTTCTATTCGGCCGGCGAGGTGTGCTCGAACGGCACTCGCGTGTTCGTGCATCGCCAGGTGAAGGCCGCATTCATGGAGAAGCTTGCGCAGCGCGTGAGCGCCATGCGGATCGGCGACCCTCTGGATCCGCAGACGCAAGTCGGAGCTCTGATCTCCGAGGGGCACATGGAGAAGGTCCTGGGGTACATCGCACGTGGCAAGGCCGAGGGCGCCCGAGTGGTCGTCGGCGGCTACCGGCTGAGCGCCGGCGAGCTGGCCCGGGGATTTTTCGTCGCACCCACCGTCTTCGACGATTGCCATGACGACATGGTGATCGCGCGCGATGAGATCTTCGGGCCGGTCATGACCGTGCTCGATTTCGCGGACGAGGATGAGGTCATCGAGCGCGCCAACGCGACCGAGTACGGGCTGTCGGCGGGTGTTTTCACCAGCGACCTGAGCTGTGCGCACCGGGTGATTGCCCGCCTTCAGGCCGGGACCTGCTGGATCAACCATTACAACATCACGCCCATCGAGCTGCCCTTCGGCGGAGTGAAGATGTCGGGGCTCGGTCGGGAGAACGGCCGGGCCGCGATCGAGCACTACACGCAGCTCAAGAGCGTCTATGTCGCTCTCGGCGGCGTCGAGTCGCCGTACTGACGGGCTTGCCGTTGACGCAGTCAACCTTTGATTACGTGATCGTCGGCGCCGGATCGGCAGGTTGCGTGCTGGCGGACCGCCTGACCGAGGACGGGCAACACCGCGTCCTGGTGCTGGAGGCCGGCGGCTCGGATCGCTCGATTTTCATCCAGATGCCCTCGGCTCTGTCGATCCCCATGAACATGCCCCGATTCAACTGGTTTTATCACACCGAGCCCGAGCCCCATCTCGGGGGGCGGCGGCTGCATACCCCGCGCGGCAAGGTCATCGGCGGCTCCTCCTCCATCAATGGGCTGGTGTATGTGCGCGGCAACGCGCTTGATTTCGAGGACTGGGAAGCGGCGGGCGCTCGCGGCTGGGGATTCCGGAACGTACTGCCGTACTTCCGGCGCGCCGAGAAGCGAGCTGCCGGCGAGGACCTGTATCGGGGCAGTGGCGGCAAGCTGCGGACTTCGCGCGGCACACTCACCAACCCGCTGTACGCGGCCTGGCTCGAGGCCGGGCGGCAGGCCGGCTATCCCCTGACGGCTGACATGAACGGCTTTCAGCAGGAGGGATTCGGGGCGATGGACATGACGGTGGGCGAGGGGCGTCGCTGCAGCGCCGCCCGCGCCTACCTGAAGCCCGCGTTGCGCAGAGGGAACCTGTCGGTGAAGGAGCATACGAGCGCGACCCGTATTCTCTTCGAAGGCCGCAGAGCGGTGGGCGTGCAGTACAGCCGCGGCGGCGCGGAGCACATCGCGCGCGCGAGCCGCGAGGTGATCCTCAGCGCAGGGCCGATCAACTCGCCCCAGCTGCTCAAGCTCTCCGGCGTCGGGCCCGCGGCGGAGCTCGGGGCGCTGGGGATCCCGGTCGTGCACGATCTCGCGGGCGTGGGAGAGAATCTCCAGGATCATCTGGAATTCTACTTCCAGGTCGCCTGCCGCGAGCCCATCACGCTCTACAAGTATCAGACTGCGCTCGGGCGGGCGATGATCGGCGCGCGCTGGCTTCTCACGCATGATGGCCTCGGTGCGACGAATCACTTCGAGACGGGTGGATTCATCCGCAGCCGCGCGGGCGTCCGGTTTCCGGACATTCAGTTCCACTTCCTGCCCATGGCCGTGAGCTACGACGGCTCGGCGCTTGCCCGCGAGCATGGGTTTCAGGCGCATGTTGGGCCGATGCGCTCGCGGAGCCGCGGTTGGGTGAGACTCGCATCGGCCAAAGCGGCCGACAAGCCGAAGATCTGTTTCAACTATCTGTCGCAGCCGGAGGACTGGACCGAGATGCGCGCGTGTGTGCGCCTCACGCGAGAGGTGTTCGCGCAGAAAGCTTTCGACCGCTTCCGTGGACGGGAGATCCAGCCCGGCGCACAGGTGCAGACCGACGAGCAGATCGACGCGTTCGTGCGCGAGCACGTCGAGAGCGCCTATCACCCTTCATGCACCTGCAAGATGGGCGCGGACGATGATCCGCTGGCGGTCGTGGATAGTCAGCTGGCCGTGCGCGGTCTCGGCGCCCTCCGCGTCGTGGACTCCTCGATCATGCCGAACATCACCACCGGGAACCTCAACGCACCGACGATCATGCTGGCCGAGAAGGCGGCCGACCACATCCTGGACCGGCCGCTGATGACGCCATCCGACGCGCCCTACTACGTGGCGCCGGACTGGGAGCGGCGGCAACGCTGAGGGCACCCGCAGCGCTGAGGGCATCCGTAGCGCTGAGGGCATTCGCAGCGCTGAGGGCATTCGTAGCGCTGAGGGCGGGCACGCCCCGGCGCCGCGGCACGCGCGGCGCCGAGCCGGCCGCTCGCTTGCGCCGTTATTATTATAGGGTCGATAATAACCAGAGCTGCGGGAGCTGCCGGCAAAAAGCATGACGATCAGAGCGCCTGGGGCGGCGTGGGGAATCCTGGCGGGGCTGGGCGCTCTGGCCGGCTGCGGCCACGATCCGCACTCCGGTACGCCGGCCGAGGAGAAGGTGCTCAACGTCTACAACTGGGCTGACTACATCGGTCAGGATACCATCGCGACCTTCGAGCGCAGAACCGGGATCCGGGTGGTCTACGATACCTACGACTCGGATGAGACGCTCGAGGCGAAGATGATGGCCGGTGACTCCGGCTACGACATTGTCAGCACCTCGACCGACTATTTCAGCCGTCAGATCAAGGCAGGCATCTATCAGAAGCTCGACCGCACGCGCCTGCCCAACTGGAAGAACCTCGATCCGCAGGTTCTGGCCCTGGAGGGCGAGGCCGACCCCGGCAACCAGCATGCCGTGCCCTACCTGCGCCATGTCAATGGGTTCGCCTACAACGTGGACCTGGTCAAGGCGCGCATGCCCGATGCGCCGCTGGACAGCCTGGACATGCTGTTCAAGCCGCAGGTCATCGCGCATTTTGCCGACTGCGGCGTCACCTTTCTCGACTCGGCGGAGGATGTGCTGCAGCTGGCGCTCAACTACCTGCATCTCGATCCCAACACGAAGCGGCCCGAGGACTACAAGCGGGCCGAGCAGCTCATCCTGTCGGTGCGGCCGTACGTCCGCACATTCGACTCCACCGAGTACATGAACGGCCTGGCGGACCAGGAGTTCTGTATCTCCATGTCCTGGTCGGGCGATTATGCGGCGATCCGCGCGCGGGCGCGGGCGGCGGGCACGGATGTCAACCTCGCTTTCACCATTCCGAAGGAGGGCGCCAACGGCTCCTTCGACGCACTGTTGATCCCGGCCGGCGCTCCGCATCCGAACGCCGCATACCAGTTCCTCAACTACATTCTCGAGCCGCGCGTCATCGCGCAGATCACCAACTTCATCCATTACGGCAACGACAACCTGGCCTCGCGGCCCTATGTCAATCCGGAGATTCTGAACGATCCCGCGGTGTATCCCACAGCGGAAGTGCAGGCGCGCCTCTACCAGTCAGGGGAAGTCTCGCCGGCCCTGGAGCGACTGCGTACGCGCACCTGGACGCGTATCAAGACGGCAAGGTAAGTAGGTGGCGCGCTTGCGGTCGCGCCAGGAGAGATGAGCATTTCACGCCTGCAGATCACTTCACCCACGGAGCTGAGCATCGAGCTTGGCGCTGGCGGCCGCTTTGCCATCCACCCGCTGTGGCTGCGCGAGCGCTGTCAGGATGCCGGGACGATCGACTTGCACACGGGCCAGCGGTGGAAGGATCCCTCGGACGCGGATCCGGAGCTGGCGCTGACGGGGGTGGCCGAAGTCGAGCCCGGCCGCTATCGCGTGCGCTTCAGCGACGGGCACGAGGCGGATTTTCTGGCGCGCGAGATCCTGGCCGAGGCAGCGCTGCCGCCGGGCGATCACGACTGTCCCGTCGTGCGGCTGTGGGACGGCGCGCTGCAAGAACTCCCGCGCGCCGCGTGGCAGGACTCGCCGCCGGATGCCGTGCGGCTGGGCTGGCTCGAGCGCTTCCTGCAGCTGGGATTCATCGTTTTCACCGGCGTCCCGACCGGGCACGAGACGGTGCTGAAGGTCGCGGCCGGATTCGGTTACGTACGCGATACCAACTTCGGTCCGTGTTTCGATGTGCGCTCCACACCCGAGGCGATCGACCTTGCCTATACCTCGATATCGCTCGATCCCCACACCGACAATCCCTACCGATCGCCGGTCCCGGGTGTGCAGCTGCTGCACTGTCTCATCAACGAGACCTCAGGCGGGCTCTCCACGCTCGTGGATGGATTCGCCGCGGCCCAGTCCCTGCGCCAGGAGGATCGCGCCGCGTTCGAGGTGCTCACGCGGACGCCGGTGCGGTTCCGCTTCCGCGACGCGCAGTCGGAGTTCATTGCGAGCGCCTCGCTGATCGAGACCGACGGCACGGGCGGGCTGCAGGCGATCAATTTCAGCCCGCGCCTGGACTATGTGCCGCTGCAACCACCGGCGGAGCTGGGTGCCTACTTCCGCGCCCGCCGGGCCTTCGATCAGCTGTTGCGCTCGCCACGCTTCGAGATCCGCTTCCTGCTCGCGGCGGGCGACCTGTTGATGATGGACAACCGTCGCCTGCTGCACGGACGCACGGGGTTTGACCCTGCCGAGGGCCTGCGGCATCTTCAGGGTTGTTACATCGATATCGACGGGCCGCGGAGCCAGTATCGGGTGCTGCGCCGACGCGCGTCCGCGGACCGGAGGCCGGCATGAGCACACCGAACCGAGTCGTCAGCTTTCGCAGGATGGAGGACGGCACACGCGAGGACTATCTGCTCCTGGACGAGTCGGAAAAGGTCTACGCAGCCGGACTACCCGAGCGAGTGCTGGAGGCCGTTCGCAAGCTCGACCACTCACTCGAGGGATATCCGGTGAGCCGGCTCGGGCATTCTCTGCAGACGGCCACGCGGGCCCTCAACGATGGCGCGGACGAGGAGTTGATCGTCGCTGCGCTCGTGCACGATGTCGGTGACGAGCTGGCGCCCTACAATCACGCGGAGATTGCCGCGGGGATTCTGCGGCCTTACGTGCGCCCGGAAGTGACCTGGATCGTGGAACAGCACGGCCTGTTTCAGACCTACTACTACGTTCATCACACGGGTGGCAACCGCTACATGCGCGAACGCCTGCGAGGCCACAAGTGGTTCGACGCCTGTCTGCAATTCTGCCATCGCTGGGATCAGTCATCGTTCGATCCGGATTACCCCACCAAAGCGCTGGAAGTATTCGAGCCATACGTGCGCCAGGTGTTCAGTCGCCCCGCGCACGACCCACGCTATACCGCAGCGAGCCCCTGACGGTCACCCGCGTTCGGCCTGCTGCATCTCCAGCAGACGCTGGCGTTCCGCGCGCCGCATGAGGATGCCTGCCCCGATGACGCAGGCTCCCACCAGGCAGATGATCAGGCTCGCGAGCGCATTGACATCGGGGCTGACCCCGAGCTTGACCTTGGAGTAGATGACCATCGGCAGCGTGCTGGCGCCAGGGCCGGACACGAAGCTCGAGATCACGAGATCATCCAGCGAGAGCGTAAAGCTCAGCAGCCAGCTCGAGACCAGCGCCGGGGCGATGATCGGCAGGGTGATCTCGATGAAAGCCCGCGCGGGACCCGACCCCAGATCCATGGCGGCCTCCTCCAGTGAGCGGTCGGCCGTCTGCAGCCGTGATTGGACCGTGACCGTCACGTACGCCGTGCAGAAGGCCACGTGAGCGATCACGATCGTCGTGAATCCGCGATGCGGCCACGAGAACATCTGCAGCATGGATACGAACAGCAGCAGTTGCGTGATGCCGGTGATGATCTCCGGCATGACCAGCGGCGCGTTGACCATGCCGGTCAGCAGGAGTCGGCCGCGGAAGCGCGCGAAGCGCACGAGCGCTACCGCGGCCAGGGTGCCGAGCACGACCGCGCCCGTGGAGGCGCTGACCGCCACTTCGAGCGACAGCAGGGCCGCCTCCAGCACCTGGCGGTTGTGGATCAGCTTGGTGTACCACTCGGTCGAGAAGCCGCCCCAGACGTTCACCAGCGGCGAGGCGTTGAAGGAATAGGCGATCAGCACCAGGATCGGGACGTACAGCACCGCGATCCCGAAGCTCAGCGAACAGAACAGGACCGGGGAGAAGCGCCGCTCCATGGGCCGCTCAGGCTTCCAGCTGCTTCACGTGGTAGTACTGATAGAGGGCGATCGGCCCCGCCAGCAGGAACAGGAAGGCGATCGCCACGGCCGAGGCCACCGGCCAGTCATGATTGCCGAAGAACTCGTCCCAGAGCACGCGGCCGATCATGAGGTTGTCCGGACCGCCGAGCAGCGAGGGAATGACGAACTCCCCGACCGCCGGGATGAACACCAGCATCGAGCCGGCGATGATCCCGGGGAGCGACTGCGGCAGCGTCACATGCAGAAACGCGCGCCAGGGCGGGCTGCCCAGGTCCGCCGCAGCCTCGAGCAGCGTGTTGTCGAGCTTCTCCAGGGTGGCGAAGAGCGGCAGGACCATGAATGGCAGGTAGGAATAGATGATCCCCAGGTAGACCGCCAGGCTCGTGCGCATGATCTGGATCGGATGGGAAATGATGCCCCAGTGCAGCAGCAGGGTGTTGACGATGCCGTTGTCCCGGATGATTCCCTCCAGCGCATAGACCCGCAGCAGGAAGGATGTCCAGAAGGGCAGGATGACGATGAGCAGCAGCACGCTCTGCGTGGATTTGGCGGCTCGCGAGATCGCGTACGCCATGGGATAGCCCAGCGCAAGGCAGATGAGGGTCGAGAAGAATGCCGTCTTGAGCGAGTAAAGGTAGGCGAACCCGTAGACCTCATCCGTGAACAGGTACTTGTAGTTTGCGAGGCTGACCGACAGGTGCAGGTGATGGTCGGCCGTGCGCGTCAGGATGTCAGTGAACGGGGGGATCCGCGGAGCGGTCTCCGCGAAGCTGATCTTCAGTGCAAATGCGAACGGAATCAGGAAGAAAACCAGCAGGAAAAGCATCGGCGGCAGGATGATGAGCCAGCGGCCGGAAGCTCCGTTCGATCGCATGTTCGGTGAGTGCAGGGTGTCTGTCGGCTATTTTGCGCGATAAACTCGGGGCCGTGTGCAACTTTCACCCGGCGCGCGGCGCCGGGCAAGCCTCGAGGCCAGCCACCTTGCCCAGTCGCGGAAACTCCAACAGCAGCACCGCTCCAGCGCCCGAGCGCGCCTCGCGTGTGCGGCAGCGCCAGCGCCTCATTGATGCGTGCATATCGGCCCTCCACATGCACGGACCCTCGCGCACGACCGTGGAGAAGGTCGTCGCCATCGCCGACATGTCCCCCGGCATCGTGCGGTTCTACTTCGACTCCAAGGATGCGATGCTGGTGGCCTCACTGGCGTATCTCGCCGCGGAGTTCGAGGAGCGCGTCATGACTCCCGTGGCTCGTTTGAAGGAGACGCCCGTCCGTGCGCTCGAGCAGCTCGTCGAGCTGTATCTGGACCCGGACATCGCCAGTCCCAGAAAGGTGTCCGTGTGGTATTCCTTCTGGGGCGAGGCGAGCTCGCGCCAGGAATACTACGAGCTCTGTGGCAAGAAGGATGATGACTTCGCGGCGCTGGTTCGCGAGCTGATCGAGCGTGTCATCGTCCAGAGTGGCGATGCGCACCTGGACCCGGATGCCGTGGCGCTGGGGCTCATCGGTGTGCTCGAGGTTCTCTGGCAGGGCATCGCATTCACCAACGAGGCGCAGATCGATCGTGCCGCGATGAGACAGCGCTCGCTCGCGTATCTGCGCTCGGTGTTCCCCAAACAGTTCGGGGGCGCAGCTCCGCCGGCCCTTTCCGCGACGCGCGTTCCGCACTGGGCGTTCACCGACCCCATGCTGCTCACGCTGGAGCGCGAACGCCTCTTCCGACCCTCGTGGCAGCTGGTCGGCCATGCGGGCGAGCTGCCGAAGCCTGGTGATTTCCTCACGCTCGACCTCGCCGGCGAACGTGCGCTGCTCGTGCGTGCTGCCGACGGCGCGATCCATGCCTTTCGCAACAGCTGCCGCAAGCGGCCGCATACCCTCGTGGCCGAGGGGCGCGGCCATCTCGATGGCGAGATTCGGTGCGACATTCACGCTCTGCGATACGGTCTCGACGGGCAGTTCATCGCGGGCAGCACACGAGGCGATCTGACACCCCTGCAGCTCGCAAGTGCCGGCGGCTTGATTCTGGTGCGCACCTTCGGCGCGGCCTCCGCGCCGCCGGCGGCCGCCTGGGATGCTGTCCCGGAGCTGCAGCCAGCCGGGACAGAGGAGCGCGACGTCAATGCCGATTGGAAGCTGCTCGTCGAGCAGTGGCTCGAGCCCAGCGCCCCCGGCAAGGGGCCGCAGCGGGTTTTCCTGGCGCCCAATCACCTGTTGGAGCTGACCGCGGGCGGTGCGACGTTGCTGCAGGTCATTCCCCTCGCGGCGGGCCGCAGCCGGCTGCGGCGGCTGGAGTATCTGCGCAGCGCCGGC
>DASTDD010000299.1:0-16945 GCA_035710545.1 Steroidobacteraceae bacterium
TCCCCTCTGCCTCGAGAAGCTCCTGTGCCTGTGCCTGCAGACGCTCACCGAGGCGCTTCAATCTGCTGCCCAGGGCCAGATGTCCGAGTGCGCGGACGACATCCTCGGTCATTACCACTTTTCCATATGACGTTATATAACATGATATATAAATCCCCTGGGTTTGACAAGGAGCGCATCAATGGACCTCACGCGGGGCGTCGCTCTTGCCAGGATGAGTGCGGGTCAATGGAGCACCGGATGGGGCGTTCCCTGCAGCCGGTGACCCGAGAGGAGCCGGTGAGCAGCGCAAACGGGTCAGACGGATGCTTGTCGACGCCGGACGGTGGACGGACTGCGTTCCAATCCGAGCATGTGCCATCTAAATTGACTGCACATTTGCTTGTGTGACCTGATCGGGAACGTTCCATGCGGATGCTGGCTGTCACCCTCGCCTTGCTGCTCGCGGCAGCTGCCGCAACTTCCAAACAACACGATACCGCGCCTGCAGACCGGCAGGAGACCCAGGCGCATCCGTCACGCTCGCATTCTGTCAACGAAGAAGGCTTCGTCCAGATCGGCGGAATCGAGCAATGGGTGGCGGTTCGAGGGGACGATTCTGCGGCTCCGGTAATCGTCGTGGTGCACGGTGGTCCGGGAGCTGCCTGGAGCGGGATGGTCGTGCCTCAGTTCGCTGCGTGGGAGAAAAAATTCACGCTGGTTCTGTGGGATCAGCGCGGTGCCGGACGCACCTTCGGAAAATCCGGGCCCGTAGGCGAGAACATCACCATCGAGCGAATGGCGCAGGATGGCATCGAAGTCGTGCAGTACATCCGTCAGCGGCTGCACAAGCAGCGTGTGATCCTGATGGGAATATCCTGGGGATCGGTCGTCGCAGTCCACATGGCCAAGGCGCGGCCGGATCTTTTCGATGCCTATGTAGGGGTTGGCCAGGTTGTCAACTGGCACAGGAATGAAGCGGTCGCGTATCAACAGCTCCTGTCCAGAGCTCGCCGAGCCGGCGACCAGACCGCCGTGCAATCGCTCGAGAAGATCGGGCCGCCTCCCTACAGCAGTCTCAGATCAACCGGCATTCGCAGCAATCTGGCCGCGCATTTCGAGCCAGGCGCGCCGGACGGCCCCGAGCTGATGAAAATGCCCTTCTCCGCGCCGGGCTACACCAAAGCCGATGCGCAGAACTGGCTCGAGGGGCTGGACTCGAGCCAGGAGCATTTCTTTGGAGCCAAGATGGACGGGCCGTTTACCAATGAGGATCTGACTGCTCTGGGCCGGGATTTCTCGATTCCGATCTTCATCCTGCAGGGAACGCAAGACGACATCGCACCGGCGAGTCTGGCAAAGGCCTATGCCGCCTCTCTTCGGGCGCCCAACGTGGCATTCGTTCCCATCGAGGGCGCCGGCCACTATGCGTTCATGACGCGATCTGCTGTCGTCCTGCAGGAGTTAGTAACGCGGGTGCGACCACTTGCGTCCGCAGATTGAGGGGTCGCGATCTAACCGGCCTGCCGACGCCTAATGCGCCGCCGCCGGCTGTGCCTTGTAGGCCTTCCAGCTCTCGTCGATGAGGTAAGCATGGATGTCGTTCACGTCCTGCTCGCTCAGCAGATCGTCGAATCGCTCCATGCCCGTGGGTGCCACGGCGCCGCGCAGCACGATGTCATTGAAGGCCGCCTGCAGGCCCGGCCCGAGTCGCCGCAGGTCCGGCGTGCTGCTCGGTCCCAGCACGTGGCAGCGTGAGCACTCCTGGATGAATTTGATCTCGCCCGCGCGAATGCTCGCCTGACTAGCCGTCTGTGCCGGCGGTTTGGGCACGGGCTGCTCGCTCCATGGCGCAGGAGTCGGCACCGCGGGGCCGCCGAGCTTCAAGGCGATGATCCGGTTTGTGTTCTCATACCTGCGCGCGGCGCTGCCCGGCGGAATCGTCCCGACCGTGATCGCTGCCCCGCCGTAACCCGCCTGGATCGCCACGAACTGCTCACCGTGAACGGCGTAGGTCATGGGCGCGGCCATGAGGTGGCTTCCCGTCGGAATCACCTTGAGCACTTTTCCGGTATCGGCCGCATACACCCACAGCTCGCCGCTTCCCCGACCCTGGAACACGAGGTTGGCGGCAGTGCTCATCGCTCCCCCGTCGTAACCACGAAGCCCGGACGACGTCTCGTGCTCCCATACCGTGCGCTGTGCCACGGGATCCCAGGCGCGGATCAGCTCACGAACCAACTTCCCCTTGCGGCTGCTCTGGATCGCCTTCAGATCGGGCAGAGGACCGTACAGCCGCTTGAGATCCGCGGCGTCGTAGGTGTCGTCGGGCATGATGCCGTTGACGGTGAAGAAACCGTCGAGAAACGTGACCATCCCGCCGTTATGCACCATGTCCACCCACACGTTGGGGACGTCGATGACCGGTATGTAGACCAGGTGTGTCGACAGACTATAGGACATCGGATGCCAGGTATGGCCGCCGGCCCAGGACGGATACACGTTCTTGGGTCCGCTGAACCAGTCGCCCTGGGCGGTTGGAACCGGGCGGCCGGTCTTCAGGTCCACGTGCGTGGCCCAGTTCACGTAGGTGTAATTCGCAGCAGACAACAGTTCGCCGGAAGCGCGATCGAGGACGTAGAAGAATCCATTCTTGGATGCCTGCATCAGCACGTGGCGAGCCTTTCCGTTGACCATGAGGTCGGACAGCACCATCTTCTGCACGGCGTCGAAGTCCCAGCGATCGTGCGGGGTCGTCTGGTAGTACCAGGCCATCCGGCCCGTGTCGGCGTGCACGGCGAGAATGCAGGCAGTGAAGAGCTGATCGAGATCATTGACCGGACCCAGCAGGCGTGAGTCGTAGGGCGCCGCGTTGGCCGTGCCGAAGTAAACCAGGTTGAGCTCGGGGTCGTAGGCGAACCCATCCCAGACGGTGCCGCCTCCCTTGTATTGCGCGCCGCGATGCGGCTCCCACGTCTTGTCAGCGATGGCCAGCTCGGGATTCTCGTAGGGCTGCCCGCGTGCCGGAGGCACGGTGTAGAACCGCCATTGCAGGGCTCCGGTTTCAAGGTCGTACGCGGAGACATAACCGCGGACACCGCCGCGGCCCATGTCAGCCCCGCCGTTGCCGATCACCACCACTCGGCCGGCTATCTCCGGAGCACCGGTGCTCGAGTAGGGCGCAGCATGGTCGGCAATGGTGTCGACTTCCCACAGCTTCGTGCCGGTAGCGGCGTCCAGCGCGTGAAGTCGCCCGTCGACTGAGGCCACATAGACGCGGCTCTTCCACACGGCGACGCCACGGTTCACCAGATCACAACAGGGCTGGCGTGCCGCGAGGTGCGCGGCGTGGGGATCATAGCGCCAGAGCTGGCGTCCGGTCGTGGCATCGAGCGCGTACACGAATCCCCAGGTGCCTGAGGTGTACATGACTCCGTCGACGACGATCGGTGTGGCTTCCTGACCCCGATGGGTTCCCAGATCGTACTGCCAGGCGAACCCCAGCTTGTCGACGTTTTGAGCGTTGATCTTCGTCAGGGGCGAGTAGTACGTGCCACCCTGATCGCGCCCGTTGGCGAGCCAGTTGTCCGCATCGGCCGCGGCCGATCCCATGCGGGCGGCGTCGACAAAGCCCGGTGCGTGCGGGGAATCCGCCGCCACGCACACAGTGCCGGACGCGACGAGACCCAGAACGCAGGCGGTCACGGCTGTCAGAGTTCGCACGATGCGCCATTGTCGTCCCAAACCAGTCCGGCCGTCCAGATTGCGCTTTGGATGAGCGCCGTCGTGACTGCGCCAGGTTGGCGGCGCTGTCAGGATCAAGCGCGGGCAGGGCGCAAGTCCGAGCACCGCACGCGGCCGGCTCAGTCATGTTGGCCGGGTCGGCGTGATCGCTTCTTCAACGAGCCGCCGGGGCTGGCGTTGTCGACGTGGCCAGATCGTGAATCTCGCCGGGAGTCAGCACTCGGCTGAAAATGCGCACCTCGTCGATGCTCCCGTCGAAGCCTCGCTCCAGATCGAACATGCGGTTGCCGATGGTGAGCGGTATTCGCGAATCATCAGCCAATCCTCCAGCGCCGTCGACAGCGGCTCCGTCCGCTGGAACACCGTTTATATAGAGGTGCACGCTGCTCGCTCTGTATGAGCCTTGCCAGGTTGCCGCGATGTGCTGCCAGGCGTTGCGAACAAGGAAGCGGCTCGTCTGCCGCATCACCGCACCCGCGCTGAATTCGTCGCCCACGAACTGGAGGCCGCCGTTGCTCATCTTCAGCAGCCAGCCGTGCGAATGATCATCCTTGTCGAGGATCCTGCCGCTGTTGCCGTCCGAGCGCGGATTGATCCAGGCCATCACGGTGAAGCCCTTCGGGTAGAGGTTCGCCAGCGCCGCAACGCTGCCGACAAGCACCGCTGCCCGGCCCCCGCGAAAGTCCAACGCATCGCCGATCTTCCCAGGGAACCACACCGGGCCGTTCACGAGCATGCCAGGGCCAGCCTTGCCGGACGAGTCCTTCGCGAGCGTACCTGCGCCATCATTGAATGCCCAGTAGCCTACGAGGGACTCGTCATGTGGCGTTTCGATGACGTAGTCCCGGAACACGCTCGCGGCGGGACTGGTCAGGGTGATGCGGATTACGGAGGCGACGCTGACGTTCTCCGGCACGACGAACGTCAGAGATGGTCCGCTGCCTGTCGCAATGACCGAGTCCCCCTTCCCTATGACCGCCACCGACCAGGACAGCCCGGTACCCACTCCGCGCGTGCTGACCCGCTCCCCAGGCGACAGCACGCTGCCCACGGCAGGCGTGACGATCTGAGGCATGGCGACGCGCACTGTCAGGACGGCCTTGAGGGTGTTGAACGAGTCGAAGCCACCGCTCGTACCGGAGAACACGCCCCAGAGTGTCCGGCCATCGGAGCCGATCCACTTGGAGGGAAACGACAGGCCGTTACCCTCTCCGGCAGCTTCGGTGAAGCCACCCCAGTCGTCATAGTAAGCAACCGTATGCCACGGCCCCCAAGGTGCAGGCGCTTCGAAGAAACCCATGGCGCCCGCGCCGTTGCCGTGCTGAGTCGCCATCAGATAACGGCCCAGCGGCGCATCGTAGACAACGGTCGCGTTGGCAGTGGTGCCGGGCGGCACAAGTGGATCTTCGAAAACAGCCAGCGCATTCGCAGCACTGCTCGACCACAGGGGCAAGCCCTCCCCGTCCAGCGCAGTCAGGTATTCGAAGTGTCCGGGCGTGGCCGGATCGGCGGTGAGCTCACTCGTCGCAACCCGGCGCAGAAAGATCCGCGTCGCATCGCTCGCTCTGTCCGGCTGATAGTAGAAGTACACGTGCGCGGGATCCATCGCGCCGCTGTAATTCGGTCCGTATTGCAGCGAGTTACCGGGATCCGCCGCGCTGCTCCAGGGAGCTACCTCCCACGTCGTGCCGAGATCGGTCGACCATGTCAGCGTGCGAGCGTGGGGATTGTCGCCCGAGCGCTGTACAGGATCGCTGCAGTCACAGTTGGCGGCTGTCCACAGGCCTCCGTGCCCATACAACACCCCGCCGATGGAGATCAGATCGTCCACCTTGCCACCGAACGTGGCGCGCCGCTCGGCAAATCCGGGTGCTGCTCCCCAGAGGTTCCGGCCTGAGTAACTGCCGGGTTCGCCTGCCACCGGCGTGCCGGTAATGCGGGCGAAGCCGAGGCTGACTCGCCCGGTCTCGTTGCTGTCGCCATCGAATCCGCCGCCATCACCCCAGGCTCCGTACAGGTTGCCGTCAGCCGCCCAGGTCAATGGCCACAGATCGCTGCCGTGAGCCTTTCGCATGGCTGCGAGACTTGCGAAGTCCCAGCTCATTGCAGTGATGAGCGGGCTTCCGGGATATGGCGCCGTCGCGGCTGAGCTCAGGCCACTCAGCGCGAGAGACGACAACAGCAGAGCTCGAAACATCCCTTGCCGGCGCGCAGGCACATGACGTGGCATGTGGATTCCTCCCTGAATCGAGGGCCGCAGTGTTCCAGCTGCCTGGCTTCACGCCCAGCGGGCATTCCTGCAGCGTTTCCGTCAATAAGCGTGACCGCTGAGCGAAGCGTCGATGGCGTGAAGCCCTGCGGTATCATGCGTGTTGGACCGTCCCGCTGGCACGGTCGGGGCTTTCGCGCGAAAGCGGAAGAGTGCGCAGACGGAGTGAGCCGTGGGCCCGGCGTCATCGTTGGCCCGAGGATATGGCGCTGGACCGGCGTAGCTTTCTCAAACTGTCCGGACTCGCAGCAATTGCACCCCGGCTGCCGGAGGCTGCGTCAGCTCAGGCGCCTGCACGGACTGCGGCAACTCAAGCGCCTGCGACCGGTCGGCCTGCTGCATTGTCCGAAGCCAAAGCGGACTACACCATCCGGATCGCCCGATCGAACGTAGAGCTCGCGCCCGGACAAACCGTCTCGACCACGACCTACAACGGTCGGTTTCCAGGGCCGTTGTTGCGCTTCAAGCAGGGAAAACGGGTCGTCGTCGACATCCACAACGACACCGGCACTGCGGAGCAACTCCACTGGCATGGACAAACACTCGCGGCCGATGTCGACGGCGCGGCGGAGGAAGGGACGCCTTACATTCCCGAGCACGGGATGCGCAGGATCGCCTTCACGCCCGGGCCGGCCGGGCTGCGCTTCTATCACACACACCTGATTGCCGGCTCCAACCTGCAGGCCGGTCTTTACAGCGGTCAGGCCGGGCCGGTGCTCATCGAGGACCCGCATGAGCCCGGCCATTACGATCGCGAGGTGATCCTGGTGCTCAAGGAGTTCGAGCCGAGCCTCTCGCAGGGAGGCGACATGGCCATGGATTTTCTCGAGCCTTCCCGGATCGACCCTGATCTGAAGCGCGCGGGGGAATCGGCGATGGCGGCTTCACTGCGCCGCCGCATGCCGCACGGCTACGAGGTGGGCTACAAGCTCTTCTGCATCAATGGCCGCATGCTGGGACACGCAGAGCCAATCCGAGTCCGAGCCGGCGAACGGGTCCTGTTTCACGTGCTCAATGCCAGCGCAACGGAAATCCGCAGCCTTGCGCTCCCGGGACATACTTTCAACATCGTGGCGCTGGACGGCAATCCCGTGCCCACGCCCGCTCGCGTGCAGACTCTGTGGCTGGGCACGGCAGAGCGCGTCTCGGCAATCGTGGAGATGAACCGCCCTGGCGTGTGGGTTCTGGGCGACCTGGCGGACGACGACCGGGGTCGGGGCATGGGCATCATCGTCGAATATGCGGGCGCAAGGGGCATGGCGCAGTGGGTCGCGCCCAAGTCGAGCCGCTGGGACTACACCCGCTTCGGACACGGCGTCGCACCAGCGCCGGACGACACCATCGACATGGTGTTCGCGAAGGTCAACGCCGCACGCAGCGGATTCAATCAGTGGACCCTCAACGGAGAGTCCTTTTCCATGGACCGAATGAGCCCCCTCTTCAAGATCCATTCAGGCCGCCGCTATCGCCTCAGCATGCGCAATGCGAGCGATGACATCCACCCGGTTCACCTCCACCGGCACAGCTTCGAGCTCGTGAGCATCGCAGGCAAGCCCACTGCCGGGGTGATGAAGGATGTCGTGATGGTCGGCGGTTACCAGCACGTGGAGGTGGACTTCGTCGCGAACAACCCCGGCCTCACACTGTTCCACTGCCATCAGCAGCTGCACATGGACTTCGGATTCATGGCGCTGCTCGAGTACGCCTGAGCCGTCCGGTCGCGGCCCACCTTTCGGCGGACGCAAGCGCCAGTCTCCGCCGAGCGACAGCCCCCGCAACGTGCGATGATAGTCAGGGGACCGATTGCGGTCGCCACACAGTGCGCAACAATCCAGGGAGACCCGGGTCAATGAGGTACCTCGCCACACGCAACGGACGCTGTGCCGCTGTCCCCGCTTTGCCGTGCCTGCTGCTCATTGCAAGCCTGCTCGCCTCCTGCAAGTTCGGCGACACGATGACCAAACAGCAAGCCACCATCGGCACCCGCGGGCTATGGATTGCCAATGGCGCGAACGTCATCGAATACCTTCCGGATCAGATGGTCGGTGGCAGCACGGCCGGTACTCCCCACCTGACCCTCTCGAGCCCTGAATTCGGATCGCCGCAGGGCGTCACGTTCGACGCCGAAGGCAATCTGTGGGTGCTGGATGCAGCCGGCAAGATCAACGGCAAGGCTACACCGGCCGTGTTCGGCTTCAGCGCCTCCCAGGTCGCCGCGCTCGGCACCAAAAGCGATCCGGATCCGGTCACCGTCATCACCTCGACGTCCCTGAAGCACCCGCAGCAATCGGTATTCGACGCGCAGGGAAACCAGTGGATCGCCGATCATGACAGCAACACCGTACTGGTCTTCACGGCGGGGCAGATCACGCAGACCGGTCTCAACATCTCGCCCGCGATGATCATCTCTTCGACCGCGCTCAATGGCCCATCCGGTCTCGCTTTCGACAGCAGTGGCAACCTATGGGTAGCCAACCAGGGAGGTGCGCCACAGAGCAATGGGGGGACAAGTTCCGCGGGTACCACACTTCTGGAATTTGCCGCGAAAAACCTTCCCGCACCTCCTCTTACGGGGATGCTGACGCCGGATCTCACACCCGATATCACCTTGAGTGACGACGGTGCGTCGTCAATTCAGGGTCCCTGGGCGCTGCGGTTCGATGCCGCCGGCAATCTCTGGTCGAGCAACGGCGTCTCATCGACCCTGGTCGAATTCGATACGGCCGGTCTGTCGAGCTCCGGGAAACCGACCCCGGCAACAATCCTCAGCTCGACAAGTGTCAGCGGCGATGCCGCCCTGGATGCGCCACACGGTATCTGCTTCGACGATGAGGGCAATCTCGCCGCAATCAGCTCGGCTGGTACCTTCGCCGTGGCGCTGTACGGAAAGAGTCAGCTCACGAGCGGCTCACCCACACCGGACACGCTGTTTGTCGGGTCGTCAACGCATCTGGATGCACCACAGGGATGTGTGTTTGGACCGGCCGTGATGTGAGACGTCAGGGCGGGTGTGGCGTGCCCGGCGGGTGGAACACAACCCCGTCTTTCATGACGAAGTCGACTCTCTCCATCAGGTGGATGTCCTGAAGCGGATCGCCCGGTACGGCGATCACATCGGCCATGGCGCCCGGGGCGATGACGCCGAGCTCGCCCTTCTTATCCAGCAGCTCCGCACCGTGGGAAGTGGCTGATTGGATCGCCTGCATGGGCGTCATACCCAGCTCGACCTCGCGAACAAACTCCTGGGCGATCGGGTCGCTCCACACGAAACCGCCCACGTCGGTGCCGAAGGCGATCTTGACGCCCGCGTGCACTGCCTTCTTGAAGGAGACGACGTGGTCGGAGATGCGCTTGCGGTCCCGCTTTCCGCTCGGTGTATCCGGCGGATCGGGGTCGTAGTAGTAGACCGCCAGCGTCGGCACGTACCAGGTCCCCTGGCGGAGCATCTGGGTGATCTGCGCATCCGTGATTTCCAGTCCGTGCTCGATGGAATCGCAGCCGCCATCCAGTGCCCGCTGCAAGCCCACACCGTTGTACGCATGACAGGCCACCTTGCGGCGCCAACCGTGCGCCTCGTCCACGATTGCCCTGAGCTCCTCGACGGTCAGTGTGGGTTGCGAGACGAGATCTCCTTTCTCATCGATCCAGGATCGGTGCGTCATGTAGACCTTGATCCAGTCGGCTCCATGGTCGAGCTGCTCGCGGGCGGCCTTGCGGGCCTCGACCGGGCCATCGATGATCTGCGCTCCCTTGGGGACCGTGATCTCGGGGGCGTAATCGTCGAGCGAATAGCCGCCGGTCGAGGAAATTGCGCGGGTGGCGACGAACATGCGGGGCCCGGGGATATACCCCTCATTGATCGCGCGCTTGATGCCAACGTCACCATAGCCTGCGCCCTCGGTCTCCACGTCGCGGATGGTCGTGAAGCCCTGCTCGAGTGCCCGGCGGGCGGCGACGATCGCGCGGGCGACGCGGTAGGAGGCGGGGAACTTCAACAGCTGGATGTCGTAACCGCCGGCCTCCGGGACCTCTCCCTGAAGAAATATGTGGGTGTGGGAGTCGATCAGGCCGGGCAGCAGCGTCTCGCTGCCGAGATCGATGAGCTGCGCATCTGCCGGCGAGGCGTGCGAGCCTGTCGGGTAGACCTCGACGATCCGATTGCCCCGGATCAGGATGTCCTCGCCGTGGCGCGCCTGTGCACTGGTTCCATCGATGAGCGACTGCGCGCGAATGACGATCGCATGGGACGATGCGCCGGACGCTGCGGACGCCGTCCCCTGGGCGTGCGCGCCCACGCAGAGTGCGAGACAAAAGGGAATGGACAACCAGCGAAGCATGATGGATCCTCCCGGTGCGACGGACGAGGTCCCGCGAAGTGTACAAGAAAGTGCGGCCCCCAATGCCCTCCGGCCTGATCCCCTCCCCGCGGTAGAACGAGTGACCGAGAACCAACGCGACAGCGGGTTGCTGCGCTCGGTAGGGCCCCTCGCCTTTGCTGCCAGCCTCTTCAACGCCATCATCGGGGCGGGCATCTTCGTGGTTCCGGCGGCCCTGTCGGCCTCCATGGGTCCTTATGCGCCGCTCGCATTCGTGGTCTGCGCGATCGCCATCGGTTCCGCGGCCCTGTGCCTTGCCGAGGGCGGCAGCCGCGTTCCGACCAGTGGCGGCATCTATGGCTACATCGAGGTCGCCTTCGGGCCGATGGTCGGTTACGTGACAGGCACGGCGCTCTGGTTCGGCAACATACTGGCCTGTGGGGGTGTCGCGGCGGCGTTGGGTGATCTCGTCGCGGGCCAGGTTCCGCCCTCGTACGCGGCCGCGGTGCGCGCCGCGACCATCGTGGGTCTGGTGGGCGGCATCGCGTTGGTCAACGTTGCCGGCGCCAGGCAGGGAGCACGCCTGGCGAGCGTTGCCACGGTGCTCAAACTGCTGCCGCTCCTCATCTTCATCGCGGCCGGCGCCCTCGCCTTGCAAGGCTCCAGCTATGCGACCAGCGGGCCGCCGAGTCTGGAAAACGTCGATCGGGGCATCCTGCTCGCTCTGTTCGCCTTCACCGGGATGGAAGTCACACTGTCAGCCAGTGGAGAGGTCGCGCAGCCTGCGCGCTCGATTCCAAGAGCGCTCGCGCTGTCGATCTCCGCCGTGGCTCTGCTCTACATCTCGATCCAGGTGATCGCACAGGGCATCCTCGGGCCGGCTCTCGCACACTCATCGACTCCACTGGCCGACGCCATGGCGCGCGTGAGCCCGCTGCTGCGCTGGCTGATGCTGGCAACCGCTACGGTCTCGATGATCGGTTGGTTGAGCAGCGATTTCCTCGGCAGCCCGCGTATGTTGTTCGCGTTTGGACGCGATGGAATGTTGCCGCGCGTACTGGGCCGCGTGCACGAAAAAGGCCGTACGCCGTATGTCGCGATTCTTTTCTACGCCACACTCGCGATTTTCTTTGCGCTGACCGGGACCTTCGCCAAGCTGGCGGTCCTGGCCACTCTCGCCTCCGCATTGCTTTATGGCACGGGATCGGCGGCGGCCTGGGTGCTGGCCCGGCGCGGGGTCGCCCAAGCCGGACCGCCCCTGAATTCGCGCTGGCTGGGACCCGCCGCGATCGTCGCGGTGGGCAGCATGTTGGCCATGATCGGACTGGCGGCGGTCGAGGAGATCGTCGGCATTCTCGCGCTCATTGTCATCAGCTCGCTCGTCTATGTGCTCTCCGTGCGCTTTCCGGTGGCCCGCCGCGGATGACTCATGGCCATTGACTCATCGGATCTGGACGGACATCAGGATCATCCCGAATGAACAAGACACTGCCGCTCGCGATCGCCTTCGCCCTGGTCACCGTTGCCGCCCGCGGGCAGGCACCGGACCCGACCGAACAGCGTTTCCGCGAGCTGTACAAGGAGCTGGTCGAAACCAACACCACGCTCTCCTCCGGCAGCTGTACGCTGGCCGCCGAGCGCATGGCGGTGCGGCTCAAGGCAGCGGGGTTCCCCGACACGGATCTGCACCCGTTCGTGACCCCGGATCACCCGAAGGAAGGCGGGCTCGTGGCGATCTATCCTGGCAAGGATCCGAAGGCCAAGGCGATCCTTCTGCTGGCACACATCGACGTGGTCGAGGCGAAGCGCGAAGACTGGACACGCGACCCGTTCAAGCTGGTCGAGGAAAACGGCAACTTCTACGCGCGTGGCTCGGTTGACGACAAGGCGGAAGCGGCCATCTGGGTCGACACCCTGGTGCGCATGAAGGAGGCGCACGAGCGACCGCGACGGACAATCAAGCTCGCTCTCACCTGCGGCGAGGAGACCAACGGCGCGTTCAACGGAGCGCAGTGGCTCACCCAGAACCAGCGCGAACTGATCGATGCCGCCTTTGCGATCAACGAAGGTGCGGACGGTGAGCTCGATGCGCAGGGCAACCAGGTCGCGCTCGAGGTCCAGGCCGGAGAGAAAACCTCGCAGAATTTCCGGCTCGAGATCACCAATCCCGGGGGCCACAGCTCGCGGCCCGTGAAGAACAACGCGATCTATCACCTCGCCGGGGCGCTGAAACGGATCGAAGCGTACGAGTTCCCTCCGCAGTTCACCGACGGCAGCCGTGCGTACTTCACCGGGATGGCGAAGATAGAAGCCAAGAAGGGCGAGACCGAGGTCGCCAACGCCATGAGCGCGCTGGTACGCGACCCGAATGACACCCAGGCCATCGCGCTGGTCTCCAGCAAGGACCCGAGCTGGAATGCGACGATGCGGACCACTTGTGTCGCGACCATGCTGGAGGCCGGTCATGCCACCAATGCGCTGCCCCAGCGGGCGCGCGCCAATATCAACTGCCGCATTTTCCCCGGGACGGCGCCCGAGAGCGTGCGCCAGAAGCTCGCGGAGCTCGTTGCTGACCCGGAGGTAAAGGTCACCACGCTGGAGACCCGCGGACCGCCGTCGCCGCCGCCGCCACCGCTGACGCGCGAGATCATGGGACCGGTCGAGAAGCTCGCGGCGCAGTTCTGGCCCGGCGTGCCGGTGCTGCCCATTCTGCAGCCGGGCGCCACGGACGGGGAGTTCCTGAACGCCGCGGGCATCCCCACCTACGGGATCGAGCCGGTCTTTCTCGGGCCGGATCTCGGACACATCCACGGGCTGAACGAGTACGTCAGCGTGAAGTCGCTGATGGAGGGACGGGCCTTCCTGTACAAGCTCGTGAAGATCTACGCCGACCAGAAATGAGGCCGCGGGTGGGGAACGACCCGCCTGCTCCATGCACCACGCCCCGGGCGAGCTGTCGAAGGACCACGAGCGCATCGGTTATCCGGATCGCTACAAGCGGCTCGTCACGCTGCTGTTGATGGCCGTGTACGCCTTCAACTCGATGGACCGCAGCATCATCACGATCATCGGTCAGCCGATGAAGCTCGATCTGCGACTGTCCGACACGCAGCTGGGAGTTCTGAGCGGCACTGCATTCGCCGCGCTGTATGCGGTGGGCGGGATCCCCATGGCGCGCCTCGCCGAGCGACTGAACCGCGTCAATCTCATGGCGATCGCGCTGACGGTCTGGTCAGGGCTCACGGCTCTTTGCGGACTCGCCACGAGCTTCGGGCAACTGCTGTTGACCCGCGTGGGCGTCGGTTTCGCGGAATCGGGCTGCGCGCCGCCGGCGCACTCTCTCATTTCGGACTATTTCCCACCTGACAGACGTGCCTCCGCCCTGTCGGTGTACTCGTGCGGCATCTCCCTCGGCTACGTCCTGGCCGCCGTGGCGGGCGGGTTTGTTGCTCAGCATCTGGGCTGGCGCGCGGCGTGTGCCGTCGTGGGCCTTCCCGGCCTGGCGCTGGCCGTCCTCCTGAAGGTCCTGGTGCGGGAGCCGGCCCGGGAGGGAAAGATCCAGACCGCACCCTCGCTGAGGGCGGAATTGAATGAGCTGGGCCAGGTGGGCCGCTCACTGCTGCTCGACGCGCCCGTTCTGCACATGGTTCTCGGCGTGACGATCGGAGGTTTCGCCGCTTACGGTTTCTATGCTTTCCTGCCACCCTACTTCAGCCGGGCTTTCAGCCTCGACTACACCACCATTGGATTCATCGCGGCGGTAACGGGCGGCGTGGCGGTCGGCGCAGGCATCCTTGCTGGAGGCTTCATCGCGGACAGACTGGCGAGTCGAAGTGCACACTGGTACGCGCTCGTTCCGGCGCTCGGCACTCTGTCGGCCCTGCCGCTCTATCTGCTGGCGATGCTGCAGACCAGCTGGCCCGGCGCGGCGTGGCTGCTGGGGTGCGCCGGATTTTTCCAGTACGCATCGCTGGGACCGACATTCGGCGTGGTGCAGAACGCAGTCGATCCAAGCCGCCGGGCAACCGCCACCGCCGTGCTCTACATCTGCCTCAGCGTCCTGGCCCTGGGGGGCGGACCGCCGTTCACGGGCTGGGTAATCGATCGATTCGTGGCTGCGGGCGCTGCGCTGCCGCTGGCGACCCGGCGTGGCCTGCTGGTTTGTCTGCTCTTCTTCGCCTGGGCATCAATACACTACTTCCTCGCCATCAGAGGAATCGCCCAGCCGCTGCGTCGTCACTATCGCGCTGCGCCGCCGCCTTCGCCCGTCCAATCATCCTCGATGTAGAACGGCCCCGGCCGCTCGCGCAGCTGCTCGTACTTGCAGATCTCAGGCACCGGCCCCAGTGGCGTGGACACACCACCCCGAAATGTCCACTCCCCCCGTTCGCTGTCCGAGGCTCGGACGTAGCTGTTGATCATGAAGCGTCGATCGTGCTCACTGCGGTTCGGCGCCGAGCCGTGCACCGTGAACAGGTTCCACAGCAGCAGATCGCCAGGCTGCATTTCACAGGTGACGGCCGCGGAGGGATCCAGTCCCGCGCGCCGCAACTCTTCGTCCTGCGTTTCCCCGAGCATGATGGGCCCGTCATCGGAGAGCCCCAGGTAGCCGAGGCGGTGGCTGCCCGGAAAGATCCGCAACGCGCCGTTGGCAGCGGTCTGCGGATCGATCGCGAGCCCCGTCGTCACGCTGCTGCGCAGGTAGTCGTGCTCGGTGAGCTTGCCCTGCCTGAAACGCGCATCCTGATGGAAGCGGTACGAGGTGTACTTGGCCCCCGGCGGCTTCCAGTGGATCTGGTGGGAAATCTGGCGGATGTCCGCACCCAGGAAAGGCTCGAGCACCGCGAAGTACTGCTCACTGCGGCGCATCCTCTCGAGCACGGGGCTGATCCAGGCGGTCCAGTGTGCTTGCAGCACGACCCTGCGGCCGGCCCGGGGGTCGTTGAGCACCTCGAAGAGGAGGTTGCGGTCGCGATAGGTCGCATGGTGCTGCAACCCCTCGCGATACATCGCATCCACTTCCGCGCTGATCCCGGCCATCTCGGCAGCGGACAGGAACCCGCGCACGATCGCATAGCCGTCCGCATCGAAGCGTCGTACGAGATCTTCCATCGCATCACTCCGCTCGTGAGCCCGGGGCGATCGGGCCTGCATCACAATTTCGCGCCAGCCCACACCGCTTTACGTACAACCCGCACTGTCGCCGCCGGCCCGCTTTGGGAATCATTCCAACAGGCCGCTCAACCACCATTATCCGGGTTTGTGATTTCGGCCGACTCGTGCGCCACCGCGAACACCGGGGGAATTGCGTTCGCGGGGGCGCACTTTTTTTGCCCCGCGCCCGCTGCAGCCGCCCGATCACGCTCCCTCCAGCATCCGCAGAACCGACGCCCGCGCGCTGGCGGCGTGCACGGGCATCGCCAGCACGTCCCCCGGTTGTGCCCAATCGAGCGCGCAACGCGCCGCCTCGACCTCGGTGCCGCACATTGGCAGCACCGATGCAGACATGCCTTCCTTCAGAAGCGCCGCGCGGATCAGGCGCGGCACTTCGCCCTGCTCGCGCCCGCGCAGATGGCTCTCGTTCTCCTTGACCACGATGAACGCCGGCCGGAACTCCGCGGCCACGCGGGCAAGCTGCTCGATCTCGGCATCGCGCCGATTGCCCGCATGACCGAGCACGAGCCCCAGGCGTCCGCGGCCCGCGCGCAGATGCTCGGCGACACTCAGGAGTCCACGCAGACCTGCCGGATTGTGCGCGTAGTCCAGCAGCACCTGCACTCCGGCGACGTTGAAACGCATCATCCGGCCGAGGTTGTCCGCAGGATCAGCGGCGAACCGGGCGCACACAGCCCCGATCGTCACCGGAGGGATCCCCAGAGCTCGCGCGGCCAGCGCGGCTCCCGCCAAATTCGCGATGTTGTAAGTGGCACTGCCTTGAACGGTCAGCGGCATAGCGCCGATGGGTCCAAGATCATGGTCACCGCCTCGGTCACTCAGAAGCAGCCGTCCATCGCGCACACCGCAGGTCGAGCCACCGCGGGCGCGATGCTCGCGTAACACCGGGTTGTCTGCGTCCAGCGCGAACCAACCGAGCTGTGGCACATGACCAAAGCGCTGCCCGAGGAGCATCGACTTCTCCCTCAACACCGGATCGTCCGCGTTCAGGATCAGCAGACCCTCGGGCGGCAGCACCGCCACAACCGATAGCTTCACCTCGGCAAGTCCGCCCAGGTCGTCCACCCCAAACTCACCGAAGTGATCGGAGCTGATGTTCGTCACGACCGCCACGTCAGCGCGCGAGACGGCGATGCCACGTCGGAGGATACCGCCGCGAGCGGTCTCCAACACGGCAGCCTCCGCACGCGGGTCGCGAATCACCAGTCGGGCGCCCGCGGGGCCGGAATAATCGCCGCTGGCAACGCTCTCGCCGTCCACGAACACACCGTCCGTACAGGAATAAGCAGGCAGCCAACCGTGGGCGCGCGCGCAGCTCGCCAGCAGCCGCACTGTCGTGGTCTTGCCGTTCGAGCCTGTAACGATCGCGGTAGGAATGTTGCCGAGGCTCCTCCAGATGACCGCGGTGGCTTGCGGCAGATCGGTGAGAGAGAAATCCCGATGTCCCACCCCAGCGCCCAGC
>DASTDD010000300.1:0-10115 GCA_035710545.1 Steroidobacteraceae bacterium
GACTCGTGCAGGGAATCCACAGAACGAAGCACTGCTGCAGGGCGGAAGCCTCCACGTCCTCACGTTTGAGCGAGTACGTGCCCTTGAGGGCGGCGCGGCGACCTCGCGTGATCAGCCGGCACATCCGGCCGTAGCCTTCCCGGTCGATGGCGAGTGTCACGAGCTTCATGCCGCACTCGAGCCGGAATTCCGCTCCGATGAGCAGCTTCAGCGGCCGGCCGCGCGCCGCTACATGGGCCCGCACCACTCCCGCGACGGAGCATTCATCCGTGATGGCGAGCGCCGCATAACCCAACTCGATGGCGCGCTCGACGAGCTCCTGCGGATGGGAGGCGCCGCGCAGGAACGAGAAGTTGCTGAGGCAATGCAGCTCCGCATAAGGGCCGTGCCTGCGCTCCGAGGCAGGCGTTGACCCGGAAGGATCCCTCACCCGAACACTCCCTGCAGGAACCAGCGGTGCGGCTGCCGCCGCTCGCGGAAAATCCACAGCTTCACGCCGTGGATGTCGCAGGCAATGTAGTAATCGCGCTCGATGTCACTGCCGTCCCACCAGCCGCTCTCGATACGCTCGGCCTCCGCTGACAGCCGTAAGGCGCCCCGGCGTCGCGGCAGGCCGGCTTTCTCCCGCAGAAGCTGCGGAGAAGGCAGCAGCCAGAGGGGGCGATGGAAGGCGGACCATGGCGGCGGCCTTCCCCCCGTGTCGGTGCATCCCGCGGTCGGCTCGCGGATGCTCCAGGCATTTTCCGGCCGATGCCCGGCCAGAACCTGCAGGCCATACACCGCCGCGGTCCCGAGCCGCGCACGCAGGCGCTCGAGGAGCTCGTGTGATTGAGTTTGACCTCCCCCCCCGTGCTCACCGGGCTGCCATAGCGGACGGCAGGCTGGCACATGGGGAACGAGCACTCCCGAGCGCAGCTCACAAGAGCGGACCGGCTCGGGCAGCTCGAGCGTATTCAGTCGTTCGCCGAGCAGCTCTGTCAGTCGCGGAATATCCGTCAGCGGAGCGGCCAGCCGCAGCACACATCGTGAAGGAGCAGCGTGACGATGTTGCAGCAGGCACTCGAGTTTCAGGATGCCGCACTGGCGCGCTCGCAGAAAATTCCCCAGAGCCGTGAGCAGCGGCGCCAGCTCGGCCACGATGCGCCCGGTGCTTTCCAACTCATAGGTCAGCTCACATCGCTGGCGGAACCGCTCGCGTGGCCGCAATGACTGACGCAGATCCGCGTCCCTGCCGGTGAGTCGATCGAGTTCCGCCAGCGCTCCGGGACCGAAGCGCCGTGCAAAGCCGGCACGCGGCAGGCGCAGCGCCTGCCCGATCGTTCGGACTCCCATGCGCGCCAGGCGCTCAGGTATCTCGGCCGGCCAGCGCATCAACGTCAGCGGCAGATGTGTCAGCTGCCCGATGAGTCGCGCCTTGTCAGTGACGATGAACGGTTTGCCCCAGCGGGCCGCCAGCAACGCCGCCAGGGGCGTGGGCGCCAGCGCGAATGCAGCAGCCATTCCTGTCCCGGCATATTCATCCGCAAGAGCTCGCATCAGCCCCGTCGTGCCCTTGAAAAGATGCAGGCTTCCTTGCACTTCGAGCAGCAGCCCGTCGGGAGGCGCCAGGCTCACCCGGGGTGTGAACCGTTGGGCGCGGATCGCAAGCTGTTCCAGGCCCGCCGGGGTGACGGACTCACCTGTTTGAGTGGTCACTCGCATCCCTATCCAGAGCTCGGTGCAGGTCAGCGATCCGGGCCGGGGATCCTCGTGCTCCAGCAGACTCAGCCGCGGCTGCAGGGAGCTCGCAGGCTGGTTTCCAGCCTCATCTGCCCGAACCCCACGCCGGATTACACGTGGCCGCATGCGTCAATTCCCGCTCGCGTGCAGCGCCAGCTCGACCGAGCCATGCACACCCCCGCGGCTCTTCAGCAATGTCGCCCGCAGACCATTGGTGGCCGGCTCGAGTTTCAGCCTCAGAATCGCGTGAGAGGCTTCGGAAGCGGCCCGCAAAGGTCGGAACAACACCCCCAGCGCTCGTCCGCGCTCGGCTGCAAGTTGCAAACGACGGATCTCACGCGCGGGTGGCCGTCCTACCCAGGCCATTGCAACATCGCATGCGCCCGAGCCGAGTGATTGCTCGAACGTCCACAAAGTCTCGCTGGAGCGCGCCCTGGGCGAGGATGCTGGCACTCTCACCACGAGCACGCGCTCGAGCGCAATCCCGTGCGCGACGAGTGCCGGTGCGAAAGGCTCGAGCAGACAGTAATCGCCGCTGTCCTTTGGCGGCTGACCGGGACTTCGTGGAAAAGCCGGCGCAGCCCAGACGCACCAGCGCGCCAGGGGACGGCGGGTCAACGCAGCCAGCGCCGGCAGAAGCAGGGATAGCTCGCCGATACCGAAGCGCGGACCGAGGATCTCGATCAGTCCCCTACGTGGCCAGCCTCCGCCGGGAAGTCGCTCATCGAGCGCTCTGAAGCCTGTAGGCAGCACTTCCATCCGCGCGGAGCTGATGCCGCGCCAGATGGCCGGGTGCTCAAGCAACCGAGACAGTTCATCCGCGGACGGCATGAGCGGTTTCTCATGCGGTTCCGCAGCGCCGCGCGCATTGTCCAAGGAGGCCCATGATCACATCAGTCCGGTGGTCTTCCCCCGTCGCAGCACGCCCACCACGATGCCCTCGATGAGCAGCGGGTCCTGCTTCAGGTCGACTTTGATGGGCTCGAATTCAGTGTTCTCGGGCAGGAGCCAGACGATGGAGCCTTCCTGGCGATAACGCTTCACCGTGACCTCATTCTCCAGCCGGGCCACCACGATCTGGCGACTGCGGACCTCGGAAGTCCGGTGGACCGCGACGAGGTCCCCATCCAGGATGCCGGCGTCCTTCATGCTCATGCCGGTCACTTTCAACAGGTAGTGCGGGCGTGGCTGGAAAAGCCCCGGATCGATCTGCAGCCGCATCTCGAAATTCTCCTCGGCGAAGATCGGCTTGCCGGCGGCAACCCGTCCGATGAGCGGCAGACCCATCTGCTCCCGGATCGTGTCCTTGAGCTGGATGCCCCGGGAAGTGCCGGGCACGAGGGCAATGACGCCCTTGCGGGCCAGGGCCCGCAGGTGCTCCTCGGCGGCATTGGCTGACCTGAAGCCCAGTTCCCGGGCAATTTCCGCCCGGGTGGGCGGCATGCCGGTCTCGGAGATGAATCGCTGCACAAGACGCAGGATCTGCGTCTGGCGTGGTGTCAGATCGGACATTTCGACCACCTGTTCATTTATACAGCTACTGTGATTATATCCAGATTGAAGCCGGCGGCAAGCCGCTACCCTCCACTTCCATCTCGTGCTGCCGGACGCACCCTCCACGGTGCGACACGGGCGATCCCGCCTTCCCCTTCGCGCGAGCGGCGGCCTCCCCGGCGCGCCGCAAGCGGGCGCGCGCATGCACAAACAAGCACGACAAGCAGCCTGCGCCGACGCAACAAAGTGCGAAAAGCTGACGTCGCGTTCACACTCCATTCAGCCGCCCGCGCGTCCGTTGCTTCGCGGCAAGAAATTGCACATCGCTGTTTGCGCGAAGTTCTCTTACCATGCGCACCGGGCGCGCGTATCCCTGTCGCAGTCGGCAGACAAGGGCAATGCCTGTAGTTGCATTCCCTTCGTAAATTTGATGCAGTTGCGCGCTTGCGAATGAGGCACGGAACTTGCGAGCCCCATCCGCATTCGTTTCAGGGACCTCCCGAATCAACAACCCAGAAGGGGACGTGTATGAAGTGCGCGATCGTTTTGAAGGTGGCTGCGGTGGCAGTCGTGGCTGGGCTTGCAGGCTGTCAGGATCTGAAGCCCCTCCAAGCGGATGTCGCAGACCTCAAGTCGCAGGTAGCGAAGCTGCAATCCGATGTGCAGGGCGCCAAGTCCACTGCGGATCAGGCTAACAGCACGGCGCAGGCGGCAAGTCAGTCAGCCAGCAGCGCGCAGAGCACGGCGAACCAGGCGTTGGCTGCCGCTCAGGCGGCGCAGTCGGCCGTGGACGCCACCAACGAGAAGATCGACAGGATGTTCAAGCATTCGATCTCCAAGTAAGAGCATCCTCTCCAGATTTGCTGGAAAACGCCGCGCTGAGCGCGGCGTTCTTTTTTATAGGCTGATGAATGGCCGGAACGGCCATTCATCAGCAGGCCAGACCTAGAGCTTCCTGCAGACACGCCGGCAAAAAACGCGGTTTTTGCCGGCGAAAAGCAGGCCGGTTGAACGATAGGACGCGGCCGGTTGGAAGCGCCGGAAGCCTCGTCTCGAGGCGCCGGCGGCAACGCGTCAGGCGCCCGCCAAGAGCAGGCGGTTGGACGATAGGGAGCTGCCGGCTGGCAGCGCCTGGAGCCTCATTTCGAGGCTCCGGCGACAACGTGTCGTGGCTGGTGAAAGCAGCAGCGCGGTCAAGGAATAGGAAGGCGTTGGTTGCAGCGCCCACTGCCGAAATCGCCGCAGGCGATTTCGGCCAATAATCAATAACGCACCAGCGCGGAACCCCAGGTGAAACCGCCGCCGAATGCCTCCAGCAGCAGCAGGTCGCCGCGTTTGACACGCCCGTCGCGGATCGCCAGATCGAGCGCCAGGGGCACCGAGGCGGCGGAAGTGTTGCCGTGATCCTGGATGGTGACTATGACACGCTCCATCGGCAGCTCGAGCTTGCGCGCCATCGCCTGAATGATGCGCAGGTTGGCCTGATGTGGGACCAGCCAGTCGATCGCCGCGCGCCCGAGGTTGTTGGCCGCGAGTGCTTCGTCCACGGCCTTGCCGAGAGTGGTTATTGCCACCCTGAAGACCTCGCTGCCGACCATCGAAATGGCCATCCGCCCCTTGTCCGGGCCAAAGCCCTTGGACACCCCGCTACCGCAGTACAGCAGATCCTTGTAGACCCCGTCGGCATGCAGGTGGGTGGACAGAATGCCGGGCTCCGGCGAGGGCTCGAGCAGCACGGCGCCGGCTCCATCGGCAAACAGTATCGCCGTCGATCGATCGCTCCAGTCGGTGATGCGCGAGAGCGTCTCCGACCCGACCACCAGTGCACGCTTCGATTCACCGCAGCGCACGTACTTGTCAGCGATGGAGAGTGCATACATGAAGCCGCTGCAGGCGGTCTCCACACTGAAAGCCGGGCCTCCGCGGCAGCCCAGCCGCCCCTGCAGCAGCACACCACAATTGGGGAAAACGAGATCCGGTGTCGTCGTGCCGAACGCTATGAAGTCGACGTCCTCGGGCCGTACACCGGCGGCATCGAGAGCGCGACGGGCCGCGTACTCTGCGAGATCGACGGTCGTCTCGCCTTCGGCGGCGATGTGCCGGCGCTCGATCCCCGTGCGCTCCCGGATCCACTGATCGTTGGTCTCCACGAGCTTCTCGAGATCGGCGTTGGTGAGGACTTTCTCCGGCAGGTGCGAGCCGGTGCCGGTGATGCGCGAGTGAATCAAGCGGAAGTCCTCATGTCGCGTGTCCGCGCTGGTTGTTGTTCTCCCGCAGCGCCTGCTCGATGTGGGCGGTCAACCCTCGGCGCGCGGCCAGCGCGGCGGTGGCGATCGCTCTCGAGAATGCGACGCCGTCAGCGCGTCCGTGACTTTTTACCACGATACCGGCAAGCCCCACCATGCAGGCTCCGTTGTAGCGGCCGGGGTCCAGACCGGCGGCCACTCGCCGCAGGACCGGGCGCGCCATCAAGCCCGCGAGCCGGGCACGCCAGGACGCGTGAAACTCGTTGCGCATGCGGTCGGCGACGAGCCTTGCGGCTCCCTCCATGGTCTTCAGCGCGACGTTTCCCGTGAAGCCATCGGTCACCACGACATCCACGTCACCAAAGAAGATGTCATCGCCCTCGACGAAGCCGACGTAGTTCAGCCCGCTCCTGCCCAGGAGCGCGTGCGCCGCCTGCACGATCTCGTGACCCTTGATGTCTTCTTCGCCGATGTTCAGCAGCCCGATCCGCGGCTCGCGCACAGCATGGATGTCGCGCGCGATGATCGCGCCCATCGACGCAAACTGCAGCAGCTGCTCCGGAGTGGCCTTGGTGTTCGCGCCCAGATCGAGCATCTGGGTGTGACCATGGGCAGCCGGGATGGCTGAAATGATCGCCGCGCGCTCCACGCCCGCCACCGTCTTGAGCACGAAATGCGCCATGGCTGTCAGTGCACCCGTATTACCTGCACTGACACAAGCCGCCGCCCTGCCCTCCTTCACGAGGTCGATGGCAACCCGCATCGAGGATTCCTTTTTTCGGCGGATCGCTTCGCGGGGCGGGTCGTCCATCGCCACGACCTGAGAGGCAGGAACGATCTCGATCCGCTCGCGGAGCGACTCGGCGCCGTTGCGCAGGTGGGGCTGGATCGCCTCGGGCTGACCGACGAGGATTGCCCGCAGTGCCGGGTCGTCGGCGAGCGCGCGCAGGGATCCAGCGACGTATTCACGGGGCTCGTGGTCCCCGCTCATCACGTCGATGGCGATCTCAATCAAGCGACTGACGGCCCGTGCGTGAACGCTGCCGGCGCGGGGCTCGCCTATTCCTTGTCGTCCGCGTCGGCGGGCTTCTCGATCACCCTTCGGCCCCGATAAAAGCCGTCAGGCGTGATGCGGTGACGCAGGTGCGTCTCGCCCGACTGCGGGTCGGTCGACAGGGCAGGCTTGTCGAGTCCATCGTGCGATCGATGCATACCGCGCCGCGAGGGCGTCTTGCGGCTCTTCTGCACAGGCATTCAGTCATCCTCCAACTTTTCAGCGTTTGAGCAACTCGCTCAGACGCTCGAACGGTTTCTGCTTCGTCTGGCTGGGTCCGTCCTCGCTCACCAGCGGTGCATCCCGTGCGACCACACAATCGGCCCCGCGCGCGTGCAGCGGCACGATCGGCAGCGCTAACAGCAGCTCTTCCTCGACCAGCTCTCCGACACTCACGCGGCCACCGGCCGCGAGCATGGGCTCGAGATCATCCGGCACTCGGCCCATGTCAGCCTCGGTCGCGATCAGTGCCACGCGGGCCGAGCTGCTCACGGGCTCGCTCATCGGCTGCACGCACCGCTGACAGGTCAGCATGGCGGTGCCGCTGAGGTCGAGATCCACTACGACAAATCCGGACTCGCGCGAAAAGCGTACATGTCCACCGACCGTCCCCGAGACTCCATCGAGCCGCGAGCGCAACCGGGGGAGCTCGGCTAGCGAGACGACGAATGCGATATCGGCCTCGCTGTCAGCCAGCCGGTCGATATCCAGCGGCTTGGACCAGGGCGGCGACATGGGGCGCGTATAATAGGTAGCAGGTTCCGCCAAGTCAAAATCGATCGACCATCTAAGCTCTTGTTTCTCGAAGGCGATTTCGCCCGTGCGAGTGGCAGGGGCATCCGGCCATGCAAGCGCTCATTCTCGCTTCCTCCTCCGCCTACCGCCGCGCCCTGCTGGAGCGCCTGCGACTGCCCTTCGAGGTCGCCAGACCGGCCACCAGCGAGGCGACCGTGGAGGGCGAGCTTGCACCTGATCGAGCCATCCGGCTCTCCCTGGCGAAGGCGCAGGCGGTCGCCGCGTACCATCCGGGTGCAGTCGTGATAGGAAGTGATCAGGTGGCCTCCGTCGGGAACGCGATACTCGACAAGCCAGGGACCGCGCAGGCGTGCCAGAAGCAGCTTGCCGAGCTGAGCGGCGCCAGTGCCCGATTCCATACCGGGTGCGCGGTACTGGGTGCTCGTGGCGAGCGCCTGGTTCACCTGGACACCACCACAGTGAGGTTCCGGTCCCTCTCCCCCGAGGAGATCGCACGCTACGTGCAGCTGGAGGAGCCTTTCGACTGTGCGGGCGGCTTCAAGGCCGAGGCTCTGGGGATCGCATTGTTCGACAGTGTCGAAAGTAAAGATCCTACTGCATTGATTGGACTACCTCTGATCTGGCTGGCAGAGGCGCTGAGAAACGTCGGCTTCGCCGTGCCTTAGCAAGAGCTGCGCGGCCAGGCGTGCCGCGCCCCACTCGCCGGTCCGAGGCGGACCCATTTGCACGGTTTCGGCGAGGCGGACGGCGCAGCAAGGAACCATCGACCGACCGAGAGGCGCGCCGCGACCGCTAATCCGTCGCGGGTACGGAGTGATGCTCGTGCGCGATTCTCCATTCGCCGCCGGTTTTCCGCAGGCCCACGGTCAGCCGGAACAGGAACCCGTCCTTGTCGGCCGGGTTGCGGGACGAATCAGGACCACAGCGCATGATCGCAACGGCGAAGGCGACATCCTGCCCCGCGGTCACGGCAAGTTCCTGAAAGTCGAAGGCCGCTCCGGGCTTGTGATAGCGGAAGAGCAGATCCCAGGTCTCCTCGTACGCCTTGATACCCTTGCACTGCAGCGGCAGCGGCAAGTCGAACATCACCATGCCCGGTTCGTGATGGGCCAGGATGGCGGGAAGATCGTGCCTTCGGACGGCGGCTGCCCAAGCTTCGAGAAGCGCCTTGATCCGGACCTCGTCCGTACTGACTGACTCTGGCATGGCATGGCTCCTTGCTGTGATGGCCCGTGCTGTACCGGCTACCGCCGGGGTCGAACGCTCAGATTGTCGAGCACTGCGGCGAGCTCACGTGGCAGCGGCGTATTGACGCTGAACTCGGAAGCACCGGGCCACTGGAAGCTCACGCTGTGAGCATGCAAGAACATCCGGTTCAGGCCGATTGCCCGCACCGTCTGGTTGAACTCCCGGTCCCCATATTTCTCATCACCGGCCACCGGGTTGCCCGCGTGCTGGGCATGCACACGGATCTGATGTGTGCGGCCGGTGAACAGAGTCACCTCGACCAGCGTGGCGCGCTTGCCGAAGAACTGCACCGGCCGAAATTCGCTCAGCGAGGCCTTTCCCTTCGGATCGACCTTCACGGTGCGCTCGCCTCCGACTCGGAGGTCGGTGCGCAATGGCGCATCGATCCGTTTTCGACCCAGCTCCCATCGACCCTCGAGCAGGGCCAGATAGCGCTTCTCCAGCGCGCCTTCGCGAATGAGCTCGTGAAGGGTGCGCAGCGTGCTGCGATTGCGGGCCACCAGAAGACACCCGCTGGTGTCTCGGTCGAGCCGATGAATCAGCTCGAGCGTCTCGCCGGGTCGCAGTGCACGCAACGACTCGATGACGCCGAAGCTGATGCCACTGCCACCGTGCGCCGCCACTCCCGAAGGCTTGTCGATCACCAGCAGATCGGCATCCTCGTAAATGACTGCCTGACGAATGGCCGCCAGCATCGATGAGGAGGGTTGTCCCGGCTCGGGCGACGCCGTAATGCGCACCGGCGGGATCCTGATCTTGTCGCGCGCCTGCAACCGCGTGTCAGGGCCGACACGATGGCCGTTGACCCGCACCTCCCCCTTGCGGATCACTCGGTACAGGCGGCTGCGCGGAAGGTTACCCAGCAGCTTGTGCAGGAAATTGTCGAGCCGCTGGCCGGCCTCGTTCTCGGTCACCTCGAGGTGCCGCACCCCCTGGCGCGGCTCCCCTGTCTGTTGCGCGGACACATCGACCTCAACGTAAGGCATTGTTTCTACGAAAGCTTTGGGAGTATACTCCTCGGCGTCGTCCGCAATCGGACGACCACGGTCGGCGGCCCTCAGCAGATCTCCTCACCGGGGAGGCTGGCGCCGCATGTTAGTTGGTCCTCCAAATCGAGGCCATCGTATTGGGCCGACAAGATCGCGCCACTCGCGTCGAACGTCTGGCAAAGACTCCGCGGGTAGCGCCGTCGGTAGAGTTCACCGAAGGTTTCCGGCGCACCGCCTCCGTGAGGCGGTCATTGATGAACAACGAGACGCTTGCGCCCTTGTTCATGTTTCGAAATCTTCGCTGCTGCGCGGGCTTGCCCGCGCGCGCGACGCATGCGTCGCGCCCCGATGTTTATGTGTCGGCCCCTCAATGCACAGTAGGGGCACATGAAAAGAATGCTGGTGAATGCAACTCAAGAGGAAGAGTTGCGCGTCGCTCTGGTTGACGGACAAAAACTCTTCGACCTGAGCATCGAACTTCCCTCCCGCGAACAAAAGAAGGCTAATGTCTACAAAGGACGTATCTCCCGCATAGAGCCCTCCCTCGAAGCCTGCTTCGTGGACTACGGCGCCCAGCGTCACGGCTTCCTGCCACTCAAGGAAGTTTCC
>DASTDD010000301.1:0-2696 GCA_035710545.1 Steroidobacteraceae bacterium
AGGGCATTTCCGTCACGGCGCAGCTGCACATCGCGGAAGAATCCAGTCGCATACAGGGCGCGGATCGCCTCGCGCACGCGTGCCGTGGTCAGGTGATCGCCGATGTTGACTGGCAGGTAGTTGTAAACCGTGCCCTCCGAAACCCGCTGCAGGCCTTCCACGCGGATGTCGCCGACGATGAAGTCGGCTTCGCTGGGCGTCGAGGGAGCAACCGGGGCCGCGGTGGGCGCCGCAGCTGGAGCGGCCGGCGCCGGGGCGGGAGCCAATCCCGGTGTCGCAGGTGTCGGGCCCGGCACGGGTCCCGGTGACGGAGCCGGCGCGGGGGCTCGGATCGGGCCTTGCGAGGCATCGGGTGAGGGGCTCGCGGGCGAGCTCACGGGTCCCTGTGCCGGCGGGGGTGCCGGAGCGGCGGGCGCGGGTGTCTGCGCCTGCGACAGGGCGCAGCGGGCCAGCAGGGCCACCGATGCCAGGACGGCGCGAGCCTTCATGCTTGAATCACCGGTCGCTTTCTGTTTCTGATGGGCGCCGTGTGCGCCTGGGTTCCAAGCATGTGGCACCGAGCCACCCCCCGCTGACACTGCCAACGGGGGTTCGGCCAGCGGGCCTTCGCGATTCCTCGAATCGAGCGCGTCAACTGAACTGACGCGCGATGTCGTTGAACAGTGCGACGCCCATCAGCAGGATGAGCAACGCGATCCCGATCTGCTGCCCGAAGGCCTGCGCCCGATCGGACATCGGACTGCCCTTCAGCCACTCCACGAGCTGAAAGACGATCTGTCCCCCATCGAGAATCGGGATGGGCAGCAGATTCAGGAATCCCAGCGACAGGGAGATCAGCACCAGGAAGCTCAGGAACGAGGCGACTCCCGCCTCGGCCGAGTCGCCGGCGTACTCGGCGATCGACAGCGGTCCGTTGAGGTTCTTCATGGAGACCTGGCCGAGCACCATGCGCCAGAACAGCCGGCCCTGCAGCGCCGTCATGCTCCAGGCCTCGTGACTGGCGCGGCCGACTGCCTGGAACGGACCGAGCTCGATGTGCTTGAGCATCCCCGGCGGATACTGCACCTTCGTGCCCTGGACCGGCGCGACCACCACGTTGATACGGCCCAGGGTCTTCCCGTCCACAGTCTCCGGAGTGACGCTGACCCGCACCGAGTTCTCAGTACCGCCGCGCCGATACCCGATGAGGACGCTGCCGCCTGCGTGCGCCTCGATGGCCGGGACGAAATGCGCGAAATCGACGGGCTTGCCATCCACACTGAGAATATTGTCCCCCTGTCGCAGCCCAGCCTTGTCGGCGGCACCCCCTGGAATGACCTTCTGAACCTGCGCTGGCATCGAAGGTGTCCAGAACTCGAAGCCGAGGCCCTTGAACAGCTCGGCGGGCTCGGTCAGGCGCACGCGCTCCTCGCGGTCCGGCACGTCGAGCGTCGCCGCGCGTGTGCCGCCGTCGTGCCCACGAACGGAGAGCACCGCCCGGCCGCGCGAGCTCACCGCATCGAGCAGATCAAACACGACATCGAGCTGCCCATCGACCGGCGCGCCGTTGACCGCGAGAATCTCGTCCCCGGAACGCAGCCCGCCGCGGGCGGCGACCGAGTCCTGCATCACGTCCCCGACCAGCGGACGGACCTCGTTGACTCCGTTCGACCAGAACATTCCCCACAGCACGACTATGGCGAACAGGATGTTGAATGCCGGACCGGCCAGGAGCACCACGATGCGCTGCCAGGGCGGACGCCGGGTGAAGGAGCGCGACAGCTCCTCCGGCGGCACCGGGCCCTCGCGCTCATCGAGCAGCTTGACGTAGCCGCCGAGCGGAATGGCCGCCACGACATACTCGGTGCGATCGGGGCCGGCGGTGCGGCTGAGGAGAGGCTTGCCGAAGCCGACGGAGAAGCGCAGCACCTTGAAGCCCAGACGCCGGGCGACCCAGTAATGCCCAAACTCGTGCACCGTGACCAGCAGGCTCACGGCGACGACGAACCACAGCGCGTGCCAGATGAAACTCATGCGTGAGCTGCCCTCGATACCCCGCCACCGTTACATTTCATTGCAGTCGCTCCCCCGCGAGCTGTCGCGCCTGCGCATCAGCGGCCAGGACATCGTCGAGGCAGCCGATCTCGCCCCCGTCGGCCTTGGTTATCACGGCTTCAATGACCGCCGCGATCTCGATAAAGTTCAATCGACGCTCGAGGAACGCCTGCACGGCCACCTCGTTGACGGCGTTGAGAATCACCGGCTGCAGCCCCCCCGCCCGCGCCGCCGCCTGCGCCAGCGCCAGGCAGTGGAACTTCTCGTAGTCGGGGGCGCGGAAGTCCAGCCGCGCCGTGCGCACCAGATCGAGGAATTCTACACCGGAGGCGATGCGTTCTGGCCACGCGAGCGCGTGTGCGATCGGGGTCCGCATGTCGGGTGAGCCGAGCTGCGCGAGCAGCGAGCCGTCGAGGTACTCGACCAGCGAGTGCACGATGCTCTGCGGATGCACGACGATCTCCACCTGCTGCGGTGTCAGGCCGAAGAGAAAGCAGGCCTCGATGAGCTCCAGACCCTTGTTCATGAGGGTGGCCGAGTCCACCGAGATCTTGCGCCCCATCACCCAGTTGGGATGAGCGCACGCCGCCTCGGGAGTGACGCCGGCAAGTGCCTCACGCGGGAGGTCCCGGAACGGCCCCCCCGAAGCGGTCAGCAGAATG
>DASTDD010000302.1:0-28839 GCA_035710545.1 Steroidobacteraceae bacterium
AGCCTGCGGCCGTTGCTGCTGCTGGTTGGCATTGCCATGGCCGTGGCGGCCGGGGTCACCGTGGTGCTCTGGTCGCGCGGCCCGACCTACAGCCTGCTGTACGCCAACCTCGGCACCGAGGACCAGGCGCAGATCACCCAGACGCTGGAGGCGGCGCAGATTCCCTATCGCATTCAGCCGGGCTCCAACTCCATCGAGGTCCCGGTGGAGCGCCTGAGCGATGCCCGTCTGAAGCTCGCCGGCCAGGGCCTCCCCGAGGGTGGCGGAGGCTTCGCGACGATGGAGAAGGACCCGGGCTTCGGCGTGAGCCAGTTCATGGAGAACGCCCGTTACCAACACGCTCTCGAGACCGAGCTGGCGCGCACCATTGCTGCCCTGCGGCCTGTCGAAGGCGCGCGCGTGCACCTCGCAGTGCCGCGTCAGTCGGCATTCGTGCGCGACCACAAGGGCGCCAGTGCATCGGTCTTCCTGCAGCTCAAGCAGGGCCGGCGTCTCGAGCAGGAGCAGATTCAGGCAATCGTCAATCTCGTCGCCTCGAGCATTCCGGACCTGGAGGCCAGCCAGGTCACGGTCGTGGACCAGCAGGGACGGCTGCTCTCCTCACCCGAGGGCCACGATCAGTTCGGCTTGCGCGATCAGCAATACGACATGATTCACCGCCTGGAGGACGACTACGCGCAGCGCATCGAGGCGCTCCTGTCCCCGATCGTGGGCGCTGGGCGCGTGCGCGCGCAGGTGGTTGCCCAGATGGACATGTCGGTCACCGAGGAGGCGCGCGAGCAGTACAAGCCGGATAGTCAGATCGTCCGCAGTGAGCAGTCTTCCGAGCAGACGAGCCGGGATGGGGCGGGAGCCCAGGGCGTACCTGGATCGCTCAGCAACCAGCCGCCCGCCGGCGGCGTGGCCCTGCCGCCTGGCAGTGGCAGCACCCCGCCCGCGGCCGCCAAGCCGCCCGCCGCGGGAGCGCCCGCGAGCGGCGCTGCGCAGTCGGGCGCCGCGGCCGCCACGACACCGATCGCCGGCTCCGGAGCGGGCGCCACGGACAGCACGTCCAAGAGCGAGACGAAGAATTACGAGATCGACCGGACCCTCGATTACACACGACAGCCCGCGGGCCGCGTGCGCCGCCTCACCGTGGCAGTGCTCGTGGACAATGTCCGCTCCGTGAGCAAGGACGGCAAGGCCACCGAGACTCCGTTGTCCAAGGATCAGCTCGATCACGTCACGCAGCTCGTCAAGGACGCGGTTGGATTCGACGAGGCGCGCGGGGACAACGTAAACGTGGTGAACGCATCGTTCACCCAGGAAGCGCCGCCCGCCGCCGAAGGCGAGCTGGAGAAACCGAAGATCTGGGAGTCCCCGCTGTTCCGCGACATGGCCAAGATCGTCGCGGGCCTGCTGGTGCTGCTGGTCCTGGTGCTGTCGGTGCTGCGTCCGCTGGTCAAATCGCTGATCGGGCCCGTACGCGCAGCCTCATTGGCGCCCGCGCCGCAGCCCGCTCCCATGCCGGCCCTCGTGGGCGGGAAGCCGGCCGCCGTGGCCGCGCACGAACAGCAGATCGCGCAGGCGCGAAACCTGGTGAGCCAGGATCCGAAGCGCGTCGCGCAGGTAGTGCGTGACTGGGTAGGAAAAGATGAGTGAGAAGCGTGAAGGCGAGCGCTCGGGCACCGAGCGCGCCGCGATCCTGCTGCTGACCCTGGGCGAGCAGGAAGCCGCCCAGGTGCTCAAGCACATGGGCGCGCGCGAAGTGCAGCGCATCGGCTCGGCGATGGCGGCACTCGCCAACGTCTCGCGCGAGGAGGTCCAGGGAATCGTCACGGAGTTCACTTCGCAAGTCGAAACCCACACCTCGGTAGGTGTCGGGACGGAGGAGTTCCTGCGCAAGGTCCTGGTGGAAGCGCTCGGCCAGGAGAAGGCGGCCAACATCATCGATCGCATCAGCATCGGACGCTCCACCAAGGGACTGGAAGCCCTGAAGTGGATGGACGCACGCGCAGTCGCCGAGCTCATCCGGCTCGAGCACCCGCAGATCGTCGCGATCGTACTGGCCTACCTCGAGCCGGATCAGTCCGCCGACATCCTGGCGTGCCTGCCGCCGGACATGCGCTCGGACGTGCTGGTGCGCATCGCCACGCTCGATGGCGTGCAGCCGAGCGCGCTCACCGAGCTCGATGACATCATGGAGAAGCAGTTCGCCGGCAAGGGCGGGCACCGCACCTCCACTCTCGGCGGCGCCAAGGCCGCCGCCAACATCATCAACAACCTCGAGCCGAGCCAGGAGAGCGTGATCATGGATCAGATCACGCAGACCGACCAGGCGCTCAGTGCCCGCATCCAGGACCTGATCTTCGTGTTCGACAACCTGCTCGATATCGACGATCGCAGCATGCAGGAGCTGCTGCGCCAGGTTCCGAGCGACAAGCTGCTGCTCGCCATGAAGGGCTGCGAGGAAGGCATGAAGGAGAAGATCTTCAAGAACATGTCGCAGCGGGCGGCCGAGATGCTCAAGGACGACCTGGAGTCCAAGGGCCCGGTGCGCATCTCCGAGGTGGAGGCCGCGCAGAAGGAGATCCTGCAGACGGCGCGCAAGCTGGCCGAAGCCGGCACGATCGCACTCGCTGGCAAGGGCGAGGAATATGTCTGATCCACAAAGCGCGGCCGCGTCAGTGGAACGCTGGTCGCTGCCCCGGGTCGACGGGCCGGTGGTGGGCCGCGAACGCGAGACACGCAAGAGCACCGGGGCCGATGGCCCGCGCGCGCTGCATGAGAGCGAGGCGCGCGGCTATCAGGCGGGTCTCGCCCGGGCACAGGCCGAGACGCAAACCAGCCTGGACGCGCTCGGTGCGCGGATCAAACAGCTGGACTCCATCCTGCAACTGCTCGCGAAGCCGCTGCAGGAGCTGGACGCTGCGATCGAGAAAGAGCTTCTGCAACTCACCCTGAGTGTCGGCAAGCAGCTCGCCCGGCGCGAGCTGCGTATCGATCCGGCACAGGTGATCGCGATCCTGCGCGAATCGCTCACGCAGCTGCCCGCCTCCGCTCGCGATATCCGGGTTCACCTGCATCCGGAGGACGCCGCCACCGTGCGCGAACGACTGGCCGCACCGGCGAATGAGCGCGCCTGGACACTCGTGGAGGACCCAACCCTGACACGCGGCGGTTGCCTTTTGCGCACCGAGACCTCGCAGATCGACGTGAGGCTCGAAAGCCGCATCAGCGCAGTGATCGCCAGCGCACTCGGCGAGGAGCGCGCGCCCGAGCGGCCGGCGCCTCAGCCGGGCGAGACGGAAGCGTGAGCGACCCCGCGGCCGCTCGGGCCGAGATCTGGAGGCAGGGCCTGGCTCGGCGCCTGCGCCGCGTGCAGCAGACGCCGCCGCCGGCCATCGAAGGCTCACTGACACGCATGGTCGGGCTGACCCTGGAGGCCGTGGGCTGCCAGGCCTCCATAGGCGACTACTGCGATCTGATCACCAGCGACGGCTTCCGGGTCGAATCGGAGGTGGTCGGATTCTCCGGCGATCGGTTGTATCTCATGCCGACCGGCGATGCCCAAGGCCTCGGCCCCAGCGCCCGGGTGATTCCGCGCCAGCGTGCCGGCACGGTGCGAGTGGGACCGGAGCTGCTCGGCCGCATCATCGATGGTGCCGCACACCCCCTGGACGGCCTCGGGCCGCTCGAGTGCGAGACGCGCGTGCGCCTGACCGGCAAGCCCACCAATCCGCTTTCGCGCCAGCCGATCACCGAGCCGCTCGATGTCGGAATCCGGTCCATCAACTCGTTGCTGACGATCGGCCGCGGCCAGCGCGTCGGGCTCTTCGCCGGCAGCGGCGTGGGCAAGAGCGTCCTGCTGGGCATGATGGCGCGCTACACCAGTGCCGATGTGATCGTCGTCGGGCTGATCGGGGAGCGCGGCCGCGAAGTGAAGGAGTTCGTCGAGCGTATTCTCGGCCCCAAGGACCGCAGCCGCGCCGTCGTCGTGGCGACGCCCGCCGATCACCCGCCGCTGATGCGTCTGCATGGAGCGTGGCTCGCGACGGCGATCTGCGAGTACTTCCGCGATCAGGGACTGAACGTGTTGCTGCTGATGGACTCCTTGACGCGCTTTGCGCAGGCACAACGCGAGATCGGACTCGCCATCGGCGAAGCACCGGCGACCAAGGGCTACCCGCCATCGGTCTTCGCGCGCCTTCCGCAACTGGTCGAGCGCGCCGGCAATGGCGCGCAAGGCTCCGGCTCGATAACGGCTTTCTATACGGTGCTCACCGAGGGCGAAGATCACAACAACGATCCCGTCGCCGACGCCGCGCGCGCCGTCCTCGACGGACACATCGTGCTGTCCCGGCGCATTGCGGAGAGCGGCCACTATCCGGCCGTGGACGTCGAGGCCTCCGTCAGCCGCGCCATGCACGAGATCTGCTCGGCGGCGCAGCTGCAGAGCGCCCGGCAGTTTCGCCAGATCCTGGCCACGTACCAGCAGAACCGGGATCTCATCGCCGTCGGGGCGTATCAGCGCGGCAGCGACCCGCGGGTCGATAACGCCGTCACACTCTGGCCGGGCATGCAGAAGTTTCTGCAGCAGGACATGAAGGAGCGTGTGAATTTCGCGGCAAGCCTCACAGCCTTGAGTGCCGTCCTGGCCGAGAGTGAGGCCTCGAGGGCGGGTGAGGCGGGGAAACCCGGCTGATAGGGACAGATCATGAAGCGCGCACAGAGACTGCAGATCGTTCAGCGGGTGGTCGATGATCAGGAGCGCAGCCGCGCCGAGGCACTGGCCGGCAGCGAGCGCCGTCTCCGCGAGAGCGAAGCGAAGCTCGGCGAGCTGGAAAGCTACCACGCAAGCTACGTACGCGACTTCACGCTCCGCGCCGGCTCAGGCATGGATGGCGTAATGGCACGCGACTACCAGGCATTTCTCGCCCGCCTCGAAGAGGCGCTGCGGCAGCAGAACCAGGCCGTGACCCGCGCGCGAGCACAGCGCGACAGTGAGCTGCGGACCTGGCAGGGCGCTGCACAGCGCGCCGAGGCTGTCGGCCAGATGGTCAAACGCTTCCAGACCGAGGAAGAGCGCGCACTCGACAGGCGCGAGCAGCACGACGCGGACGAACGCTCACAGCGCGCCTGGGCGCACGGGTTGGCTCTGCGTGGCGCTTGATATCAGAACGACGCCGGTCGCGCACCCCGCGCCCAGCGCCTCCAGGACTCCCGCAAGCTCCACGACGGGTGCTCCTTCGGGAAGCACGCCCTCCTTCAAGGTCAGTGACGCCAGCGAAGCGAGCACTTCTCATCAGGCCACGGCGAATACGCCGCACACGTCCACCGAAACAGCTGCGGGTGATGCGGGCAAGTCCTCCGCGAGCAGTACGTCCCGGCCGAGTAAACCAGCTGCCCAGCCCGCGGGGCAACCTGCGCCCAAACCGGGCAGCGCAGCCGCGCAGGTTGCCGACCAGGGGTCGGCCCGCTCCAGCGCATCCAGCGCCCCTTCCGCGGGCCCCGAGGAGGCAACGCCAACACCCTGGGCGCCGGAATCGGCGGGCGCCCAATCGGACGCCGCAATCGCGGCGGGTGCGCAGCCCTCACGCGGCACCCCGAAGCGCGCTGCCACCCCAACACCGGTTTCCGCTCCGGCCGCCGCAAAAGCCGGCAGCCCGCAGGCGGCACCTCTTTTGAATTTCGTCGAGACGCTCGCCCAATCGCTGCACGCAGGCGATTCGCACGACGCTGCGGTCACGCCGGGCGCTTCGGGCGCCGAGTCGGCGCCCACCGATACGCCTTCGGACACCGGTGGGAAGACTGAACGTGCCGGTCAGGATGACCTTGCGCTTGCGCTGGTTTCCCAGTCGCTTGCAGCGGCTTTGGGCCTGCCGGCCGTGACACCCCCGCTAGCCGCGCCGGTGCAGGCCGGTACCTCGGCCCCCGCAGCAAACTCCTGGGATGCGACTCAGGCAATCGACGGCGATGCAGCACAGTCCGCCTCCGGCGGGTCATCCCCGGCGCAGGCACTCGCCTCGTTGCTTGCGGCAAATGCCACGGCTCAATCCAAGGATGCGGCCGCGATGGCTCAGGGGGGTGCTCCAGTTGGCAGCACACCCGATGGCGGCGGTGCGAACCTCGGCGGCAGCCCCACTGTCGCGGCCGTCGATCCGGGCGCGTCGGCTCAGCCAGCCGCGGTAGCCCACCTGGGAGTTGCATCACACTTTTCTGTGCAGCATCCTGCAACGGATTCCAACAGCATCGGCGGCCAGCTGCGCTCGACAGTTGCAACGGCGGCGTGGCAGGACGAGCTCGGCGGGCAGATCACCTGGATGGCGCATCAGGGGATCGAGTCCGCCTCGCTGCGCCTCTCCCCCGACCATCTGGGGCCGCTCGAAGTGCACATCTCGGTGCGCGACAACGATGCCAGCGTCTGGTTCGGAGCCACTCAACCCGACACGCGCGCGGCACTCGAGCAGGCGCTGCCTCGCCTGCGCGAAATGTTCGCATCGCAAGGTCTCACCCTGACCGATTCGCGAGTCTCGCACGAGTCGCCCCGCAACCAGTCGAGACCTTCCCCGACGCCGGCGGTCACCGCCGTGAAGCCGGTGAGCGCTACGGAAGTCTCCGTCTCGCCGACGGCGCGCCTCAGCCTGGGACTGGTCGACACCTACGCCTGAAGCGCTCGCGGGGCCCCTTCCCGAGCACGTCAAGATTCCGTCGCTGCGACGTGTTTCACACTCTTCCGACCGCTACAAACCCTTTGATTTCTCCCCACTTACGCCACTCCTGACACCCGTGGCATGGGCGTTGCACCAGCGGGGGTGCAGCAGAGATGTCCATGGAGTGAGTCAGGCGATGGCGGATGTACCCGTACTTGCGCCGGCGGCGGAGGACGCCCCGGCCAGGAAGAACAGCAAGTGGCTGATCATTGGAATCGTGACCGCGGTGGTCCTCATCGGCGGCGGCACTGGCGCGTGGTTCCTGTGGCCGCACGCGGATGCCCATGCGAAGAAGGAGGTGAAGGCGAAGGAGCCGCCCGCCCCGCCCCTCTACGTCGCTCTGGACCCGCCCTTCGTCGTCAACTTCGAGGGGGATCCGCTCGTGCGCTTTCTACAGGTCGCCGTTCAGGTCATGACACGCGATCCGCCGACGGTGGAGCTGCTCAAGGCAAACGACCCGGCCGTGCGCAACGATCTGCTGTTGCTGCTCGGCAATCAGAAATCGAGCGTGCTCGGCACTCGCGACGGCAAGGAGAATCTGCGCGCCGAGGCGCTCGCGGCCATCCGCCACGTGATCGAGGGCGCCGGCGGCAAGCCGGACAAGGTGGAGGCGATCTACTTCACCAGCTTCGTGATGCAGTAACGAAGGACGCGCCGTGAGCGACGACAAGGTACTCGACCAGGCCGAGATCGATGCCCTGATCCACGGTGTGGACTCGGGCAAGGTGGACACGACGACCGCGGCGCAGCCCGGCGGCGAGGTGCGGGCATTCGATTTCGGCAGCGAGATGCGCATCGTGCGCGGTCGCATGCCGACCCTCGAGATGATCAACGACCGCTTCGCGCGCCTGTTCCGGGTGAGCCTGTACAACCTGCTGCGCCGCTCGCCCGAGATCGCCGTGGCCCCCATCCAGGTGAAGAAGTTCGCCGAGTACGTGCACAGCCTGCACGTGCCCACCAGCCTCAACATGGTGAAGATGAACCCCTTCCGCGGGACCGCCCTGGTGGTGCTCGACCCGAAGCTGGTGTTCGCCGTGGTGGACAACTTCTTCGGCGGCTCCGGGCGCCACGCCAAGATAGAGGGGCGCGAATTCACCGCGACCGAGCAGCGCATCATTCACATGATGCTGCGCAGCGTATTCGCCGACCTGCACGAGGCCTGGTCGCACATCGCGCCGGTCGAAGTCGAGTTCGTGCAGGCCGAGATCAATCCACACTTCGCCAACATCGTCTCGCCCTCGGAGATCGTGGTCGTCACGAGCTTCCACATCGAGCTGGACGGCGGCGGAGGCAATCTCAACATCACGATGCCCTACTCCATGCTCGAGCCGCTGCGCGAGATCCTCGATGCGGGTGTGGCGAGCGATCGCGCCGAGAAGGACGAGCGTTGGGCCACGAGCCTGCGCGAGGACATAGAGGACGCCGAGGTGCAGGTCAACACGCGCCTTGGGCGCACATCCATCACGCTCGCCACTTTGCTGAATCTCAAGCCCGGAGACGTTCTGCCATGCGACTTCTCCGGCAAGGTGACGCTGCTGGCGGAAGACGTGCCCGTCTTCCGCGGCAGCTTCGGTCTGTCCCGCGGCCTGCAGGCGGTCAAGGTCGAGGAGCGCATCCGGCGCGCCGCCCTGGCCCCTCCGGCCGCCCCGATCGCCATTGCCAAGAGAACCTGAGGATCCCTCATGAACGCCAACGTAGCCGAGCCGCGCGCCGCGGAATTCGACAACCTGCAGGACGAAGCGCCGCAGTCCGGCCGCGACGTCAACCTCGAAGTGATACTCGATGTGCCGGTGACCCTTTCCATGGAAGTGGGCCGCACGCGCATTCCGATCCGCAATCTGCTGCAGCTGAACCAGGGCTCGGTGGTGGAGCTGGATCGCGCCGCCGGCGAGCCGCTCGACGTCTTCGTCAACGGAACGCTCGTCGCGCACGGCGAGGTCGTCGTCGTGAACGAGAAGTTCGGCATCCGCCTGACGGATGTCATCAGCCCCGCCGAGCGGATCCGCAAGTTGAAGTGAGCCGCGTGCGACCGAAATCCCACCTTGCCACTGCACTGTTTGGCGCGCTCGCGCTGAGCGGCGCCCTGTGTGCCGGCGCGGCCGAGGCACCGGCGCTGACCGCTCATGCGTTTGCCGCCCCGCAGCCTGCGAGCTCGGTTGCGCCCGCGGGATTGAGTGGCCTCGGCCAGGTTACGTTCGCGTTGCTGGTCGTGCTCGCGACGGTGTTCGTCGTGGCGTGGCTGGCCCGTCGGATGCGCAGCTTCGGCAATCGGGTTGGCAACGCACTCGATGTGCTCGCCGACATTCCTCTGGGACAGAAGGAGCGCGCCGTCCTCATCAAGGTCGGCCAGACGCAGATTCTGCTTGGCGTCGCTCCGGGGCGCGTCAACACGCTGCACGTCCTCGCCGAGCCGATCGAGCTTGCCAAACCGCTCGCCGGGCTTCCCGACCAGCGGCCCTCTTTCAAGTCGCTGATGCTGCGCAGCCTGGGAAAATGATGCGCAAGCCTCGCTCAATCATGCTCGCCGGCCTGTCCGCTGCGCTCGTGCTGCTGCCCTGCGCGGCCCTGGCCGAGCCCGGTCTGCCGGCGCTTTCAGTGCAGACGGCCTCGACCGGTGGCGGTCAGACCTACACCCTGACACTGCAGGTGCTCGCGCTGATGACGGCGCTGACACTGCTGCCTGCAGTGCTGCTCATGATGACCGCCTTCACCCGGATCATCATCGTGCTGGGCATCCTGCGTCAGGCGCTCGGGGCCGGTCAGACCCCTCCGAACCAGGTGTTGTTGGGACTCGCGCTGTTTCTCACCTTCTTCGTAATGACCCCGGTCATCAACCGTATCAACGATGAGGCCTTCAGGCCGTACTCCGCGGGCACGATCGAGGCGACCGTGGCGCTCGATCGTGCCATGGTGCCGATCAGGAAGTTCATGCTCGATCAGACGCGCGAGAGCGATATCGCCACCTTCGTGCGCATCTCGGGCGGCAAGGGCTTCGCGAGCCCGCAGGACGTGCCGCTCACGCTGCTCGTGCCGGCCTTCGTCACGAGCGAGCTGAAAACGGCGTTCCTGATGGGATTCCTGATCTTCATTCCCTTCGTGATCATCGACCTGGTGGTCGCCAGCGTGCTCATGTCGATGGGCATGATGATGCTCTCGCCGGTCCTGATCTCCCTTCCCTTCAAACTCATGTTGTTCGTGCTCGTGGACGGCTGGTCGCTGGTCATGGGCACGCTCGCTTCCAGCTTCTACTCATGAAGAGCACCTCTATGACTCCCGAGACCGTCATGACCATCGGCAGCCGCGCGCTGGAGATCACTCTGATGCTGGCCGCTCCCCTGCTGCTCGTCGCCCTGGTGACGGGGCTGATCGTCGGTGCCTTCCAGGCGGCCACGCAGATCAACGAGATGACGCTGTCGTTCATCCCGAAGCTGCTGGCGATGGCACTGGCCATGGTGATTGCCGGACCCTGGATGCTCAAGACGCTCCTCAGTTACACGCGCGAGCTGTTCGAGAGCATTCCCGGGCTGATCAACTGAGCCGCAGAGCCGCAGATCGCAGTACCGCCATGATCACGCTCAGCACAGGACAGCTCGAAACGTGGCTCGCCCAGGTGCTCTGGCCGTTCGTGCGCATCGGTGCGTGCTTCATGGTGGCCCCGGCGTTCGGCGCCGTCTTCGTGCCCGCGCGGATCCGCATCGTGCTCGCGGGCGCCGTCACGCTCGCCATTGCTCCCATCCTGCCACCTCCGGCCGCAATTGCGCCCTTCTCGGCCGCCGGAATCGTGGTGACGGTGCAGCAGCTCGTGATCGGGGTCGCGCTCGGCTTCAGCCTGCAGCTGCTGTTCGATGCGGTCAGCCTCGGCGGTCAGCTGCTGGCCAACAGCATGGGACTGTCGTTTGCATTCAACATCGATCCGCTGCGCGGCGCCGAGGTCCCCGCGCTGGGTCAGTTCTACACGATACTGGTCATGCTGACGTTCATGGCCCTCAACGGTCACCTGGTGCTGATCGAGGTCCTGGTGGACGGCTTCCGTACGCTGCCCATCGGCACGAGCGGACTCGGACCGGACGGCCTGTGGACCGTCGTGCAATGGGGCAGCACGCTGTTCGTGGGCGCACTGTCGATCGCGCTGCCGGGCGTGACGGCGCTGCTCATCGTCAACGTGGCGTTCGGCGTGATGAGCCGCGCCGCTCCGCAGCTCAACCTGTTCGCGGTCGGCTTCCCGATATCGCTGGTCTTCGGGCTGGTCATCGTGCTGGCGGGCATGCCCGCCGTGCAGACGACCTTCACGCACCTGCTCGGCGACGGATTCGAGCTCCTGCGCAAGCTGACGGTCGCGGGAGGCTGACGCATGGCCGAGAACGAACCGGAACGGACCGAACAACCGACACCGAAACGGCTCGAGGAAGCGCGCAAGCACGGCCAGGTGCCGCGCTCCACGGAGCTGAGCGCTGCGGCGGTTCTGCTCACCGCCGGCGGCGGCCTGCACTTTCTGGGGCGCTACATGGGCGGCCAGCTCGACGGACTGATGAGCTCGGCTCTGGCGCTCAGTCGCGAGCAGTCCATGGATGAGACGTTCATGCTGGCGACCCTATCCAGTGACGTGCTGCACGCGCTGGTGACCTGCGCGCCGATCCTGGTTCTGACGCTGATCGCGGCCCTGACCGCGCCGATGCTCCTCGGCGGCTGGAATCTGAGCTTCACGGCGCTGGCGCCGGACCTGACACGGCTCAACCCGCTGCAGGGCTTCGCCCGCATGTTCTCGGCGCGTGGCGCGGTCGAGCTGGGCAAGGCGCTCGCCAAGTTCGTGGCGCTGGCGCTGGTCGCCTTCCACATCCTGCACCAGAAGTCAGCCGAGCTGCTCGGCCTGGGGATGGAGCCGACGCGCGCGGCAATCGGCCACGCCGCCTCCGTGACCGGATATGCCTTCCTGATGCTCGCGGGGACGCTCGGCCTGATCGCCGCCGTGGACGTGCCCTGGCAGTTGTGGCAACACACGCGGCGGCTGCGCATGACCCGACAGGAAGTCCGCGAGGAGATGAAGGAGAGCGAGGGCTCGCCCGAGATCAAGGGCCGCATCCGCAGCCTGCAGCGCGAGGTCGCCAAGCGGCGCATGATGCAGGAAGTTCCCAAGGCGGACGTGGTCATCGTCAACCCGACGCACTTCGCCGTGGCGTTGCGCTATGACGAGCAGCGGATGCGCGCACCGCTCGTCGTGGCGAAAGGCGCCGACCTGATTGCGGCCCGCATCCGCGAGGTCGCCACCGGAAGCAAGGTGCCGATATTCGAGGCACCTCCGCTGGCGCGCGCTCTGTTCCGCAGCGTGGAGATCGGCGGCGAAATTCCTGCCTCGCTGTACGTCGCAGTCGCGCAGGTGCTCACGTACATCTATCAGCTCAAGACGGCGAGCAGCCGCGGGACGAGCCCGCCACAGCCGCCTGACATCGATCCCAACATCGACCAGACCCGACATTGAACATGGCCACGGTATCCTCAACGGGCTCCCTGCCCCCGCTGCGCGACCTGATTCGCACGGGCGTCGGCGTGCCAGTGGGCGTGCTGGCCGTGCTCGCCATGGTGGTGCTGCCGCTGCCGCCGATGGTCCTCGATGTGCTCTTCACATTCAACATCGCGCTCTCTCTCGTGATCGTGATGGCGGTCTTCTACGTCGCGCGGCCCGTCGAGTTCGGCGTCTTCCCGACGATCCTGCTGCTGGCCACGCTGCTGCGCCTGGCGCTGAACGTCGCCTCGACCCGCGTGGTCCTGCTGAACGGCCACACTGGCCCGCAAGCGGCCGGGCACGTCATCGAGTCGTTCGGCGAATTCGTCATCGGCGGCAACTTCGCCGTCGGCGTCGTGGTGTTCATCATCCTGACGATCATCAACTTCGTGGTGGTCACGAAGGGTGCCGGGCGCATCTCCGAGGTGAGTGCGCGCTTCACCCTGGATGCGATGCCGGGCAAGCAGATGGCGATCGACGCCGATCTCAACGCCGGCCTGATCACGCAGGATGAGGCTCGAGCCCGTCGCGTCGAGGTCCGCGCCGAGGCCGACTTCTACGGCTCGATGGACGGCGCCAGCAAGTTCGTGCGCGGCGATGCGATCGCCGGCATCCTCATTCTCTTCATCAACATCATCGGCGGACTCGCCATCGGCACCGTCGGACACGGCATGCCGATCGCCGCAGCCGGGCATACCTACACGTTGCTGACCATCGGCGACGGACTCGTCACACAGATTCCCGCATTGCTGCTCTCGACCGCCGTCGCGCTGATCGTGACCCGCATGTCCCGCGCGCAGGACATGAGCGGTGAGCTCACCCGCCAGCTGTTCGGCCATCCCAAGGCTCTTGGCGTGGCTTCCGGACTGCTCGGGGCGATCGGCCTCGTGCCCGGCATGCCGAATTTCGTCTTTCTGCTCATGTCGGCGCTGTGCGGCGGTGGCGCCTACCTGCTGGCCAGGCGGCGCGCACGCATTGCGACTCCGGCTCCGGCACCGGTCGCTCCAGGCCCGCCTCCCGAAGCGCGCGAGCTGTCCTGGGAGGACCTCCAGAGCGTGGATCTCATCGGCCTGGAGGTGGGCTATCGGCTGGTTCCGCTCGTGGACAAGAAGCAGAGCGGTGATCTCCTCGGGCGGGTTCGCGGCGTCCGGCGCAAGCTCTCACAGGAGCTCGGGTTCCTCGTCCCTGCGGTGCACATCCGCGATAACCTCGACCTGGCACCCAACGTCTACCGGATCAATCTGTCCGGCGTACCGGTGGGCGAGAGCATCGTCTATCCCGAACGGGAGCTGGCGATCAACCCGGGCCGCGTGTTTGGCCCGGTGCAGGGGATTGCGACCCGCGACCCGGCCTTTGGCATGGATGCGGTCTGGATCGAGCCCTCCGCGCGCGAGCACGCGCAGACGCTCGGCTACACGGTCGTGGATCCCAGCACCGTCATCGCCACGCACCTGAGCTACATCATCCAGTCTCATGCGCACGAAATCCTCGGCCACGAGGAAGTCCAGCATCTGCTCAACACGCTGGGCAAGACCGCCCCGAAGCTCGTCGAAGATCTGGTGCCCCGCGTGCTGCCCCTGTCGGTCGTCGTTCGCGTGCTCCAGGGTCTGCTCGCCGAGCGGGTGCCGATCCGCAACATCCGCACGATCGTCGAGACACTCGCCGAGCACGCACCCAAGTCGCAGGATCCCGCGGTGCTGCAGGGTCAGGTGCGAGTGGCGCTGGGCCGCCAGATCGTGCAGGACATAGCCGGGGTCGGCGCCGAGCTGCCGGTGATCACCCTGGAGCCCGAGCTCGAGCGGCTGCTGCAGAGCTCGCTCGCCGGCAACAGTACCAGCCCCGGACTCGAGCCGGGGCTCGCCGAGCGCCTGCAGCGCCGCGTGGGCGAGTCGGCGCGCCGCCAGGAAGGCGCGGGCGAGCCGGCCGTCCTGCTGGTACCGCCGCCGTTGCGCCACATGCTCGCCCGCTTCATGCGCTCGAGCGTGCCGAACCTGCATGTGCTGGCCTGGAATGAGATCCCGGACAACCGCAAGGTTCGTCTGGTCACCGCCGTCGGAAAGTGAGTGGACCGTGTCTGGAGTAGCTAGATGAAAATAATTCGACACACCGCGCGTGATATGCGGCAGGCACTGCGCGCCGTGCGCGAGCAGCTCGGCGAGGATGCCGTCATCCTTTCGTCGAAACGAACGAGCGAGGGTGTGGAGGTCACCGCCGCCGTGGACTTCGATGCCGCCACGCTCGAGGCCGGCGGATTCGCCAACACTCCTGCTCCCGCAGCCGCCGCCGCGATTCAAGCCCCCGCGGTGGCGCCCGTTGCCGTGTCTCCTCCGACACCTGCGCCGGCACCGTCCCGGACACACACCCAGGTTCGCGTGGCGCCGAGCTCGGCGAAGCCTGCGCCGCACCGCCAGGACAGCCTGCCGGTCGCCTCATTTCCCGCCAGCGCCCGGCCAGCGCCGCTCGAAGACGATGGCTGGATATCCAACGCGGCCCGCGAGGCGGTCGTGGCGCACGCGCAGTCGCTCGCCGTCCAGTCAAGTGCTGCAGCTGCGCCCGAGTCGCTCCCCGCCGCCGTAACGCAAGGTTTTACCCAAGCGATGGCGCAGGCCGTCGCCGCCGCGCCAACTCTCCCGGCCGCTCCCGGGCATTCCCGAACCGACCTGCCGGTGTATCGCAGCGATGAGGTCATCGAGCGAGCCCGCTCCTCCTCACTGAATCCGTTCGGCCCGCAGGAGAGCTCTCCCACGAGCCACGAGCCTGCGACTGCCGCCGTGACCGGGACACAGGAATTCCCCGCCCGAGCCGAGAGCCCCTTGAGCGCACCGGCGACCGAAGCGATGGGCAACGAGCTCAAGACGCTGCGACGGATGCTCGAGACCCAGCTCGCGCACCTCGCCTGGAACGATTTGACACGGCGCGCGCCGATCCGCACCGAGATCCTGCGTGAGCTGACCGAAATCGGCATCACCCAGGATCTCGCCGAGCATCTGGTCCGGCAGCTTCCGGAGGATACCGATCTGACTTTCGCCCGCCGCTTCACGATTGCCGGGCTGTCGCAATACCTGCTCGTGACGGGCGACCGCTGGCTCGACGATGGCGGCCGGGTCGCTTTCGCCGGCGCGACCGGCGTCGGCAAGACGACCACGCTGGCCAAGGTCGCGGTCCGCTGGGTGCTGCGTCACGGCCCGCGCGACATCGCGCTCGTGGCGGCCGACCCGATTCGGATCGGTGCGCAGGATCAGCTGCGCTCGCTCGCGCAGCTGCTCGGGGTGGCGGTCTACGCACCGGACCGGTTCGAGAACCTGCCCGCCCTGCTGTCCACCCTGACCGAGCGCCTGGTGCTCATCGATACGCCCGGGTCGAGCGCCCGGGATGCAACCCTCGGTGGCCGCCTGTCGGTGCTCGCCAACTCCGCCTCGAAACTCGAGACCGCCCTCGTGCTGTCGGCCAGCACGCAGGCGGGCGCGGTGGAGGAGGCAGTCAAGCGCTTCGCCCCCGCGAATCCCTCCTGCTGCGTGCTCACGAAGCTCGACGAGGCAGCCAGTCTCGGGGGCATGCTGTCGATTCTGATCCGGGCGAGGCTGCCCGTGTCGTATGTGAGCGAGGGACAGCGCGTGCCGGAGGATCTGCGCCCGGCGCGCGCGCTCGAGCTGGTGTCGGAAGCGGTTCGTCTCGCCAAGGCGAGCGGCGCCGCTGCCGATGAGGATCTGCTGCGACGACGTTTCGGAAAGAGCGCCCATGGCATCACCTGACCTCAACATCATCCGTAACGCCAACCTCGAGGGGCTCGCGCAACCCGTGCGGGTCATCGCCGTCACCGGCGGCAAAGGCGGGGTCGGCAAGACCAGCGTGTCGGTGAACCTGGCCACCGCGCTCGCCGCATCGGGCAAACGTGTCGTGCTGCTCGACGGGGATCTCGGCCTTGCCAACGCCGATGTCTTCCTCGGCCTCTCCCCCCGGTACACCCTCGCCCATGTCATCTCCGGTGAACGGACTCTCGATGAGGTCCTGATCGCCGCACCCCAGGGATTCCATGTCGTACCGGCCGCCTCCGGCGCGGCGGACATGGCCAACATGAGCGAGGCCGGGCACCTGGGGCTCGTGCAGGCATTCAGCTCCCTGGCGGCCAAGGTGGACGTCCTGATCGTCGATACGGCCGCGGGGATCGCCCATAGTGTGCTCCAGTTCTCACAAGCGTCCCAACACGTACTCGTGGTCGTCTGCGATGAGCCGGCTTCCCTGACGGATGCCTATGCCCTGGTCAAGGTGCTGAGTCGCAACCATGGGGTCCAGCGCTTCCGGGTGTTGGCCAACCAGGTGCGAATCCCGGGAGCCGGAGCCGAGCTGTTCCGGCGCTTCGAGCTGGTGACGGCACGATTCCTCGAGGTAGTGCTGGAGTTCGCAGGCGAAATTCCCGAAGACGAGTACCTTCGGCGCTCGGTCAGGGAACAGCGACCCGTTTTCGAAGCCTATCCGTCGTGCCCAGCCTCGCGTGCATTCAAGAAGCTGGCCGCGCGGGCCGATACATGGCCTGTGCCATCCGGCCCGCGTGGAAACATCGAGTTCTTCGTGGAGCGGCTCGTGCGTCGTAACGCGCCGCGACTGGAAGCGGTTCGATGAATGCAGTGAGTGCATACAGCGCCGGACGTGCCAGCGGGGATGCTGACCGGCTGGTGCTGCAGCACGCCGAGCTCGTGAAGCGGATCGCCTACCACCTGGCCGGAAGGCTGCCGCCGTCGGTCGAGGTGGACGATCTGATCCAGGCGGGCATGCTGGGACTGCTGGAGGCGGCGGAGAACTACGCTGCCGACCGCGGCGCCAGTTTCGAGACATACGCGGGTATCCGTATCCGGGGAGCGATGATCGATGCGCTGCGCAAGCTCGACTGGGCCCCACGCTCGGTGCACCGCAAGGCGCGCGCCGCCGCTGCCATGGTGCAGGAGATCGAACGGCGCACGGGGCGGGACGCACGCGACGCCGAGATCGCCCAGGGCATGGGCATCTCGCTGGAGGAATATCACTCGATTGTGCAGGACGCTGCGAGCTGCCGCCTGGCGAGCCTGGACGACGCCACCGCCGCGACGGCCGCCGGCCCTGCGGACCCTTTCCGCGAAGCGGCGGACGAGCGGTTCAGGACGGCGCTTGCGCGCGCGATCGAGGGCCTGCCGGAGCGCGAACGGCTGGTCATGTCGCTGTACTACAGCGACGGGCTCAACCTGAAGGAGATCGGCGCAGTGTTGAAGGTAACCGAGTCACGCGTCTGCCAGCTGCATGGCCAGGCGCTGGTGCGATTGAAGGCCCGGCTTGCGGACTGGCGGGACAACTCTGTTTCGGCCGGGGGCGTGAGCACGAGTCAGCAGGAGGGCAAGCCGTGAGTAAAGATCTGAGATTTCTGGTGGTCGATGACTTCTCGACGATGCGCCGCATCATCAAGAACCTGCTGCACGATCTGGGTTATCCAAACGTCGCGGAAGCCGACGACGGCAACACCGCGCTGCCGATGCTGCAGCAGGGCGGCTTCGACTTCCTCATCACCGACTGGAACATGCCGGGCATGCCGGGGCTGGAGCTGATCAAGGCCGTGCGCTCGGACGCCAAACTGGCGAACCTGCCGGTGCTGATGCTCACCGCGGAGGCCAAGCGCGAGCAGATCATCGAGGCGGCGCAGGCCGGTGTGAACGGGTACGTCATCAAGCCTTTCACGGCGGAAACGCTCAAAGAGAAACTCGACAAGATCCTGAACGCAGGCAAGTGAGCAGGGCGAGTTTCCCGGAAGGTAAGAAAAAGCGAGGTTCAACATGTCGAGTTTTGCGGTATTGAAGCTGGAATACAGCGCCTGCGTCGAGGCTCTCACCGAGGCTCTGCGTACCGAGGACGAGACGGCATTCTTTGCGGCCGTGGACCACATCGTGCACATGCGCGAGCCGGGTATGTTTACCGAGCTGCGCCAGCTCACCGGCGATCTGCAGAAGGCTCTCGAGCGCTTCGGCATCGAGTCGCGCCTGCAGGACATCGCGGAGAACGAGATTCCCGACGCCCGGGCGCGCCTCTCTCACGTGATCGACATGACGGACGAAGCCGCGCATCGCACGCTCGATCTCGTCGAGCAGTCGTGTCCGCTCGCCGAGCGCACCGCCCAGGAGGCGGCCGCGCTGCTGGAGTCGCTCGAGGCTTACCGCGTCCGCGCAAGTGGGGCACACGGCTTCGAAGGGGTCGTGCGCTCGATCGACGCATTCCTGCCGCTCGTGAAGTCGATGGAGGCCTTCCTGCCGGCGGCCCGCTCGGACTCCGAGCTCATCCGCCGCAATCTCTCCGACGTGCTGCTCGCACAGGGGTACCAGGATCTCACCGGCCAGATCATCCGCAGCGTCATGAAGCTGGTCGCGGAGCTCGAGTCGACGCTCGCCAACCTGGCGCGCCTCTCCGGCGACATGGTCGAGCACGCCACGCTGGGACAGGCCGAGGGCGCCGGACAGGGACCCACGGTTCCCGGGGTGACCAAAGGCGAAGTCGCCTCCGGCCAGACCGACGTGGACGCCCTGCTGTCGAATCTCGGGATGTAAGGTGCCTGGTTGGATATCCTGAGCGTCATCGGACTGGTGCTCGCACTCAACGCCGTGCTGGTCGGCGCGGTCCTCAAGGGCGCCGGCCTGATGGCGCTGGTCTCCGCGGCCGCCTTCATGATCGTCATCGTCGGGACGATGGCGGCGATCTTCATCCAGACACCGCTGCCGGTCATGCAGCGTGCGTTACAGATGTTTCCGTGGGTCATGCGCCCGCCGGTGCGCGATGGCCGCCTGCTGATCGCCAAGATCGTCGAGTGGAGCAACATCGCGCGCCGCCAGGGATTGCTCGGACTCGAGGTCATGATCGATCGCGAGCCGGATGATTTCGTCAAGAAGGCGCTGCAACTGGTGGTGGACGGCACGGAGCCGGACGCCATCAGCAGCGTCATGTACGTCGATCTCAACATGCGAGAGCACGCGGACACTACCGCGGCCAAGGTGTTCGAAGGCATGGGCGTCTACTCGCCGACGCTGGGGATCATCGGAGCCGTTCTCGGACTCATGGCGGTGCTGCAGAATCTCGCGGACCCGAGCAAGCTCGGTCACGGCATCGCCGCCGCCTTCACCGCGACGGTCTACGGCATCGGTCTGGCGAACCTGTTCTTCCTGCCGGTCGCCGCGAAACTCAAGGTTCTGGTACAGCGCCAGACGCAGTTCCGCGAGATGATCGTGGACGGCATGCTGTGCATCGCCCAGGGAGAGAATCCGCGCGCGATCGAAGCCAAGCTGCAGGGCTATCTCCATTGACGCGCGTCCGCCATACAACCGTACGGCGACGTAAGCGGCACGAGGAGCATGCGAACCACGAGGCGTGGGCGATTCCCTACGCCGACCTGCTCACGCTGCTGCTGGCCTTCTTCGTGGTGATGTATGCGATCTCCTCCGTGAATGCCGGCAAATACCGCGTTCTGTCGGACTCGCTGTTTGCCGCCTTCCGCGGCGCCCCGCGCACCATGGAGCCCATCCAGGTGGGCGACAAGGAGGCCGGCAGCGGTACCGACGTACGGACGGCGGTCGTGCAGCAGGCCGGGGTCAAAGGCCCGGCCGAGTCACCGGTCGGCGCAGTGCCCGTCGCGACGGGTCTCTCGAGCAGCCGCGGCGACGGGCCTTTGCCCGGAAAGCTGCCACCGCAGGCGGCCGCAGCAGCTGCCGCCCTCTCGCATGTCGCCGACCAGCTCGAGCGGGCAATGGACGATCTGGTGCAGAAGAGCATCGTGACGGTGCGGCGCAACGATTTCTGGATCGAGGTCGAGATGCGCACCGACATCCTCTTTCCGAGCGGCAGCGCGCGGCTGTCGGACCCGGCGGTCGGCATCATCGAGAGACTCGGCAGCGTGCTCGCTCCCTTCCCGAATCCGATCCGCGTCGAAGGCCACACGGACGACAAGCCCATCCGGACGGCCGTCTTCAGCTCCAACTGGGAGCTGTCAGCCGCCCGCGCCGGCAGCGTCGTGCGCGTGCTGGCCAACCACGGCGTCGCTCCCGACCGCCTCGCCGTGATCGGCTACGGCCAGCAACGGCCCGTCAAACCCAACACAACGCCCGACGGGCGCAATGCCAATCGCCGGGTAGTCGTGGTGATCCTCTCCACGGAGCTGATGCGACAGACCGACCCTGCCAAGCTCAGCCCGCCGTCCACGGACAACGGCCCCGCCGCGGCTGCCCCGACCCCGGCTGCCGGGGCCGCGCCGGGCCATGACGCGCCCGTCACGGCGTTGCCGGGCGAGCCGGCCCGGCCCGCCGATCCTCGCGGTGGCGCCATCGCCTCCCCCGGCGATTCGCCGCAGGCCCTGCCGTCTCCGTCTGCCCGGGGCACGACGCGAAACCAACACAACACTGGCACGGAACCTGCACCCTGAGCTGTGAGCCCGGCGCGCAGCGCCGGAAACCTGACATTGCGGGCGCCGACGGCGCCGGAACTGTGAACTCGCTCACGGGAGATCCGCGTAATGACCGTGCCTTCTGTCGAATCGATGCTGGTCGCCGGCCGCGCCGTGTTCCTCGTCTTCTCCTTTATCGTGGCGGCCGTCACGTTTTCGGGCTGGCGACGCGCAGCTGCCGCCCAGATGGAGCAGACCCTCGCGCATCAGGACCTCGTGTTGAAGCGCCTGGCGGAGCTCGAAACGAGGCTCGATGCCATCGGCCTCTGCGTCGGGGACCTCGGGGAGCGCATCGAGCGGCCGAGGCAGGTGACGAGCGCAGCCGGGTCGGCCTCCCCGGGCTACGAGATCGCCATCCGGCTCGCCCGAGGCGGCGCCTCCCGCGAGGAGCTGATCTGCGGCTGTGGCCTCTCGCAGCACGAGGCCGAGCTGGTGTGGCGGCTGCACGCGCCCCGCAACGGCATGCAAAGGCTCAAGAGCGCATGAGGGCCGATTCGCGGCGCAGGGTGGAACTGGATCCACTTTCCCTGAGCCGGGCTCAAGCGCCGGCCCGCTCCGGCCGATAGCCCGGCGTTGCCCGCACGATCGCCTCGAGTCGGAACGAGATGAAAAAGCGCAAGAAAACGGCCATCGCAGGAACGGCCCGCAGCGGCCACGCCGCACGTCGCCCTGCGAACGGGCGCCCTCCGGCCGCCACTGCGCGCTCGCGAGCGGCGACCGGCCGGGAGGGACCCTTCACCCTGGGTGGTGAGTGCACGGTATCAGAGGCGGCCGAGCTCAAATCCCGCCTCGGCAGATTGATACGCGTGCGCCGCCCAGTGACGCTCGACATCGGCGGTGTGGAGCGGATTGACACGGCGGCCATGCAAATCATCGCCGCATTCGTGCGGGACCGGGCCACTCAGGGGCTGGTGGTCCAATGGCAGGGCAGCTCGGGCGCCCTGAGCTCGGCGGCGCGGCTGCTCGGACTCGCCCCCCTGCTGAAGCTGCCGGCATGACCATCGATCTCGCACAGTTCCACGACGCCTTCTTCGAGGAGAGCTTCGAGGCGATCGACTCCATGGAAGCGGCGCTCCTGAAGCTCGATGTCGGCGCTCCGGACAAGGAGTTGATCAACACCATCTTCCGGGTGGCGCATTCCATCAAAGGTGGCAGCGCGACGTTCGGCTTCAGCGAGATCGCTTCCTTCACCCACAGCCTGGAGACGATGCTGGATGAGCTGCGCAGCGGCACCATGCAGGTCTCGCCCGCCATCTCGGACCTGTTGCTGAAATCGGTCGACGTGATGCGCGCGATGCTGCGCGCGGTGCAGCTGAAGCAGCCGATCGACGCGCAGAAGGTGTCGGATCTGCAGTTCGATCTGGAGCTGATGATCGCGCAGAAGAAGACGGTCCCGCAGAAACCTGACTCTGCGCCGCCGGCAGCTGCCGCAGCTCCGGCAGCGCCCGCCGCGCCAGCGGCAGTCGCCTCCAACGCCCCGGCAACCGGGACACAGGCCCGCGCTGCAGTGCCTGCTGTGCAGCCGGCTGGCGGCAATGCGGAAAGCGCCGCGGAGCTCGTTCACTGGCGGATCGCTTTCCGCCCGTATCCTGAGTTGTTCGCCCGCGGCAACGACCCGCTGCGGATGTTGCGTGAGCTCGCCAGGCTCGGTGAGCTGCAGGTGCAGGCCGACCTGGAGCCCCTGCCCGCCTTCGCCGCTCTCGAGCCGCAGTCGTGTTATCTCGCCTGGAGTCTCGAGCTGCACGGCGCAGTGAGCGAGAGCGCCATCCGCCAGGTCTTCGAGTGGGCCGAGGGTGACTGCGACCTGCAGGTCGATCGCCTCCAGCCGGTGCTTTCTGCGACCACTGCAAGCCAGCCCTCGTCCAACGCCGACGCCCAGGCACCGACGATGACTGCGCCGCCGGCCGCAGCGCCGTCGGCGAGCGTCATCACGCTGCCGACTGCTGCGACAGCTTCCACACCCAATGTCAGCGGAGCAGTGCCCGCCGCCGCCGCCAGTGCCGCCCCCGCTCCTTCGGCAGTTTCGAAGGACGAGGTCAGAACCGAGCTGCCGATGCCCACGGCCCCGGACTCGGGCTCCATTCGCGTGAGTGTGGAGAAGATCGACGAGCTCATGAACACGGTCGGGGAGCTCGTGATCACGCAGGCCATGCTCAGCCAGCTCAGCACGGGGCTCGAGGGAACCGTTGCCGAAAAGCTCCGCGGCGGGCTCGCACAGCTCGAGCGCAACATGCGCGAGCTGCAGGAAAGCGTCATGCGCGTGCGCATGCTGCCGATCAACACGGTCTTCAGCCGCTTCCCGCGCATGGTGCGCGATCTGGCGCAGCGTCTGGGCAAGCAGATCGAGCTGAAGATGACCGGTGAGCAGACCGAGCTCGACAAGACGGTGCTCGAGAAGATCGGCGACCCGCTCGTGCATCTGATCCGCAACAGCATCGATCATGGGATCGAGTCCCCCGCGGCCCGTGCGGCGGCGGGCAAGCCTCCGGCCGGCACCGTGCACCTGGATGCCTGCCACCGTGGCGGCAACATCGCCGTGGAGGTCAGTGACGACGGCGGCGGCCTGGACAAGGACCGGATTCTGGCCAAGGCGCGCGATCGCGGCCTGGTCGGCCCCGAGGATGTGCTGAGCGACGAGCAGGTCTATGACCTCATCTTCATGCCGGGGTTCTCGACCGTCGACAAGACGACAGACGTTTCCGGACGCGGTGTCGGCATGGACGTCGTCCGTCGCAACGTGAAGGAGCTCGGCGGGAAGATCGAGTTGCGCAGCCAGCGCGGCAAAGGCTCGAAGTGCATCATCACCCTGCCCCTCACCCTCGCGATCGTGGACGGTCAGTCGGTTGCGGTCGGCAGCGAGACCTACATCGTGCCGCTGGTCTCCATCGTCGAGTCGATGCAGCTGCGCTCGAGCAGCATCAGCCGCCTCTCGGGGCAAGGCGAGGTGTTCTCGTTCCGCGGCTACTACCTGCCGATCGTGCGCCTCTACGAGGTCTTCGGCGTCGAGCCACGCACGCGCGCGCTCGATGAGGGGCTCGTCGTCGTGGCCGAAGGCGAGGGCCACCAGCGTATCGGCCTGTTCGTGGACGACCTGCTCGGCCAGCAGCAGGTGGTCATCAAATCGCTCGAGACCAACTACGGGCATATCGAAGGCGTCTCCGGAGCCACCATCCTCGGTGATGGCTCCGTGGCCCTGATCCTGGACGTACCGGGGCTGATTCGCGCGCTCAGCACGCGGGCAGCGGCCTGACGCCCGAACGGAGGAGACAGACATGGCCAACACGACGGTGATGAATGACGGGGCTGGTGCGGAGTCGCACCAGGTCCTGACGTTCGTCCTCGGCAGCGAGACCTACGGAGTGGACATCCTGCGGGTGCAGGAGATCCGTGGCTGGTCCGCCGTCACCAAGATTCCGCACGCGCCGGCGCACGTGCTCGGGGTGCTCAATCTGCGCGGCTCCATCGTGCCGATCGTCGATCTGCGCATGCGCTTTGCGCTCGAGCGCGCCGAATACACCGCCGTGACCGTGATCATCGTCGTGTCGGTCATGTCCGCAGCGGGGCGCCGGGATTTCGGAGTCGTCGTGGATGGCGTATCGGACGTCGTCAACGTCAACCCCGCGGAGGTGAAGGCGGCACCGGAGCTGGGTGCCAAGGGCGCGACCGATTACATCCGCGGCCTGGTGCCCGGGGCTGATCGCATGATCGTCCTGCTAGACATCGACCGCCTCATCGGCGGCGACCTCACCACGCTCTCCTCCCGACTCGCCTCCGGCGAGGCGGCCTAGCTCCGGAGCCGGACAGGTATCCACGTGCGCGCACTCACCGAATCGATGCTCGAGCAGCTGGGCCGCCTGCGCCTGTGGCAGAAGCTCGCCCTGCTGGTCGGAGCGATGCTCGTCCCGGCGGTGCTGCTCGGCTGCTTCTACTTCGGCGAAGCCACCAGCGCCATCGCACAAGCACGCCAGGAGCTCTCGGGCGCCGGCTACCTCAAGAGCCTCGGCCGCGTGGCCGGCGAGATCCTCACCCATCGCGACCGCGCCTTCGCCGTGCTGATCGGCGACAAGGCACGCGAGGGCGACCTGCAGGCTCAGACGCTCGAGGTGGATGCGCAGATCGCCGCTGCCGACCCGCTCGACGCGCAGGTCGGCGCTCGACTGGGCGTTTCCGACAACTGGCGCGCGATCAAAGCCGAATGGCTCGAGTTGAAATCGAAAACGCTCCAGCACAGTCCGGACGAGGACGATGCTGCTCACATACTCCTTGCGAGTCATCTCGCGCAGCTGGCAGAGCAAGTCAGTGCGCGCTCCATGACCTCCTTCGACCCCGGTCAGGAGACACGCACCCTGGTGCGGGTGGCCGCGGACGTCGCCCCGGCCGTGCTCAGCGCGGCCGGTGAGATGCGGCGCCACGCGGTCCGGACTGCCGCCAAAGGCTACCTGGGCGGCGATGACCGGATGGGCATCCGCATATTCCGCGACCGGCAGGTCGCGCTGCTCGACTCACTCGAGGATGCCCTCGGGCAGCTGAGCCCGGGCGCGCGCGCGATCCTGCAGCCCACGGTCCGGTCGGCCCGATCGGCCAGCGACGCCTTTCACGGCGTGATCCAGTCGAAGATTCTCGGCGCAGCCAACATCCAGGCAAGCGCCGGGGAGATCTACGACGCCGGCATCGCCCCGACACGCGAGCTGAAGTCGCTTTCGCTGGTGGCCTACGATCTTCTCAACACGAGGCTCGCCGAGCGGCTGTCGCAGCTGCGGGAGCGTCAGGCGGTCTCGGGCGCGATCACGGCCGTTGCGCTCGGCCTGGCGCTGTGGCTGGCGTGGCTGATGAACCAGTCCCTGTCGCGGCGCCTGCGCCAGGCCATCGACGTGTTCGACCGGATCGCTTGCGGCGAGTACGACAACGCGCTGGAAACGCGCGGACAGGACGAGGCCAGCCAGGTGATGCACGCGCTCAAGGAGATGCAGGCCCGGCTGCGAGCTCAGATCGAGCGGGAGCGCACCGTCGCCGCCGAAAACCTGCGCATCCGCCAGGCGCTCGACATCGCCTCCACTAGTGTCGTACTGGCGGATTCCGGCCACGAGATCATCTACGTCAACCAGACCGCGCAGGCGACTTTCGCCAGCGGCGAGAGCGAGATCCGCAAGACGTTGCGGCAATTCGCCGCGCAAGGCCTCAAAGGCGCGCGGCTGGAAAGCCTGGCCACGGACCCGGCGCGTGAGCGTCACACCCTCGACACGCTGAATGGCTCGGATACGCAGGAACGCGCGCTGGGTGCATTGACCTTCCGCACCGTCAGCAGCCCGGTCGTCGCCGAAAACGGCGAACGCATGGGAACCGTCATGGAATGGACCGACCGGACGCAGGAGGTCGGCACCGAGAAGCAGATGCAGAGCATGCTCGCCGCAGTCCTCCAAGGCGACCTGCAAAGGCGCATCCCGCTCGAGGGCATGAGCGGCTTCTTCGCCGCCGCCAGCCGCAAGGTCAACCAGCTGGCCGACAACCTGGCCGAGATCGTCTCGCTCGTGAAGGAATCCGCGGGCGAGATCTACCGTGGCGCAAAGGAGATCTCCAGCGGCAACACCAACCTGCAGACGCGCACCGAGGAGCAGGCTTCCTCTCTCGAGCAGACCGCCTCCTCGATGGAGGAGATGATGACCACGGTCAAGCGCAATGCCGAGAACGCGGGCCAGGCCAACCAGCTCGCAGTGGCGGCGCGCGGCCAGGCCGAGCAGGGCGGTGCGGTGGTCGGCAAGGCCGTCAGCGCCATGTCAGGCATCAACGAGTCCGCGCGCCGCATCGCCGCCATCATCGGCGTCATCGACGAGATCGCATTCCAGACCAACCTGCTGGCGCTCAATGCCGCGGTGGAGGCCGCTCGCGCCGGTGAGCAGGGCCGCGGCTTTGCCGTCGTGGCCACCGAAGTCAGAACTCTGGCCGGACGCTCGGCGACCGCCGCGCGACAGATCAAGGAGCTCATTCAGGACAGCGTGCGCAAGGTCGAGGATGGCTCGCTTCTCGTCACTCAGTCGGGGCAGACGCTCGAGCAGATCGTCACTTCGGTCAAAAAGGTCTCGGACATCGTTGCGGAGATCGCTGCCGCCTCGCGCGAGCAGTCCTCCGGCATCGGCCAGGTCAACCAGGCAGTCGTGCAGATGGACGATCTGACCCAGCAGAACGCCGCCCTGGTCGAGCAGATCACGACGGCCTCGCTGGCCATGGCGCAGCAGGCGCATGCACTGCACGAGATGATGGGTGGTTATCGACTCGGCGAGCGCGCTCAGGCGGCAGGCGTCCGTGTGGTTGCGCCTTCCGCGATGCCCGTTGCGGGCATCGCGGGCTCACGAGCCGAGCCAGGGAGCTCCGCCGCGGCCACGGGCCGCGAGGTTCCGGCGCCGTCCGCCTCACGGCCATCGGTCCGCGCCGCCGGCGGTGGCGAGGATTCGGCCTTTCAGGATTTTTGATCTGCGGTCTCATCAGGACAGGACAGTAAGGACATGAAGTTTCTCAGTCGCTTGAAGCTGTGGCAGAAGCTGGCCGTACTCGTGGTCGCCATGGCCATCCCGAGTGTGCTGCTTGGAGTCTTCTATCTCAGTGGGGCCAACGCGCAGGTCGCCCTGGCCCAGGACGAGATCGACGGTGCCCGCTACGCGCAGGCACTCGGGGCCGTGCTTGCGGAGATCGCCAACCATCGCAGCCGCCTGTTCGCCGTACTCGCGGGAGACACGGCCCGCCGCGATGCGCTCGGCGCCTCCGATCTGGAGATGGACAAGGACATCGCCGCGGTGGACGCAAGCGATGCCCGCGTCGGCGGCCGCTTCAAGGTAACCGAGACGTGGCTGGGCATCCGCGCCGACTGGCTGCGGCTGAAGGCCGAGGGTCTGAAGCTGGCGCCGGATGAAGCGGTGAACCGTCACACCGAGCTGATCCAGCGCTTGTCCAAGCTCAGCGAGACGGTTGCGGCGCGTTCCGGCCTGACAGTCGACCCGTCCTCGCAGACGGCGGTACTCATCGACATCGCGATCCGGGATGTACCGAGCGCACTGATCGAGTCCGGTGATGTGCGCTGGTACGCCGCGCGCGCCAGCATCAAAGGCTATCTCGGCGGCGATGACCGCATGGCGATCCAGCTGTACCACGACTCGTACAGCGACGATTTCGACTCCGCGGCGCGCCAGCTGGAGCGCGCCTCCGATGAAGCGAAGGCGCGGGTGCAGCCGCAGATCGAAGCGGCGCGCGGCGCTTTCGCGGCCTTCTTCGCAGTCATCAAGACGCGCATCCTCGATGCGCAGAAGATGGACATCACTACGGCCGAGGTCTACACCGCCTCGGGCAACGTTAGCACCGCTCTCAAGGAACTGTCGGACGTCAGTTACGCTGCGATGACCGCCGCGGTCGAGCAGCGCCTGCACGCCGTCACCACCTGGCGCAACCTCACAACCGGCATCACCGCTCTCGCCCTCGCCTTTGCGCTCGCCCTCTCCTGGCTGATCACGCGCTCTATGGCGAGGCCACTGGCGCATGCGATCGCGGTTTTCCGGAAAATCTCCGCGGGCAAGTACGACAGTGAGATCCGCCTCACCGGCACGGACGAGGCCTCGCAGGTCCTGAGCGCGCTGAGCGAGATGCAGGACAAGTTGCGAACGCAGATCGAGACCGAGCGCGCGGCAGCTGCCGAGAACACGCGTATCCGCCAGGCGCTCGACCGGGTCTCCACCAGCGTGGTGCTCGCGGACGGCCATCACAAGATCATCTATCTCAACGACACTGCCCAGGCGACTTTCGCCCGCAACCAGGCGGAAATCCGCCAGTCACTGCCGGGGTTCGATGCACAGCATCTGCGCGGCTCGAGCCTCGAGGCTCTGGCCACGGATGCGATACAGCACCGACGCATGCTCGAGAGCCTCTCGGGCAGCGACGTCCAGGAGCGCGCACTCGGAGCTTGCACCTTCCGCACGGTCAGCAGCCCCGTCGTGGATGACAGCGGTGCGCGCATCGGCACGGTGGTCGAATGGAGCGACCGCACGCCCGAAGTCGCCGTCGAGAGGGAGATGCAAAGCATGCTGAGCGCCGTGATCGGCGGCAATCTCAAGCGCCGCATCGACCTCGGCGGCAAGACGGGCTTCTTCGAGGCGATGAGCCGTGGCGTCAACCATCTGGCCGACAACATGGCCGAGGTGGTTGCGCAGGTGAAGTCG
>DASTDD010000303.1:0-14599 GCA_035710545.1 Steroidobacteraceae bacterium
TTCGAATCCCCTTGGGACGCCATGAAATCAAGAACTTAAGAAGCTCTCTGCCCGCGCCTGGGCAAGCTCCGAGTAGTCTCGGGGTCCCCAGCCGCTTCGCCGACAGCCCCGCTCGGCGGCATCGGCCTCATGTGCCGCGCGCGCCTCCACCTTCGCCCATCCGTTCGACCCACCGGGCGCGCGACGGGCTGGCCTCGAACGGATCCGCAAAGTATTGCGTTTCCCTCGCCACCTTGTCACCGCGGAACTCCATGATGCTCACGGTGTAGGAAGGCTTCCCGTCATACGTCAGAATATACTCGGTGATCCACAGATCACCGCTGCCGATGACTCGCCGCACAGCGAAACGCTTTTTGCTCGGTTGGTTGGTCCGCGCGATCTGGATGTTGCGCCGGCCGCGGATTCGCTCCCCCGACTGGGGATATTCCAGCACCGCATCCTCGAGATAGATCTCGTGCTCCGTCTCGAAGTCGTTGGCATCGGATGCAGTCCAATGCCGATCCAGTACCGCACGTATCTGCTGATCGCTCATCGTACCCTCTTGCGTCACCAACCTCGACCGGGCCCCGCATTGCGCCGAACGGCCAGCGTAAGACCGCGGCGCAAGGCGCGTCCATGCAGCGCGGGTGAGGATGAGATACTGTACGTTGAAGACTGTCAACGCATCCGATTACCGGCCGCTATGGCTCCATCAGACTTCGTTGCTCGGCTCCGACCACTGGATGCAATGGTCCGCGCGATCATTCACTGGGCGACACCGCCAGTGAAGACCTTTGCTGTCTTGCTCCTATCTCTCACCGCAGCCACAAGTACGTGGGGCGCTGACTGGACGCCGATAGCCACGTTCCCAGATGGAACGAGCTTGTCAGTGGACACGGCCAGCATTTCATCGTCAGGCCAGTACAGAAGGGGCTGGTTCAAGCTCGTCGCGCTGCAGCCCGCCGCCCTTCCGGACAACGCCGTCCCCAACACCAACCTGCCCCCGGGTCAGGGGTTCAAATACATCGTTGAGCAGTTCTATGCGAAATGCACCAAGTCACGCGTCGCCCTGATCCAGGGAAGCTTTTACGGTGCGGATGATTCCTTGCTCGGTACCCTGCCTACGGTGCCCGTCAGAAACTCCGAGTTCGAGGAGGTGCCACCCGGCAGCGTGGGCGACCGGATCATTCGTAGCTTGTGCAAGTCCAAATAAGGAGCCTACGGACGGGAACCACGATCGCTCGATCTCACGTAACGCCGCTCCCCACTGGTGGGGTCGTAATGCACCTCTACAATCTCACCGCTTTGCGGATCGGCGAAACGCTCGCCGGTGGGCTGCCAGTTCGCCCCGGGCGAGTCCTTCTTTCGATAGCGCCAGCGCTCGAATAGGACCCCGGCAAAGATCACGACGCCGGCGCAGAGCAGATTCAGGCCAGCGCCCTTGTCGCCCACGAAGCGCAGCCAGGCACCTGCGCAAGCCAGCGCAAACGCAAGGAGCAGTACTCCGGCACGCAACATAGTCAGCCCGCCGCCTCGAGCACAACCGCCGTCCCGTAGGCCACAATCTCACTCATCGTCTGCCCAATCTCGGCGGAATCGAAGCGCATCATCACGATGGCATCGGCCTGCATCAGACGCGCATTCCTGACCATTCGGTCCACGGCATGCCGCCGCGCCTCCTCGAGTAACTGCGTGTACTCGGTGATTTCACCGCCAACCAGCGAGCGCAAGCCGGCCATGATGTTGCCGCCGAGCCCGCGACTGCGAACCACTACGCCAAACACCTGCCCCTTGGCCTCCTTGACGCGGTAGCCAGGTACATTCTCGGTTGTAACGACCAGCATGACAGGCCCTCGTGCAAGTAAGGTAGCCCAGCATACGCGTAGTGTAACGCCCATTTGATACTACGACCGGCACGTGTCGATTATCGTGCTGGTGGCGGTCGCGGACAGGCAGGTGATGCGACATGAGGTGATCCAGGACGGCAAGGAGCTCATGCGGTACATGGATCAATGTGCCGCCATCAACTTCGCAGCCCCGGAGTGTGCTAAGGCCAGGACAGTCACCTGATCATCCTCGGCTCAATCTGACGGACCCGCTGATCGCGCGCTCCGAGAGCCTCTGACTCAATGGGGCCGAGTGCGCTTATGACGTGAGCGGCGGCGGACGGACGCAGCGCGGTGAACTAGCTCACTCTGCCGGCGAGAACCCGGCGAACTCCCCTCGCAGCCGGTCACGCTCGGCAGTGAACAAGACCTGTGACCGCTCGAACTCTTGCAGCACACTCCGCGCCCCACGCGTGTCGTGATGGTCCTGTGCCAATTGTTCGAGAATCGCTCGTTGGCGACTTATACGAACCTCGCTTTCCGCGACGAGCCGCTCTGCTTGCGCGAGGAGCGACTTCAGGAGTGCGGGATCCATGCCGGATGGCCAGCAACTTTCAGGCCCTCCGCGAGGTGTCAGTGCCGCATCGGGGAACTCTGCAACAGCAAGCCCGTTACCGGTAAAGGAATCCTTTCGGAGGCTCCAATGCCGACCTCACACGATGCCCAGCTGCGTCAGCGGGTGCGTCAGCGCATGGACTCCGGTCGCCTCTCTCCCGCAGCGCCCAGAGAGACTCTGGCCGGCCCAGGCTGTAGCTGCCCCTGCGCGGTGTGCGATGAGATCATTCCGTCGTACGAACTGGAATACGAAGCCGAGACCGAGGCCGCAGGAGCGCAGCATTTCCACTTCGCTTGCTACGTGGCCTGGTTCATAGAACGCCGCGGCGGTCTCTGACGAGTCGAGCGGCCCGCTACCGCCGCTCATCGTCCCAGCGTCCGACGTAGCGGACCTCGAGACGCGCGCCATGCAGGCCACATTTGTGGCAGCGTAGCTTTCCGCGAACTTGGCCGAGCGTGGCATCGGCGCCAAAGACGCGCACCAGAAGCGGAATGTGCAGCGGCCGCGAGTGCTGGCAGTGAGGTCCGCGGCAGTGCGCTTCGAGGATGTAGTCGCGGGCGTAAGCGTCCAGACGATCGGTGTCGCTGCCCCAAAGTCGATCGCGGCCAATCCGTCGCGTGCCCATAGGTCGTGTCAGCGCATGGGCGCCGTGCCGGGCAGATAGCACTCGATGCCGACGCGCAAGCGCTCGCTGTCGCGATCGCAGAAGAAGAACGCGCAACGCGTCGGACTGTGGCAGCACTGCCAGTCCTCTCGGCTTCGGCGCTCGCGCTCCGCGATCAACACCGCGCGCAGGTCCGCAAAGGGCTCGAGCTCCGTGCATGAGACGACGCGCCCGTGCCGATCGCGAGCGACGAGCCAGCGTGGCCCGTCAGCCGGAGTCAGCGGATCATGTGCGCCTTTGTGTCGGCCGCGGGCCATGCGCCAAGCATGGCGCAGGAGGGGACGTCCTCAGCAAGGCCGCCGGACGATCACTGTATGAGCGGCACTGTCCAGTTGCGCCCTATTCAGACTACTGCATGGACGCCCACCGGGCAGACTCCCAAGATCGCCGGATGACCATCCTGCAGAGCCGGCCTCGCACGAGGATGGTGCTAGTCTCCGTGAACCATGCCAATTACAGCAGCTGCGTAAAATACCAACGTCAGGAGACCCAGGGTTCGCGTGATGGAATTTGATTTGTAGCCGGGCGCCCGCCTAGCAGCCAGGTTGTCCCGGTGGATCTGCGCGAGCGTGCGGTTCAAATTTTGGCCCCTCGCCCGCCATATGTAGGCAAGCGAGGTAAGCAAGCCGCCATACAGCATCAGACGCGAGAAGGGGACGGTCATATTGGCGGGCCCTGAGTCCCGGCCCCGGATCAGCCGGTTGCCTTGTGTAGCCTGTTATAAAGGTTAGTGTCCCGTCGCACGCCGTTAGAATCCGCGCCGATCATGCTGACGACTCTCTTGCCGTTCACCGTCGACGCGATGTGAATATTGCCGCGCTCATCCCGCCAGGCAACGGCGTTCTTCAGCGGCGCTGATTGTCCCCGCATGCGCCCCCCGAGATTCATTGTTCTGCGACGAATACTACGACCAGGTATTGAGCCGGGCAACTATGCACCGGCTGGGAGGCCCTCCGGAACAGATTCGGTGAAGACGCGCGCGCCGAGGTCGCGCAAGGCGGCAGACAAGCATTCGAGAGAATCGGGTGCGTGATAGCTAAAAGCTCTCACGCGGCAGCTTGGAGCAATGGAAGACCTGCTGCCGCGGCCGTCCTTATGAATTAAATCAACGAGTTGTGCGGTCACCGGGCCCACGGCCTGGGAAAGCCCATGCGTGCACAGGTCCGTCCGTGGACCGCGGGCGAGTAAATCGACCTCGACTATGAACGCGCCAGCGACCTGCGTGCGTAAGCAACGCGAATGTCGAGAGGCAGAAGCTTGAGCATCCAATGCAACGCCAGAGGCAGCAGAATGAAATCGTCGATGAGCCCGAGAGCCGGAATGGCGAGATTCAACGGATCGATCGCGTAGGCCGTGAGCACCAGGGCTGCCGGCCAGAGCCACACCGGCCGTCCCGGGTGCCAGAGCGCGTACCACAGCAGGCGCAGGTCCTGCCGGGCCATCCGCCACAGTCGGAAGAAGCGAATCATTTTCAGGATCACTCCGGATCAACGGTTGACTGCAAGAGTTAAGGGCATCGCGGCGCCAATGCAAGCTGCGCAATAAGAATTGCGGTGACGGCGCCGGCAACCACCCTTTGATGCACGACGAATTGTCCCCCGTCCGCGGCGCCTAAGGTGTCTCGGGTGGGTGCATGTGACCCCTTCCTGGGCACAGGTACGCACAGCGCATGGATCGCCGCGCAGTCCCGGATTCTGCCGGTGGGACTGTCGGCGATCCGTGCGCTACCTGTCCGTACCAATGCCAACCGCCCTCCGCTTCACATAGAATCCGTGAATGGGAGAGCTACCCCTTCACGGGTGGGAAAATTTCTACGTCATTCTCGGCTCGTCCGCGGCCGCCCTGACGGGCCTGACCTTCATCGTGATCACGATCTCCTCCGGTGAAGGAGGCAGTTTTGCCAACTCACCGTCGGCGCGGTTGCTCGGGCTGCGCGCCTTCATCACTCCGATCGCCGTGCACTTCTGCGCCGCCCTATGGCTGTCGGTCCTGCTGAGCGTGCCGGGCCTGACGGTGACGAGCCTCGCAATCTGCCTCGGCATCACCGGTGTGGTCGGTGTGATGTACTGCGCTCGGGTAATCGGCTGGATGCTGAAGGCGTTGGTGAACTACAAGCCATTCGTCGAGGACTGGATCTGGAACGCCTTCCTACCCACTTCGGCATACCTGTGCGTGCTGGTCGTGGCGCTCATGTTGCCCACGCGGACCCTCTTGTCCCTTTACCTCGTCGCTGCAGTGACCGTTCTGCTTCTGTTCATTGGCATACACAACGCGTGGGACGTGGTTGCCTGGATCACCACCGAACGGCACGCCCGTAGGTATCAGCGCCGCGACACGGATGGGTCTCGGGATTCCGGGGGAAGCGACGCGCCATCGGGCGATACCGTTGCGGAGAGCAAAGGCGCCAGGCACTCGCGGTGACTGGCAGAGCGGAACACAACCTGCAGCAGGCGAGCCGCGATGAAGCGAATCACTTCCCGAGAGGCCATCCCGGACCCGGACGCACTTCAGCGCTACGAGCTGATCAGGCCTTCGGCCGCCCGTACACGGCCTTGACGCCGCTACTGATGATGAGCCAGCCGCCCGCCAGGATCAGCAGTGCGAACGGGATACCCATGAGCCCGTATTGCACCACCGGGGTGTCGGGCAGCACGAGGTAGTGGATTGCCAGAACACAGCCCATTCCCCAGACGAACGCCGCCCCGAAACAGACGAGGCCCTTCACGACTCCCCACAGGACAGGCCGCACGCGGTAATCGCGCTCGCCGGGGCCCAGGGGATTAGGAAAGATCCTGGCCCTCACGACCAGGCGCGCCCCGATCACGCACACGATGGCGATTGCGATCGCGCGGGAAATGGTGGGTTGCCCGACCCACAAGTAGTAAAGACAGGCCACCGCCGCGCAGGCGAGTATGACCCGCAACGCGTTGTTATAGACGTTGTGACGAGCAATCGTCATCGCCGGCGGCCCCCCTCTCCAGACAAGCGGGGGGAATGGTACCTGTCGGGACCGGTTCGGGGAAGCTGCTGGGAGCTGCTGCTGCGCCACGCCTGAGTCCTTGGCAACCAACGTGGCACCGCGGCGCAATATTCCTCGTACTCGGTGCCGTAGCTGCGCAGCAGTGTCGGCTCCTCGTAAACCAACACAAACATATGCACGGCCACCCAGACGAAGGCGCCGTAGGCGAGCACGCGCACATCCCCCAGCAGAATTCCCTGCCCCAGGATCGTCGTCACGACGCCCCAGTACATCGGATTGCGCACGTACCTGTACAGTCCGTTAGCAACGAGCCGCTCGGTCGGAAACACCGGGGCCGGAGTGCCCTGCCCATACCAGGCGAAGCGGGCAAAGGTCTCGAGGATGACTGACACCCCGAGCCCGATCAGAAGAGCGCCGCACCAGCGAATGGCCACCCATCCGAGCAGCGGATCCTGCACGTTCCAGCGCGATATCCACCAGGGACCCAGGCCGGCGATGGTTCCGGGCGCAATGAACAGAAATACGGCACTACCGATGATGGCAAACAGACGACGCCACATGCCTCCCCCGATCGCAGCCCCTGAGCGCGCACAGGAGCCTCTCCCTGACCAATGGGATGCAGCATAGCGCGGAATCCGGCGGCTAGCCTCCCTGGGCCTCGCGCGCGGCGGCGCCGGGTTTCACCTCGCCGTTCGGCAGGGGCACGGCTATGGGAGCCACCGCCACGCTCGTCACGCCCTTGCGCCGCGTCAGTCCGATCTTGCGCGCCGTTGCCGGCGACAGATCGACGATTCGCCCGTCGACGTACGGGCCACGATCCTGGATCGACACGACCGCGCTCTGGCCGGTTTCAAGGTTGGTCACTTTCGCCACGGTGCCGAGGGGCAGAGTGCGGCTCGCCGCGTTGTTGCCGTGAGGATTCATCGGCGCGCCGTTCGCCATCGTTCTGCCGGCGAAGAAGTCCGCGTAGAACGATGCCTTACCGTAGCGTCGCTTGCCCGAGAGATCGGGCCGCGGTTTGCGGGTGCTGCGGGCTGTAGCCGCAGTCCTACGCGAAATCGAGGCTTTCGCTGACGGCCCTGCGGCCTCCATGACCGTTCGCTCGGCTGCCCCGACACCGGGTGCAAATGCGGCTGTGACCACCGCCCCTACACCGACAAACATCGCCGCTGCCAGGTGCTTCAAGGCGACCTCCATCGATTGCTTCCATGTGTAAGCAACCGACCAGCCCCTGCCTGGGTTCCGAGGGTCCGTGGGCCTGAGCGGGGCGGCCGGGCCCCTACCTTGCTAGGACTTCGCTGTCATCAACGTATGGAGGTTCGCATGAACAACGATCGCACCGCGGGCAACTGGCACCAGATCAAGGGGAAGGTCAAGGAGCAATGGGGCAAGCTGACCGACGATGATCTGCGGCAACTGGAAGGCAAGAGCGAGCAGCTCGCAGGCAAATTGCAGGAGCGCTACGGCATCGCCCGCGACGAAGCGGAGCGCCAGGCGAAGGAATTTCGCACGCGCAACGACTGGAATTGACCATCCCGATCATGCGGGCGGCTTTCAGGCCTGCCCGCCTCTTTCCCTCGTCCGGCTTCAACCATGACCGCTGGCGCGCCTCGCGCGCCGGCCACGTGGCGAGCCAACTCGCCTGCCTGGCGGCGCTGTTATGGGCATTCGGATCGCCGACGGCTCTGGCACAAACGCCCTCCCCCATGCAGGAATGGCAGTATTCGGGCGGCGTCGTGCTCGCTCGCCTGTTCGAGCCAAACCTGCCCGACTGGCGTGTCGTGGCCGGCCTCGCCGCGCAAGTCCAGCCCATCTACGATGGCGCGAACGCATACAAGGTCCGTCCCGGCCCGGTGATCGATGTCCGCTACAAGGATGTCGGTTTCTTCTCGGTCGGAGACGGTCTGGGCATCAACATCCTGCACGGCGATCACTATCAGGCGGGCGTCGCAGTGGCATATGACCTGGGGCGCAAGGTCTCCGACGACTACACCCACCTCCACGGGCTCGGCGACATATCGCCCGCCCCCGCGTTCAAGGCGTTCGGCACGTATGTGCTGGCGAAGAAATTTCCCCTCGTGCTGCGTGCCGACATCCGTCAGATCGTCGGGGGCGCCAACGGAACGGTTGGCGACCTGGAGGCCTATCTCCCGCTTCCGGGGAGCTCCAAGACCTTCGTGATGTTTGCCGGCCCCTCGATCACCTACGCCGATCACCGCTACACACAGCACGTCTTCGGGGTCACTCCGGCTCAGGCGCTCGCATCGGGCTATCCGAGGTTTGGCGTGCACGGAGGCCAGAACGCCGTGGGTGTGGGCTTCAGCGCGACACGGTTCCTGACCAAGCACTGGCTCGTGAACCTGGACGCGGCGCTCAATCACCTGCGTGGCAGCGCCGATGAGAGCCCGATCACTCAGTCGAGGCGTCAGCGCGTGCTGGCACTGTCCACGGAATACATGTGGTAGAACGCAAAGCGCACAGGCGTGCGCGGGTCCTGGTCGGCCGGTCTTGATCGGGTCGTCCCCGCGCTCAGTCCGCCGGTTCAGCCTGATCGTCCGGTCTTGACGCTCCCCGGCTTATCGGCGGACCGGCTCTCCCCGTGCCGGGTCGATTCATCGGGCTGACCTGGCGACGGTCCCGGCGGCTGCGCACGAGCTTTGAGGTGTTCCCGCAGAAAAGCCGACACCCGCCTCTCGTACTCCCCTTTCGCAAACTCATACAAATCCCCGCGCCCCGCCCCCTGCACGGCCCAGAACTCCTTGGGCTGCGATGCCGCCGCGAACAGACCCCGTTGCTCCTCCAGCGGCGTGCTCGGATCGTTGCTGCTGGCCAGCATCAGCAGCGGCGCTCCGATGTGAGCCATTCCGTCCTTGATCGCCTCGCTGTCCCCCGAGATCCCCAGGCGCGCGCGAACCTGCATGCCCATGATCGGCGCGAACAGCGGCGTGAAGATTCCAACATGGACGCGCACGCGGCTCGCGACCGCTTCACCGACGGACGTGTACATCGACTCGAGAACCACTGCATCGACGGGCAGATGGGTCCGCGTCAGCGCGAACGCATCCGCTCCGAGCGATGCTCCGATGACGCCGATCGGCTCGTTCGGCAATGTGTACTGGAGATACTGAATGGCGCCCAGCACATCGCGCGACTCACGGAAGCCGAAACTCACATGTTCAGCACGGCTTTCCCCGTGTGCCTGGAAGTCGATGAGCAGCACGGAATAACCGAGCCGGCTCAGAAACTGCGCCCGGGGAATCATGTCGCGCCGGTCGCCGTGCAGGCCGTGCAGCAGCAGGATCACCCCCTGCCCCGGGTTCCCGTGGGAGACCCAGCCGTGCACGAGCGTGCCCAATCCATTGACGAAGGTTGCATTTGCCACGCTCAACGTCCGTGGCGGATGCCCGATGTAGCGGGGCACAGGATCGATGAGCTCGCCGCCGGCGTACCAGGCAACCAGCGCGCCGATGATGAGAATGCCCACCAAGCCGAGCAGCAGCTCGCCGGCGATGATTCTGAGCGCCTCTCGCATCGGCGGTGCGGGTCAGGCCACCGAGGTGCCGCCCTGCACTCCCGGCCCCTCCCCGCCCTCGCCTACCGGCAGCCTGTGCAGCAATGCGGTGAGCTTGTCCAGGTCGAGTGGCTTTACCAGGTGGCTGTCGAAACCCGCTTCGCCCGAGCGACGCCGATCCGAGTCCTGCCCCCACCCGGTGAGGGCCACAAGAGTGATCCTGCGTCCCCATGGCTGTGCCCGAATGCGCCGCGCAACCTCATAGCCGTCAAGCTTCGGCATCCCAATGTCCAGCAGCGCCACCTCCGGCAGATGCCGCTCGGCCGACTCGAGCGCAAGCGCCCCGTTCGCCGCGCTGTAGACCTCGTGGCCACCCAACTCGAGCAGCGTCGCGAGACTCTCCAGAGCATCCGAGTTGTCATCCGCCACGAGGATCCGCCTACGCCGTGCCGGCGGCTCCCCTGCACTGACCCCGACTGACTCCGCCTCATTGCCCACGGTGTCCTCCTCGGTGGTGATCTCCGGAGCGCTCGCTGACCGCAGGGCGGCGGCCGGCTCCATCAGCACGGGCAGCCGGATCACGAACTCGCTTCCCTGGCCATCTCCCTCGCTGTATGCGGCGATCGATCCGCCATGCATCTCCAGCAGTCGCCGCACGAGCGACAGACCGATGCCAAGCCCGCTCTGAGGGCGATCCAGGGCAGCGTTGACCTGTGTGAACATGTTGAAAATGTTGGGCAGCAGCGCCGAGGGGATCCCGATACCGGTGTCGGTGATGCGCACCTCGGCTTCGGCGCCGACCTGCCGTGCGATGAGTCCGATGCGGCCCCCGCGGTCGGTGTATTTGGCAGCATTGCCGAGCACGTTCCCCAGAGCCTGAGTCAGGCGCAGCGGATCGCCATAGACGCGCACAGGCTCCTTCGGCAGCTCCACCGAAAGCGCATGCTCGCGCTCGCTGATCATCGGCTGCACGGTCTCGACCGCCCGGGAAGCCAGAACTGCCAGGTCCACGGACTCGCGCGACAGGTTGATCTTACCGCGCGTGATGCGCGATACATCCAACAAATCATCGACGAGGCGAGTGAGATGGCCGAGCTGCCGCGCGATCACCTCACGCGACCAGGTGAGCTGCGGATCCGGCATCGGTCTCATCCGCATGAGCTGCACGGCGTTCAGGATCGGAGCCAGCGGATTGCGCAGCTCGTGGGCCAGCATCGCCAGGAACTCGTCCTTGTGCCGGTCCGCCTCCTTGAGGGCCTGCTCCACCCGGCTTCGCTCGGCGACCTCGCTTTGCAGCGTGCGGTTGGCCTGCTCGAGCTCGGCGTTGGCCCGTTGCAGATGCACGTTGACCGCTTCGAGCTCGCGGGTCTTTTCGGCCTGCAGCGTGGTGTTGGCCTCGGCAAGCTGCGCGTTGGCAAGGGCCAGCGTCCGGTTCAGCTCGACCAGCTCGCGCCGCTTGAGATACAGCTCGACCAGGACGGCGACCTTGCTACGCAGGATCTCGGGCACCACGGGGATGGCCACGTAGTCAACCGCTCCGAGCTTGTAGCCCTTGAGCCGGTCGAGCTCGCTCACGTGCACACCGGTCACGAAAATGATCGGCGTCTTCTCGAATCGCGGATGCTCGTGTATCAGCCTTGCCACCTCGAATCCGTCCATGTCCGGCATGCTCACGTCGAGCAGCACCACGGCGAACTCATGGCGCATGATCCGATCGAGGGCTTCGAGCCCGGAGCGGGCGCACACCAGGTTCTGGCCGAGCTCGGCCAGAACCGATTCGTAGGTGAGCAGGCGCGATGGCTGGTCGTCGACCAGCAGGATGCTCACCCTTTCGTTGGCACCCATGGCGACCTGATTCCGCCCCTTATACCCAGCTCACCATGATACGCGACCCCGCTGCCATCAGCGGTGCAGCCACATGCGCACCAGCGAGAGAAGCTGGTCGGTGTTCACCGGCTTGGCAACGTAGTCCGAGGCACCCGCCTCCAGGCACTTCTCGCGATCGCCCTTCATCGCCTTGGCGGTGAGCGCGATGATGGGCAGCATCCGGAAGTGATGGTTGCTGCGGATCCGGCGCATGGTCTCGTAACCGTCCATCTCCGGCATCATGACGTCCATCAGCACGAGCGACAGGTCCTCCGTGCTCTCCACCAGGTTGATCGCCTCCTGACCGTTGGTCGCGGTGATGACCTGCATGTGATGGCGCTCGAGCAGACTGTTGAGCGCGAAGATGTTGCGGATATCGTCATCGACCACCAGCACCTTGCGGCCGGTCAGCGGCTCGTCGCTCTCGTGCAGGGTCTCGATCATGTGCTGCTTGGAAAGCGGCAGATCGGAGATCACGCGGTGCAGGAACAGGGCCGTCTCGTCGAGGAGCCGCTCGGGCGAGCGCACACCCTTCAGCACGATACTCTTGGCCTTCTTGCGCAGCTCGGCCTGCTCGGTATCCGACAGCTCCCGCCCGGTGAACACGATGATCGGGGTCTCGCGCAACTCCGGATCCTGCTGCACGGCGGCCAACAGGTCGAACCCGGACATGTCCGGCAGCCGCAGATCGAGCACCACGCAGTCGAAGGCGCTGGTGCGCATGGCCTCGAGCGCCGCCGCTCCGGTATCGGCGGTGAGTATTTCGACATCATCGTGGCCCAACAGCTCCTTCACGCTCATCTGCTCGGCGGGATCGTCCTCGACGACGAGCAGACGCCGCAGCCGATTCGTCGTGAAGCTCTTGAGCCGGTCGAAGGCCTGCTCGAGCGCATCACTCGTGACCGTCTTGGTCACGAACGAGAAGGCCCCGCGCTCCAGCCCGTACTGGCGCTCATCCTCGACTGTCAGGATCTGCACCGGGATATGACGCGTCTCGGGGCTGCGCTTGAGCTGGTTCAGCACCGTCCAGCCGAGCATGTCGGGCAGGAAGACATCCAGTGAGACCGCCGTCGGCCGGTACTTGCGTGCCATGGCCAGCGCATCGGCGCCGGTCTTGGCCAGCAGCACCTTGAAGCCGCGATCGCGTGCCAGGCTGAGAAGGATTCGCGCGTAGTGCGGATCATCCTCAACGACCATCAGCACGTTGTCGCCTTCGGCGATCTGATCACGATCGTCGTTGAGCTCCTCCGCCCGGGTCACCGGCAGCACGACCGGTTGGTAGGAGGCTGCCACGGCGGCCGGGGACTGCCCAATCGCCATGACCTTGTTGTATGCGGGACCGATGTAGGCGAGCGGCAGATACAGCGTGAAGGTGCTGCCGCTGCCGTGGATACTGCTCAGGCGAATCTCACCGCCCAGCAGATGGGCGAGCTCGCGGCTGATGGCGAGTCCCAGCCCCGTGCCGCCGTATTTTCGCGCCGTGCCGGCATCGGCCTGCTGGAAGGCCTCGAAGATGATCTTCTGCTTCTCCGGCGGGATGCCGATACCGGTGTCGCTGACGGAGAACTCGATGACCGTCGGCGCCTGGCTGAGGATGGGATGCTCCGCGGTCCAGCCTCCGGTGGCCACACCGACGTGCAGCCGCACGCCGCCGCGGTCGGTGAACTTGAACGCATTGGACAGCAGGTTCTTCAGGACCTGCAGCAGGCGCTTGGAGTCGGTGGTGATCGCCCTCCCCAGACGGGTGTCGAAATCGGGCGTGAAGGACAGCTTGCGCGCCTCGGCCTCATGCCGGAAGTTGCGCTCGATCGTCTCGCGCAGATGGGTGAACAGCAGGTCCTCGCACTCCACCGTGACCGTGCCCGACTCGATCTTCGAGAGATCGAGAATGTCGCTGATCAGGTTGAGCAGGTCCGTCCCGGCACCGTGGATGGTCTTGGCGAACTCGACCTGGCGAATGCTGAGATTGCCGTCGGCGTTCTCCGAGAGCTGCTGCCCGAGGATCAGGATGCTGTTGAGCGGCGTGCGCAGCTCGTGTGACATGTTGGCGAGGAATTCGGACTTGTAGCGCGAGGTGAGCGCCAGCTCCGCCGCCTTTTCCTCCAGCGCGCGCCGCGCGAGCTCGATCTCCTGATTCTTGCGCTCGACCTCCACGTTCTGCTCGGCGAGCAGTTTCGCCTTGTTGGCCAGCTCCTCGTTGGTCTGCTGCAGCTCGGTCTGCTGCGCTTGCAGCTCGCCGGCCAACTGCTGCGACTGCTTCAGCAGCCCCTCGGTGCGCATCGTGGCCTCGATCGTGTTCAACACCACGCCGATGATGCTGCCGGTGAGCTGCTCGAGGAAGGCGAGGTGCGAGGCGGTGAACTCCCCCAGGCTGGCGAGCTCGAGGACCGCCTTCACATGGCCTTCGTAGAGGACCGGCAGGACAATCACGCTGCGCGGCCGGGCACTGACCAGGCCACCGCGCACCTGGATGAACTCCGTCGGAATGTCCGTCAGCAGCAGGCGCTGACGATCGGCGGCCGCCTGGCCCACCAGGCCCTCGCCAACCGCGAACCGCCGTGGCTCGCGCTCGCCGCTGCCCTCGTCGGCATAGCTCGCCAGCTCCTTGAGCCCCGAGGTGTGGCTCGTGTCCTCCATGACGTAGACGAGCCCCTGCTGCGCATTCACCAGCGGCGCCAGCTCCGAAAGCAGCAGCTTGCCCACCGTCTCCAGGTCGCGCTGCCCCTGCATCATGCGGCTGAACTTCGCCAGGTTGGTCTTCAGCCAGTCCTGCTCGGTATTGCGCTCCGTGGTGGCGCGCAGGTTGCCGATCATCGCATTGATGTTGTCCTTGAGCTCCGATACCTCGCCGCGCGCCTCCACCTGGATCGATCGGGTCAGGTCGCCCTTGGTCACCGCGGTGGCGACCTCGGCGATGGCGCGCACCTGGTTCGTCAGGTTCGCCGCGAGCAGGTTGACGTTCGCAGTCAGGTCCTTCCACGTTCCGGCGGCGCCCGGGACGTGCGCCTGACCGCCGAGGCGCCCTTCCACTCCGACCTCACGGGCCACACTGGTCACCTGGTCGGCGAAGATCGCCAGCGTGTCGGTCATGCTGTTGATGGTGTCCGCCAGCGCGTTCACCTCGCCCTTGGACTCTACCGTGAGGCGCTGCCGCAGG
>DASTDD010000304.1:0-11199 GCA_035710545.1 Steroidobacteraceae bacterium
AAAGCGTTCGCCGTCAGAAAAACGCGACACTCTCGGGGAGCCGGTATGGAAGAGAACATCAAACCGCTGAGCGACATTCCGGCGATCAATCGCTTCCTGAGCTACTGCCGCATACGGACGGTGCCATCGAAGACCGTCGTCATCCATGCCGGGGACCTCCCGGACGTCCTGTACTACATCATCAGCGGCTCGGTCGAGGTCATGATCGAGGACGAGGAAGGCAACGAGATGGTGCTCGCCTACCTCAACCGGGGTCAGTTCTTCGGCGAGATGGGCCTGTTCTACGAGCAGCCGACCCGCAGCGCGTGGGTTCGGACGCGCAACCAATGCGAGCTGGCCGAGATGACCTATCCGCGCTTTCGCCAGATCGCCGCGGAAAGCCCCGGCCTGATCTTCGAGCTCGCGACCCAGCTCGCCACGCGTCTGGATCGCACCAACCGCAAGCTGGGTGATCTTGCCTTCGTGGACGTCACCGGGCGCGTGGCGCACGCGATCATGGACCTTTGCGGCGAGCCCGATGCCATGACGCACCCCGAAGGCATGCAGATCAAGGTGAGCCGGCAGGAGCTCTCACGCCTGGTGGGGTGCTCGCGCGAAATGGCCGGCCGCGTGCTCAAGGTTCTCGAGGAGCAGGGATTGTTGCGTGCCACGGGCAAGACCATCGTGGTGTTCAACGCCCGCCCGAAGATGAAGACGCGCCCGGTCATCGTCCCCGCAAAACCCGCCGCCGCCAAGACAGGAGGCAGCCAGGCAGCGATGGACGATGACGACGATGATGATGACGACGAGGACGATGAGGATTGAGCGCGCCGGCTCAGCCCGCGCGCCGAGCCGCCTCGATCTGTGACTGCATCGCGCGGATCGTCTGCGCGTAGTTGCCACTGCCGAAGATTGCCGAACCCGCCACGAATGTGTCCGCACCGGCGCGTGCGATCGCCCCGATGTTGTCCACCTTCACCCCGCCGTCGATCTCGAGCCGCACCGCCCTGCCCGACGCATCGATTCGCCGGCGGGCCTCGCTCAGCTTGTGCAATGCGGAAGGGATGAATTTCTGCCCGCCGAATCCGGGGTTCACCGACATGAGCAGCACCATGTCGAGCTTCTCGAGCGTGTAGTCCAGGTAGTCGAGCGGCGTCGCCGGATTGAACACCAGGCCCGGCTTGCAGTCATGCTCGCGAATCAGCTCGATCGTGCGATCGACGTGCTCGGTCGCTTCCGGGTGAAAGGAGATGTAGGTCGCCCCGGCCGCGGCGAAGTCCGGCACGATCCGGTCGACGGGCCGGATCATCAGATGCACGTCGATCGGCGCCTCGATCCCGTACTTGCGCAACGCCTCGCAGATCAGCGGGCCGATGGTCAGGTTCGGCACGTAGTGGTTGTCCATCACATCGAAATGGATCAGCTGCGCGCCGGCCCGCAGCACGGCGCCGACTTCATCCCCCAGACGGGCGAAATCGGCGGACAGGATCGAGGGGGCAATCCAGGGGGTCTGCATGAAGCGCAGTGTACGGTAGCGCCTGCCCAATTGCAGGAAGGCCCCGCCAGGCCTGATCCATTCCGGCGCAATCCTGTGCCAGCGCCCCCTCAGCCCGCCGCCGGCTCTGGAGCGGTCAGGCGGCTCAGGGCTTCGCGATACTTCTCGCTGGTGCGCGCAATGATCTGCGCAGGCAACACCGGGCCGGGTGCCTTCTTGTTCCAGTCGAGCGTCTCGAGGTAGTCGCGCACGAACTGCTTGTCGAAGCTCGGCGGACTGATCCCTGGCCGGTAGGTATCGGCCGGCCAGAAGCGCGAGGAATCCGGTGTCAACACCTCATCGATCAGCGTCAGGGCCCCAGCGGAGTCGATGCCGAACTCGAACTTGGTGTCGGCGATGATGATGCCGCGTCGGCGGGCGTGCTCGGCGGCGAAGCTGTAGAGCGCGAGCGCAGTCTCGCGCACACGGGCTGCCACGGCGGCGCCAACCAGGCTCTCGACCTGAGAGAACGGGATGTTCTCGTCATGCTCGCCGGGAGCCGCCTTGGTCGCAGGGGTGAACACGGGAGCTGGCAGGCGCTGCGCCTGCCGTAACCCTTCGGGCAAGGCGATTCCCGACACGCTGCCCGCACGCTGGTAGTCCTTCCAGCCTGAGCCGATCAGGTAGCCGCGCACCACCGCCTCGATCGGCAGCGGAGCAAGCCGGCGGACCAGCATGGCGCGTCCCTCGAGCTGGGCCCGTTCGCCGGGGTCGCTGACCAGACCTTCCAGGCCACGATCGGTCAGATGGTTCGGGACGATATGCCGCGTGCGGCCGAACCAGAAGTTCGAGATCTGATTCAGCACGCGGCCCTTGTCGGGAATCGGGTCGGGGAGCACCACATCGAAGGCCGAGAGGCGGTCAGTCGTCACGATCAGCATCGTCTGCGGATCGACGGCATAGATGTCCCGCACCTTGCCCTCGTGAATCTTCTCGAGCCCGCGCAGAGCTGTGCGGTAGACGGTTTCCGACGACATGAGGGTGCGACCGGAGGCTGCAGGGGTGAGCTTGGTACTATAGCAGCGCATGAAATTCACCGGCAAAGTCGTGGGCGGCGCGATCGGTATGCTCGCGATGGGGCCGATCGGCGCCGCGCTCGGTGTGCTCCTCGGACACCAGTTCGATGAGTACTCGAGGGCGTCCGAGGAGGACGAGCGGCTGCGTAACGGGATGGATCCGGGCGCCATCGGCGATCAGTTCTTCCGCGCCGCCTTCCGTGTCATGGGGCACGTGGCGAAAGCCGACGGCCGCGTCAGCGAGCAAGAGATCGCCGCCGCCCGGGCGGTGATGTCGGACCTTCGGCTGACACCGCCGCAGGTCCAGGCCGCCATCGAATACTTCAGCGCCGGCAAGCAGCCCGAGTTCAACCTCGCCGAGGAGCTGGCATCGCTCGCTTCGGCGTGCCGGGGCCGACCGGACCTGTTGCGGGTGTTTCTCGAGATCCAGGTGCGGGCCGCGCTCGCCGGCAGCAACCTTCAGGGCCCTTCGCGTGTCCTGCTCGGCCGCATGGCAAGCCGGCTCGGCGTTTCCATGATGGAGCTGGCCCAGATCGAGGCCGTGCTCCGCATCCGCAGCGGGAGCTTCCACCAGCAGGCCGCCCGCTACGACGACGCGGAACAGCTGCGCCAGGCCTACAGCGTGCTCGAATGCACTCCCCAGACCAGCGACGAGGAAGTCGTGAAGGCATACCGGCGCCAGTTGAGTCGGCATCACCCCGACAAGCTCAAGGCTAACGGGCTCCCGGAATCGATGATCGAGCATGCCAAGCAGCGAACCCAGCAGATCATCGAAGCCTACGAGGTCATCCGCGAGCGCCGTCGCAGCGGCTCCACTCCTCGATGACGAGCTGGATTGCGCGCACGCCGTCCGTGAGCGCAGCGGGACCGGGCTGCAGGATCAGTGGCGACTTGATCTCGCGCACGTAGCCGGTCCGCACTGCCGGGATCTGTTCCCAGCCGGGCCGCGCGGCGACCTGCTCCGGGCGGAATCGCTTGCCGCACCATGACCCCAGGATGATGTCCGGCGCTCGCCGGGCCACTTCCAGGGGATCCTGCACGATCCGATCGCGCGCGAGCGGCTGCCCGGCCAGCTCCGGAAAGCAATCCGTCCCGCCGGCCGCCGCGACGAGCTCCGAAACCCAGCGGATGCCCGAGATCTGCGGCTCATCCCATTCCTCGAAATACACGCACGGCCGGCGCTCGAGGACGGCCGCCCGCTGACGCACCTCATCGAGCCCCACGGTGAGTCGCTCGACGAGCGCACCGGTCTTATCCTGCTGGCCGATCATGCCGCCGAGCGTGCGGATCATCCGCAGGATCTCCTCCACACTGCGGTGATTGAAGACGTGCACCTCGATGCCGGCGCGCACGAGTTGTGCTGCGATGTCGGCCTGCAGGTCCGAGAACCCCAACACCAGATCCGGGCGCAGCGCCACGATCCGGTCGATCTTGGCGCTGGTGAAGGCCGAGACCTTTGGCTTCTCGCGCCGCGCCCTGGGGGGCCTGACCGTGAAGCCGGAGATGCCCACGATCCGCCACTCTTCCCCGAGAAGGTACAGGGTCTCGGTCGTTTCCTCCGTCAAGCACACGATGCGCTGTGGATACTGTGTTGCCATGCGCGCCGGACTGTATCCGAGCGGCGGGATGGTGTCAGCGGCGTCCAATGTGCCGGTGGTGCTACCCTGTGGGTACACGCGGATCACCGCAGGGATCCTCCTTCCGATGTGGGCGCGCATCTGGGCTTTCCTCGACTGGTGCTTCTTCGGTCCGGCCTCGACGGGCCCGGCGCCCTCTGCGCGCCTCATCCGCGGTCTTCGATACCCTTACGCGGTCGTGCGGGACCTGTGGCGTGGCGATATCAACCTGCGCGCGATGAGCCTCGTCTACACCACGCTGCTGTCGCTCATTCCGCTCCTCGCCTTCACCTTCGCCATCCTGAAGATCTTCGGGGCGCGTCGCGATCTCGAGCCCGTCGTGTACGAGTTCTTCCGCCCGGTGGGAGGCCAGGCCGCCCAGGAGCTCACCGATCATGTCCTGCAGTTTGCGCGTCGTGTCAGCGGCGGCATCGTCGGCTCGGTCGGCTTCGCCGCGCTCGCCTGGACGCTGCTCGGGACGATCAAGAAGGTCGAAGACAGCTTCAACTTCCTGTGGCGCGTCGAGCAGCCGCGCAGCTTTGCCCGCCGCATAGCCGAGTACCTGACACTGCTCATCGTCGGCCCCGTCCTGCTCGTGGCGTTCGTGGGGCTGTCGCACGCGGCCATGGCGAGTGTCCCGCTGCAAACCATCGCCAACCTGCCGTTGCTACAGCGCCTGCACGGCGTGGCGCTGGCTGTGGCTCCTTACGTCATGGTCACCGTGTTCTTCACCGGAATGTACATGTTCATTCCCAACACGCGCGTGCGCTGGAGGCCTGCGCTCGTGGGCGCGGCCGCCGCCGGCGTGTTATGGGCGGCGGTCGGGACCATGTTCACCGCGTTCGTCGTGTATTCGACCCGACTGACGGTCGTTTACGCCGGCTTCGCGTTCATCGTGACAGCGCTGCTGTGGACCTACTCCGGCTGGCTGATCCTGCTGGCCGGAGCCCAGTTGTCCTTCTACGTCCAGAACCCAGCCTACCTGCGGCTCGGCCTGCAGGAGTTGCAGCTCTCCTGTGTCGAGCTGGAACAGCTGGCGCTGCGCACGATGTATCTCATCGGCCGGGCTCATCTCACCGGCGGCGCCCGCTGGAGCGTCAACGCCCTGGCCGCCGAGCTATGCCTGCCGGGGATCGCCGTGGCGAAGATGGCCAGGGCTCTCGAGAAGGCGAGCCTGATCGCGGTCACGGAGGAGGATGAGCTGTTGCTTGCCCGCGATCTCGGCCGCGTTCAGGTCTGTGAGGTCCTCGATCTGGCCCGCAACCAGCGCAGCGGCCACGCCGAGCCGCGCCATTTGCCGATTCCGGCCGTGGACCGGTTGCTGACAGGGCTGGAGGAGGCCCGCCGCAGTCGCTGCGGCGATCTGACCTTGCGGACGCTGGTGGAGGACGGCACGCTGCGCCTGACCGAGGCAGGCTCGCGGCCGATGCACTTGGGCGAGCACAAGCTCTGAACCTCCCCTGCGCGAGTCAGTCCCCTGCGATCGTCAACTCGCCTATCAGCACCGAGCCGGTGAGGATTCCGCCACGGGTATCCACGTCGGCGCCGACGGCCGCGATGTCCCGGTACATTCGCCGCAGGTTGCCGGCAATGGTGATCTCGTGAACCGGGTAGGCGATCGCCCCGCCCTCGACCCAGAAGCCGCTCGCTCCGCGGGAGTAGTCGCCGGTCACCCCGTTGACACCCTGGCCCATCAGCTCGGTCACGAGCAGCCCGGTGCGCATCTGTGCCAGCAGATCCGGCAATGGCGGCGGCGCGGTGGCGGAGCCCACGATCAGGTTGTGGACGCCCCCCGCATTGCCCGTGGTCTTCAAACCGAGCTTGCGGGCTGAATAGCTTCCCAGCACATAGCCCTGCAGGACTCCGTCACTGACGAGATCGCGGTCGTGGGTGGCTGCGCCCTCCGCATCGAACGCGGCGCTCGCGAGTCCCTTGCGGATGTGCGGGCGCTCGCGCATCTGCAGGAATGCCGGGAAGACCTGCTCCCCGGCCGCGTTGAGCAGAAACGAGGCTTTCCGGTACTGGCTGGCGCCGCGAATGGCGCCGAGGAAATGTCTGAACAGGCCGCGCGCCATCTCGGGAGAGAAAAGCACCGGCGCCTTGCGCGTGCTCAGCTTGCGCGCCCCCAGCCGCGCCATCGCCCGCTCACCCGCGCGCCGTCCCACGAGCTCGGCCGCTTCCAGCTCGGTTGGATCGCGCGCCGTCGTATACCAGTAGTCGCGCTCCATCGCCTCGTCCTGCTGGGCGATGAGCGTGCAGCTCACCGAATGACTGGTGCCGACCGCGGAGCCCACGAAGCCGAGGGAGTTGCCGTACACGCCGAGGTGCCGCTGGGTGTTGACCGAGGCCCCGTCCGAGTTGGTGATCTGCTTTCCGGCAGCGAGTCCCGCGCCCTCGCAGCGCTGCGCGAGCTCGATCGCCGCCTCCGGGGCGAGCGCCCAGGGGTGATCCAGGTCCAACTCCGGGAGGTCCCGGGCGAGAGCTTCCGGATCCACCAGTCCGGCGAACGGATCCTCGGCGGTGAAGCGCGCGATCGCGCATGCCTTCTCGACCGTGTCGCGTATCGCCTGGGCTGCCAGGTCGGCGGTGCTGGCCGAGCCCTTGCGCTTGCCGAAGTACACCGTCACACCCAGACCCCGGTCACGCTGGTACTCGACGGTCTCCACCTCGCCCAGGCGTGCCGTGACGCTGAGCCCCTGATTGACGCTGGCGTCGGCTTCGGCCTGCGCAGCACCCCGGCGCTGCGCCTCCTCCAGCACGAAGCGCACCACTTCCTGGAGCTGTGCGATTCCCGTCTCTCCGGCCACCGACGCCTGTTGCATCACATCCGCTTGAGTTGCCCGTTTGCGATGGGAATTGTAGCAGCCGGCCCAAGTCCCCCGCCTGGCCGGACCCCCGAGATCCTTCCGGTCGCGTAATCTGCGTCGCTGGAGCGACCCCACCCGAATCCGATTGAGACCCCGACAGTGACTGCCAGCGGCCCGGACGACGACCAGCCGGTTGACGAAAAGCCCAGCAAGAGCGCACGCAAACGCACCGCTCAGGCTGCTCAGGAACTGGGTGAGCAGCTCATCGGTCTGCGCGACGCCGAGCTCGAGACACTCGGCCTGCCCGAGAAGCTGCTCGAAGCCATTCGTGAAGCGCGCCGCATCAGAAGCCGGGGCGGTGGCGCGCGTCAGCGCCAGTACATCGGCAAGCTCATGCGCAGCGTGGACCCCGAGCCGATCGTCGCGGCCCTGCGCGCCCAGGGTGAGCGAGCGGCCCGGGAAGCCGAGCGTTTCAAGCGGCTCGAAGCCTGGCGTGAACGCCTGATCACGCAGGGCGCGCCGGCGCTGGAGGAGCTCGAGCGCTGGCGGCCAGGGCTCGACCGCGCACACTGGTCGCGTCTGATCGCTGCCGCGCAAGGTGAGCACGACAAAGCCGCACCCCAGGCATCCAACGCCGCCGGGCGGGAGCTGTTCCGAGCGCTGCGTGCGCTGTTTGCGGGGGAGTCATGAAAGGGGAATGCGCCCCCGGTACAATGTCTGGATGAAAGCGCTCGTCGGCATCATCATGGGCTCGAGCTCCGATTGGGAGACGATGCAGTCGGCGGCAGACCTCCTGGACAAGCTCTCCGTTGCCTACGAGGTGCGGGTAGTCTCCGCGCACCGCACCCCTGATTTGCTGTTCGAGTACGCCTCCGGCGCGCGCGCCCGGGGGCTTGAGGTGATCATCGCGGGCGCCGGCGGCGCCGCCCATCTGCCCGGCATGACCGCCTCCAAGACCACGCTTCCGGTTCTCGGGGTTCCGGTCCAGTCGAAGGCGCTGGGCGGCCTGGACTCGCTGCTTTCGATAGTGCAGATGCCGGCGGGCATCCCGGTGGCGACCTTTGCCATCGGTGCGGCCGGGGCCACCAACGCAGCGCTCTGCGCGGCTTCGATCCTTGCCAACAGGCATCCTGCGGTGGCGGCCGCCCTCGAAGCCTATCGTGAGCGCCAGACCGCTGGTGTGCTCGACAATCCCGACCCCCGGACGACCGGCAAGGCATGACAGTCGGCATCGTGGGCGGCGGCCAGCTCGGCCGTATGCTCGCCCTTGCGGGCTATCCGTTGGGCGTGGACTGTCTGTTCCTCGATCCGGCCCCGCACCCCCCCGCAGAGGCCGTCGCGCCGGTGCTGCGCGGTGCATTCACGGACCGTCGGCTCCTCACCCAGCTTGGTCGCCGCTCCGAGGTCGTCACGTTCGACTGGGAGAATGTCTCCGTGCAGGCGCTGCGCAGCCTGCAGCGCACGGCACGGATCTGCCCGCCGATCCCCGCGCTGGCAGCCTCGCAGGACCGCGTAAGCGAGAAGCGTTTGTTCGAGCGGCTGAAGATTCCAACTACGCGCTGGCGGCCCGTCAGCTCGCGTGCGCAGCTCACACGCGCGCTGCGCGACATCGGGACGCCCGGGGTCCTGAAGACCCGGCGGCTGGGGTACGACGGCAAGGGGCAGGCGGTCGTGCGCACTGCCGAGGATGCGGAGCGTGCCTGGATTGCGCTGGGCAGCGCGCCCCTGCTCTACGAGGAATGGATTCCGTTCGACTGCGAGGTCTCGATCATCGGCGTGCGCAACGGTAGCGGTGAGTTTGCCGTTTACCCGCTGAACGGAAACGTTCATGCGCAAGGGATACTGCGCCTCACGCGCGCGCCGTTCGGCCCGCCAGCCTGGCAGCGCCGCGCGGCACGCTACCTGCAGAGGGTCCTCGGCCACTTCCGTTATACCGGCGTTGCCACGATCGAGTTCTTCGTGCGGGGCGGCAAGCTCATCGCCAACGAAATGGCGCCGCGGGTGCATAACTCCGGCCACTGGACCATCGAGGGCGCCGAGACCAGCCAGTTCGAGAATCACCTGCGCGCGATACTGGGACTGCCGTTGGGCTCGACGCGACCGCGCGGCTACAGCGCCATGATCAACCTGATCGGGACCATGCCCGAGCGCACGGCGGTTCTGGGGATGGCGGGAGTGCATCTGCATGACTACGGCAAACAGCCACGGCCCGGCCGCAAGCTCGGACACTGCACCCTGGTGGAGGTCAGCGCCCGGAGCCGCGACACGCGGGCACGGCGGTTGCTCGCCAAATTGGCGCCCGGGGTTGGCTTCCCTTAAGATCGGACGGGCATTTTCGAAGCGAGCACTGCCGGCCGACCATACCGCCGTGACGGGCCGCAAACAGCTAACAACGCGCCAGGCAGCGGTTGTCCCGCACGAGCACTGATGTATCTCGAATCGTTCAGACTGAAGGAACTGCCGTTTCGGCTGAGCCCCGATCCGCAATTCCTGTACCTGTCCAAACAGCACGCCCGCGCCAAGGCGTACATGGAGTCCACGATCTGGTTCACGGACGGCTTCGTGGTGATCACCGGCGAGATCGGCTCGGGCAAGACCACTCTCATCGAGTCGTTCCTCAAGGAGATCCAGTCGGATGTGGTGATCGCCCAGATCAACCAGACTCAGGTCTCGGCGGTCGATTTCCTGCAGGCGGTGCTCGTGCAGTTCGGCTTCTCGCCCTTCAAGATGAAGAAGGCGGAGCTGATCGCGACGCTCAACAACTTCCTGATCGAGCAGTACGCGGCCGGGCGCAAGGTGCTGCTGATCGTGGACGAGGCGCAGAATCTGTCGATGCGCGTGCTCGAGGAGATCCGCCTGCTCTCCGGCGTCGAGACGACCAAGGAAAAAGTGCTGCGCATCATTCTCGCGGGCCAGCCGGAGCTCAATGAGAAGCTCGATGCGCCGGAGCTCGTGCAGCTCACCCAGCGCATCCGGCTCCGCTTCCATCTGACGACACTGTCGCCGCCGGAGATGCGCGCGTACATTCAGCATCGCCTGGAGGTGGCCGGCGCCGGCGACCGCGAGATCTTCGCCGAGGAGACCTATCCGGAGATCTACCGCTTCTCCGGCGGCGTGCCGCGGTTGGTCAACACGCTGTGTGATACCGCACTGATGGCATCCTTCACCGCGGACCGCGAGACCGTGACGCTCGCCGACATCCAGCAGTCGATCGAGGAGCTGCAATGGGTCGACTACGCGGCACGCAGCGCCCAGCAGCCGAGGATGCCTGCACCCGCCGCGCCGCCGCCTGTCGAGTTACCGCCACCCCCCGGTGCCGTACCGGTCGACCAGGCGCAGCCGGTGCATGGGCGGCTCCTCGTTGCCACGGACGGGCGCACCGTGGAGGAGCGGTCCCTGCGTGTTGGCCGGATCATCGTCGGACGCACACCCGACAACGACCTGCAGATCGACAGCCGGTTTGTCAGCCGCCATCACTGCCAGATCATCACGACCGTCAACTCGTGCGTGATCGAAGATCTGAACAGCACCAACGGCATCTATGTGAAGTCCAAGCGTGTGCGACGTCACTACCTCAACGACGGCGACGTCGTCGTCATCGGGAAACACGAGCTGATCTACGTCGACGAGCGTCTGGCCCGGACGCGCAGCGCCATGACCGACACCGTGCCCGGCGTGCACCCGGACGGCGTGCATCCGGACGTGGACGACGAGCCCCCGCTGGAATAGCCCTCAGGTCAGTCCTGGCCGGGGTCCCGCAGCGAATCGGGGTCCCCATAATGCGAGCGCAGCTCCCGGTAGTCGCGGCGGCGCAGGAGCACGACGATGCCCGCCAGGACGCTCAGCAGCCCCAGTAACCCGATGAGAAGGCTGAAGCTCCTGGAGGAGGATCGGTAGCTGCCCACGAGCGCGGCCAGGCCGCACGCGACGTAGATCCAGGGCAGCCCCTCATATAGCGGGCGGGACAGGCGCAGCGGGTGGCGGGGCATGCCTCATCCTAAAGCACGGCAGCAATTCGCGCACTCGCGAGGGGCGCCAGATCAGCCGGACCGGACGCGGTCCGGGCCCCATGCCGGCGCGTTTGAGTATGCGGCCCCGTCAGTCGCAGCGTTTCGGTGGGTCGGGCCTGTCAGCCGGCGCGCTTCAGTTCTTCGGTCCGATGAGCTTCTCGATGAGTCGCCCGAACAGAGAAGGCTTCATCGCCTCGATGGCGTAATCCATCTCCGGCTTGTTGGAACGCTTGGCGA
>DASTDD010000305.1:0-30392 GCA_035710545.1 Steroidobacteraceae bacterium
TCTCATCCAGGGGGTCGACCCATGCGCAGACCTCATGCTCCCGCGCGGAGGACGAGCTCATGCGCAGCTGTCACGTCCCCGGCGCCTGAAAGCCGCCCGCGCGGAATGTCAGTACGAGAGTGTCCCGCACGCCCTGCAGACCATCCGGTTGGATCGGCGTGGTCTCGTGGATGACCCGGACATCATCCATGAGCAGCGCGCACCAAGGCTCCTCCATCGTGAAGCGGACACCCGCAGGCCCGTTTGCATCGAACACGCGTGTCTCCCCTCCCTTGACGCCACGTCGTTGAATCAGCAGGAGAGCCACGAAGTCGACCCCGTCGCGGTGCGCGCCCTCGGGAGTCGGCCGCCCGATCCCCTCGGTGGTGTCGATCCGGAACTGATGTGCCTCGATGTACCAGCGCTCGGCGGGACGCACTTGCGCAAATAGTAGGCCGAGCGATCCGAGCAGCTGTCGCCACACCGGCGCGGCAGCGACCTGCGGGACGATGGGCTCGAACCAGCGTTCCATGCCCCCGTGCAGTGCGTTGTAGGAGGTGGGCTGCCAGTGAGCGCGGCGGGGAGTGGCCGTCAGGGTGTCGTCAGACAAGTCCTGGATGAAGCAGGCGTGCCGGCGCGAGCGGTAATTACCGCCATCACGCAGATACTCATCGCGAGGCAGCGCATCCCATGACTCGCGCAGGTCCTGCAGCTCCCCGAGGTCGAGCTGAAGAGCCGATCCGAAATCCCGCGCGGCCAACAATGCATACCCCTGCCCGGCCAGAAGCGTCACCACCTCGGAGCGGTGGGCACTGGCCTGGAAAGCGGAGACGGCTCTCATGTGCTCACACCGCAGCGCCCCAGCAGCTGCGCCGTCGCGGCGTCCGCCGGAAAGAACGACTCGATCGCCAGCTCGGCGAGCGTGATATCCAGGGGTGTGCCAAACACAGTCGTCGTACCGAAAAAGGACATGATCCCTGCCTGCGTGCGCAGCCGAATCGGCACCACGACGCCACCGTAATCATGCGGTTGCCTCGCTTCGGAGTCGGCCTCGCAGCCGTCCGGGGCCGGATAGGCCCGCAGCTCGGACAGTAACTGCGCCAGGACCGGATCGGCCGTGGCGTCCACCTGCTGCTGCAGCCGCATCAACACATGCTCGCGCCACTCGAAGTAGTTCACGACGCGCGGTGCCAGCCCGCGCGGATGCAACCCGAGACGCAGCACGTTGACTGGTGGTTGCAGCAATCCGCTGTCGGCTCCCGAAAACAGCGGACGCATTGCGCCATTGGACGATACCAGCGTCCAATGCCGGTCCACGGCTATGGCCGGATACGGCTCGTGCCCAGCCAGGACCAGGTCCACAGCCTTGCGCGCCTGCCGCAGCGCGGGGTCATCCAGGGGCCGCTCGGAGAACATCGGAGCGTAGCCTGCGGACAGCAGCAGGGGATTGCGCTCGCGCAGCGGGATCGCGAGTCGCTCGGCCAGTCGCAACAACATCTCCCGGCTGGGCTGCGAGCGTCCGGTCTCCAGAAAGCTCATGTGGCGCGCCGAGACGTCGGCGGCGCAAGCCAGATCGAGCTGGCTGAGGTGCCGGCGCTGTCGCCAGGCACGCAGCAGCTCGCCAACGGCCCGGCCGGCTGACACGGACGCCGGGGTGCTGGCGCCAGGCATCCTGGCCTGCGCCGCACCGTTGGCCTCGCTTTGGGAAACGGAGTTGCGTTCGTTCATGCCGCGAATGCTACGTCCGACTGCGGCCCGGGACCATTACCTGCAAGGTAAGCGCGTCCGCAATGACAGGCGGCGGGACCATGCGGTGACACTCGCGCATCGCTGGGAGTGGGCGCGTTTCTTGCTAACCCTCTGATTGGGCTGCGGTTCATCGCACCCGATGCCACCCACAGGGGATCACGAACGAAGCCCGTCGCAGACCGGAGGAGCACTCAATGAGCGAGCACATCAGCCAGATCAAGCAGATTCGCGAGCGCGCGCGCCAGCAGATCACCGAGGGCGCGGTGACCAATGATTACGCCCTCGATCGCAAGAAGGCGATTGCCGTGCTCAACGAGGCGCTCGCGACGGAGCTGGTGTGCGTGCTGCGATACCGGTTTCATTACTTCATGGCCTCGGGCATCCATTCCCAGGCGGTCAAGGAGGAGTTTCACGAGCACGCCCGCGAGGAGCAGGAGCATGCCGATTGGATTGCCGAGCGCATCAAGCAGCTCGGCGGCAAACCCGAGATGAACCCCGCGGTGATCAGCGGCAACAGTCACAGCGAGTACAAGGAAGGGACCTCGCTCGCGGACATGATCCGCGAGGATCTCATCGCCGAGCGCATTGCCATCGAGAGCTATCGCGAGATCATCAAGTTCTTCGGCGAGAAGGACTCGACCTCCCGGCGCCTGATCGAGCGCATCCTGGAGAAGGAGGAAGAGCATGCCGATGAGATGGCCGACCTGCTGTTCGCGGTCGAGCCCGAGACCGGCGAGGCCGGCCGTTCGATGTACTTCGCTGACGAGGTTCCGGGCGCCACCAACGAGCTGAAGGCGAGCGCAACGAAGAGCGGAGGCAAGGAGTCCAAGCCGGGCGCGAAGCCCAGCTGAGGGCCGCGCGGCCCGCAACGCTCGAGTCGGTCAATACCCCGGTCGACGGGTCGCATGAGCCTGCGAATGCGGCTGGTGGTCCGGCCTCGATCCGTGAGAGGGTTCTCTCCCTGTCGGGCGCATCACGTTCTTCGAGGCACGCATGATCGATCTGTACTACTGGACCACTCCGAACGGCCACAAGATCACGATGTTTCTCGAGGAGGCGGGCGTTCCCTACCGGATCGTGCCCGTGAACATCTCGAGCGGCGCGCAGTTCGAACCCGCCTTCCTCGCGATCTCGCCCAATAACCGCATCCCGGCGATCGTGGATCAGGAGCCGGCAGGCGGCGGAGCGCCGATCTCGGTGTTCGAATCGGGTGCGATCCTGTTGTATCTCGCCGAAAAGACCGGACGCCTGCTGCCCCGCGATGTGCGCGGGCGGGTCGAGACGACTCAGTGGCTCTTCTGGCAGATGGCCGGTCTCGGACCCATGGCGGGACAGAATCACCACTTCTCGCGTTACGCGCCCGAGAAGCTCCCGTACGCGATCCAGCGCTACCTCAACGAGACGAATCGCCTTTATGGCGTGCTCAACCAGCGCCTCGCGGACCGACCTTACGTCGCCGGCGAGTATTCGATAGCCGACATCGCCGCCTATCCCTGGATAGTGCCTTACGAGGCGCAGGGTCAGAAGCTCGATGACTTCCCGCACCTCAAGCGTTGGTTCGAGACGATCCGGCAGCGACCGGCGACCGTGCGCGCTTACGAGAAGGCGCAGCAGATCAACACGCAGCCGACCGTCCTCACCGAGGAGTCCCGCCGGATTCTGTTCGGTCAGACGGCACGACAGTAGCGGCGGCCGGGCCGCGGGCCACGCGTCGGACCGCGGCGCCCACCTGCTCGCTGCACAGCCCGAAGTGCCGGAAGAGCTCGGCCGCCGGAGCGGACTCTCCGAACCGGCTCAGGCCGATCACTTCGCCTGCCCTGCCTACGTACTTTCGCCAGATGTCCGGCACGCCAGCCTCGACTGCAACCGCCGGTAAGTCGTGGGGCAGCACGTGTGACTGGTACTCGGGCGACTGGCGGTCGAAGACGCTCGTGCAGGGCATCGAGACCACTCGCACGGGAATCCCCGATAGCGCAAGATTCTTCTGCGCATCCACCGCGAGCGCCACCTCCGATCCGGTGGCAAGAATCACCGCCCGCGGTGCAGCCTCCGGCTCGACGAGGATGTAACCGCCCCGCGCAATATCGCACTCCGGGGCTTTCGCCTGGAATGGCAGCGATTGTCTGCTCAGGACCAGACATGTGGGGCCGTCGTGACGCGCGAGCGCCGCGGCCCAGGCTGCGACGGATTCCTCGGCATCACAGGGTCTCCAGACGTCCATGTGTGGTATCAGGCGCAGCGAGGCCACATGCTCCACGGGCTGATGTGTCGGGCCATCCTCACCGAGTCCGACCGAGTCATGGGTGAGTACGAAGATCGAGCGGATCCTCATCAGCGCGGCCATGCGCAAGGCATTGCGGCAGTAGTCGCTGAAGGTGAGGAAGGTCCCGCCGTAGGGAATGAACCCGCCGTGCAGGGCGATGCCGTTCATGACTGCGGCCATGCCGAACTCGCGCACGCCGTAGTGAATGTAGTTCCCCCCATGCTCCCCCGTCAGGGCAAGCGATCCGGACCAGGTGGTGAGATTGGAGCCGGCCAGATCCGCCGAGCCCCCGAGCAACTCGGGAAGCAGCGGAGCCAGGGCCTCGATGACATCCTGGGAGGCCTTGCGCGTCGCCACGCTCTTCGCGCTCGCGCGCACGCGAGCCCTCAGCTCCCCGATCTGCCCAGCGAGTGACCGCGGCAGCTCTCCTGCAAGCCGCCGCTGCAGCTCGCCGGCTTCAGCCGGGTATTCGCGTGCGTATTGCGCAAGCTTGATCCGCCAGGCGTTCTCGGCAACGCGCCCCGATTCGCGCGCGTCCCAAGCGCTGTAGACATGCGGCGGGACCTCGAATGGCGCATGGCTCCACCCCAACGCCAGCCGGGCAGCGGCGATTTCCTTCTCGCCGAGCGGCGCGCCATGGGACTCGTGCGTGCCAGCCTTGGTCGGTGCGCCACGCGCAATCACCGTCTTGCAGCAGATCAGGGACGGCCGATTGTGCGCGGCACGAGCCGCGACAATGGCCCGGTCAACCGCCTCGCTGTCGTGACCATCGACTGCCGGCACGACGTGCCAGCCGTAAGCCTCGAAGCGCTTCGGCGTGTCGTCGGTGAACCAGCCCCGCACGTCTCCATCGATCGAGATGCCATTGTCGTCGTAAAGCACGATCAGCTTGCCCAGCCCCAGGGTTCCGGCGAGCGAGCAGGCTTCATGGGAGATGCCCTCCATCAGGCACCCGTCGCCCGCGAATACGTAGGTATGGTGGGAAAAGAGCTCGAAGCCCGGGCGGTTGAACTGCGCTGCCAGAAGCCTGGCGGCGATCGCCATCCCCACCGCATTCGCCAGACCCTGACCCAGAGGGCCAGTCGTCGTCTCGGCCCCCGGCGTCACGGCGAACTCCGGGTGTCCCGGAGTCTTCGAGCCCAGCTGGCGGAAGCGGCGCAGCTCCTCCATGGGCAACGCGTAGCCGCTCAAGTGAAGCAGCGCATACAGCAACATCGAGCCGTGGCCGTTGGAAACGACGAAGCGGTCGCGGTCCGGCCAGTGCGGATCCCCAGGGTTGTGACGCAGATGGCGTCGCCACAGCACCTCGGCGATCTCCGCCATGCCCATGGGCATCCCTGGATGGCCCGAGCTCGCCTTCTGTACGGCGTCCATTGCCAGCACACGCAGCACATTTACGAGGTCGCGCTGGGATGGCGCGCTCCCGGGGGAGGTCACCTGCAGTTGTGCACTCATCAGACTGCTCCTGTGGAACACCACCTGAGCTCGGTATCGGGGGCGGAGGACCGCAGGCGTAACGTCGGGAGATCGGCCAGCGTGTCCACGATGCCATCCGGTCGTGCATTCTCGAGTAGCTCGGGCGTGTCATAGCCATAGCTCACCGCGACGATGCGACAGCCCGCCGCGCGCGCCGCTGCGATATCCACCCTGGAATCACCTACGTACAGCAGCTGGGCGGGTGAGATCCGCAGCCTCGAGCAGGCGGACAGCAGCAGCTGAGGGCTCGGTTTGCGATCCTGAGGCCGGTCCGCACACAGCGTGAAGGCAAACAGCCCACTCAGTCCGGCGAGCTCCAGAAGCGGCAACGCAAAACGACTGCTCTTGTTGGTGACACAGCAAAGGCTGACTCCCGCCTCAGCCAGGGAGCGAAGCGCACGGTCCACGCCAGAATAGATCCGGCTGCTCTTGAACAACGCCTGCGAGTACAGCCGCCCGAACAGCGTCAGCGCCGCCGAGCTCTGTGCCTCATGGGGAGCCTGCCCGTTGAGGCTCTCCGCCAGTGCGCGCTGCACGAGCACCTCCACACCGCCCCCGACGAGTGCCCTGACCCTGGACTCGGGCAACTGGCGCTCGCCCAGCGAGCCGAGCATCAGATTCACTGCGACGGCCAGGTCAGGCATCGTATCGATGAGCGTGCCGTCGAGATCGAAGGCAGCGGCTCGAAAGGGCTCACAGGAACCGACCATGCACTCTCCTCTTCGATTGCGTGGCGCCATGCAGGGCCGCCAGGTGCCCGATCGACAGATACTTCTCTCCCAGGCGCCGCTCGTCGGCGGCATCGAGGGGCTGATCCGGCTCACCCAGGGACCCCAGGACCAGATCCGCGGCCGAGAAATCCTGACCGCGCGTCCAGACGTTCGGAATCGCAACCGTGAACAGCCCTGCGCGCGTCGCCGATTGCACGCCCACAGCGGAGTCCTCGATGGCGATGGCTCGTGCCGGTGAGACGCCGAGCGCAGCCAGGGCAACATTGTATATGTCCGGTGCCGGCTTCTTTTGCCGCACCACATCGCCCGTCGCGATCGTCGCGAACCAGGTCAGCGCACCTGCGCCGAATCCGGCGCGAATCAACGGCGCGATGTTCTGGGGCGAAGTGGTGGAGGCGATGCCGAGAAGCACGCCCGCCTCGCGCGCCTCCATCATGAGCCGGCGCACGCCTGTGCGGGGATGCACCTGCCCAAGCCAGATGAGCTCGCGGTAGCAGCGGGTCTTGGCTGCGTGCAGCTCGGGCACGAGCAATCGGAGCTTGCCGCGCTCGGCGACCGAGACCGGCAGACTGTCGATGTAGTGGGCGAGCCGCTCCTTGCCGCCGGTCACCCGCAGGAGCCTCCCGTAGAGGGCGGGATCCCAGTTCCACTCCAGCTCGAAGCTGCGGAACGCCGCATTGAAAGCCTGCCGATGAACCTCCTCCGTGTCAGCCAACGTGCCATCGACGTCGAATATCAGGGCCTCGGTCGGCTTCATCGCGCGAGCGCCTGCGCACCGCGGTGCAGCGTTTCCTTCCTGCATTCCAGCAGTCGCCAGATCATCGGCGTGAAGATCAGCTGCATGGCCAGGTCCATCTTGCCTCCCGGGCAGACGATGGTATTGGCACGGGACATGAACGAGTCGTGCAGCATGGACAGCAGGTAGGGGAAATCAATGCCGCGCGGGTTGGAGAAGTGGATCACCAGGAACGACTCGTCGGGCGTTGGAATGAAGCGCGCAATGAAAGGGTTCGAGGTGTCCACCACGGGCACCCTCTGGAAGTTGATGTGAGTACGGGAGAACTGCGGGCAGATGTAATGGACGTAGTCGTGCATGCGGCGCAGGATGACGTCCGTGACGGCTTCGGCCGAATAGCCCCGTGTCGCCTTGTCGCGATGCAGTTTCTGGATCCACTCGAGGTTGACGACCGGCGTGACGCCGATCAGCAGGTCCACGTGCCGGGCGACGTTCACCTCCTCGGTGACGATGGCGCCGTGCAGTCCTTCATAGAACAGCAGATCCGTCTCCGGCGGCAGATCCTCCCACTCGGTGAACGTGCCAGGGAGCTGTCCGTAGCGGGATGCCTCGGCCTCATCGTGCAGATAGCGGCGGAAGCGCCCCTGCCCGCGCTGCCCGTAGTCCTGGAACAGCTCCTCGAGCTCCGCGAACAGATTGGCGTCCGGACCGAAGTGGCTGAAGCGATGGTCGCCCCGCTCGAGCGCCGTTGCGAGGCGCTGCTTCATCTCGGCGCGATCGTAGCGGTGGAAGCTGTCGCCCTCGATGAAACCGGCGGAAATCCTCTCGCGACGGAAGATCTGCTCGAAGGTGCGCATGACCGAGGTGGTGCCCGCCCCGGAGGAGCCGGTGACCGCGATGATCGGATGCCTGGCCGACATGTTGCCGCGCTCCCCTCTTCAGACCTGGGTCGTGAACAGGCCGCGCGTGCCGAACAGCGGCGCTTCGAACTCGAACTCGTTGTGATCGCGGTGATAGCGCTCGATCCGCTCGACCTCATGTCGCGCGCCGAACACGAAGCCGATGCGCTGATGAGCGGCCTGCGGCTGGATCTCCAGGATCGGCTGATGCCCGGTGCTCGCCCGCCCGCCCGCCTGCTCGATGAGAAAGCCGATCGGATTGGCTTCGTACAGCAGCCGCAGCCGGCCCGCTCGCGACAGATCCTTGCGGTCGCGCGGGTACATGAACACCCCGCCGCGCATCAGGATCCGGTGGGTCTCGGCCACGAGCGAGGCGATCCAGCGCATGTTGAAGTCGCGGCCGCGCGGCCCACTCTTGCCGGCCAGGCATTCCCGGACATAGCGCTTGATGGCCGGCTCCCAGTAGCGGGAGTTCGACGCGTTGATCGCGAACTCGGAGGTGTCCGGCTCGATCCTCAGATTGGGGTGCGTCAGCATGAACTCGCCGATCTCCCGGTCGAGCGTGAAGCCATGGACGCCGCGCCCGGTGGTGAGCACGAGCATCGTGGTCGGCCCGTAGATCGCATAACCCGCACAGACCTGCCGGGTGCCGGCCTGCAGGAAATCGCTTTCCACCGGCTCGGCCACGCCCTCCGGACAGCGCAGCACCGAGAAGATGCTGCCGACGGAGACGTTGACGTCGATGTTGGAAGAGCCGTCGAGCGGATCGAAGAGCAACAGATAGCGGCCGCGTGGAAACTCGGCAGGGATGGGATAGGGATCGGCCATCTCCTCGGACAGCATGCCCGCGAGCTGCCCACCCCACTCGTTGGTGCGCACGAAGATGTCGTTGGCCATCACGTCCAGCTTCATCTGCTGCTCGCCCTGGACGTTGGTGGTGCCGGCTGCGCCCAGCGATTCCTCCAGCGCTCCACGGCCGATCACCTTGGCGATGCGCTTGCACGCGAGGCGCACATCGTTGACCAGAGCGGTGAAGCCGCCCGTGGCAGTCGGGTAGCGGCGCTGCTCTTCGATCAGGAATCGAGTCAGCGTCCGGGTCGTGAATCCGCCCTCTTCTTTCATGGGACGCTCGCCCCCCTCGCTCATGAGAGGCCCTGCGCGGCCGGAGCGTCCGGGTGGTCGGCTTCCCGGGCGAAGACCCGGCTTGCGCGGATATCAGCCGCCTCGATCGTCATCAGATCCTCTCTCGACAGCAGCCCGCCCCGGCGCTCGAACAGGCGACTCGCCTGGCGCAGGCGAGCGCGATCGAGGGCGTTGCGCACCGAGCGCGCATTGGCGAAGTGCGGCTGGGAGATGCGTCGAGCGATGTATTCGCGCAGCGCCTCGCTCGCGGCCGGACTCAGCCGGTATTGCATCTGCTCCAGCATCAGCTGCGCGATCGCATGCAGCTGGGGCGGCGTGTAGTCGGGAAAGTCGATGTGGTGGGCGACCCGCGAGGACATTCCCGGATTGCTCCGGAAGAACGTGTCCATGCGGTTCTTGTACCCGGCGAGGATGACGACCAGGTCTGCGCGCTGGTTCTCCATGACCTGCAGCAGGATCTCGATCGCCTCCTGGCCATAGTCGCGCTCGTTCTCGGGCCGATACAGGTAGTAGGCCTCGTCGATGAAGAGGACGCCGCCCATCGCGCGCTTGAGAACCTCGCGAGTCTTGGGCGCGGTGTGACCGATGTACTGTCCGACCAGGTCATCGCGAGTCACGGCAACCAGGTGCCCCTTTCGGACGTATCCCAGCCTGTGCAGAATTTCGGCCATGCGCATGGCCACGCTGGTCTTGCCGGTTCCGGGATTTCCCGTGAAACTCATGTGCAGTGAGGGCGCTCCGGCGCTCAGCCCGAGCGCGCCGCGCAGCTTGTCCACCAGCAGCAGCGCCGCGATGTCGCGAATGCGGGTCTTGACCGGCTCGAGGCCCACCAACTCCCGCTCGAGCTGCTGCAGCACCTCGCCGATCTGGGAGTCGCGAAATGCCGCTTCCAGATCGAGCTGTCCGCCGTCGCCCGCGGGCGCGAGCCCGTTGGGACTGCGGGCGGCCTCCGTGGCCATGTCAGGTGGCGCGGTCATGTGCCCGGATTCAGTAGCGCTCGCCCTCAGGGCGATCGACGGCATAGGCCCGAGTCGTGTATTGCAGCGTGCGGCCGGGGCCTTCGTGTCTCTCGAGCGCAAAACCTGGCTCGCTGCCCGGACGCCCCACGATGAACGACAGCCGCAGCGATTCGCGCCCGAGCGAGGAGTCGAAGGCATTCACCTTGATGTAGTGCCCGGGGAAAGTACGCCGGCAGCTCAGCAGCTCGCTCATGATTCCCGCGGCATCGCGGATGTCGAACATGGGCGCGCCGAACATTTCCCAGTACGTGTTGCGCGGGTGGGGATCGTCGGTGTATTCGATGGACACTGCCCACCCCTTGCCGAGGCAATACTCGATCTGCCGCGCGATCTGCGCATCGCTCAGGTCGGGAAGAAAGGAAAACGCGCCCTGGGTGAGTCTCATGGCTGCTCCTGTGCTCAGGCGGTGGTGGCGGTCGGCACGAAGTCCGGCGTGTCCGTGCTGCTGTAGTTGAAGGTCACCTCGCCCCACACATCGAGCGCGGCCCGCAGCGGTGTACAGTGGCGCGCGGCCTCGGCCAGGATCGCGGGTCCTTCATTCCAGATGTCGCGGCCCTCGTTGCGCGCCAGCACCATCGCCTCCAGCGCGACCCGGTTTGCGGTCGCGCCAGCCTGGATCCCCATGGGATGCCCGATGGTCCCGCCACCGAACTGCAGCACGACATCCTCGCCCAGGTAGTGCAGCAGCTGATGCATCTGGCCGGCATGGATTCCGCCGGAGGCCACGGGCATCACACCGGGCAGGCCCGCCCAGTCCTGCTCGAAAAACACGCCGCGCTGCAGATCAACGCTGTTATGACCCTCGCGCAACACGTTGTAGAACCCCTGCACCGAGTTCGGATCGCCCTCCAACTTCCCGACCACCGTGCCGGCGTGGATGTGATCCACCCCGGCAAGCCGCATCCACTTGCAGATGACGCGGAAGGAGATGCCGTGATTCTTCTGGCGCGTGTAGGTCGAATGGCCCGCGCGATGCAGGTGCAGCAACATGTCGTTGCGCCTTGCCCAGCGCGCCATCGACTGGATCGCGGTGTACCCGATGACCAGATCGATCATGACGATCACCGAGCCGAGCTGCCGGGCGAAGTCGGCCCGCTCGTACATCTCCTCCATCGTGCCGGCGGTGACGTTGAGGTAGTGCCCTTTCACCTCCCCGGTGGCCGCCTGCGCCCGGTTCACCGCCTCCATGCAGTTGAGGAAGCGGTCGCGCCAGTGCATGAAGGGCTGCGAGTTGATGTTCTCATCGTCCTTGGAGAAATCCAGGCCGCCTTTGAGCGCCTCGTAGACGACACGGCCGTAGTTCTTGCCTGACAGGCCCAGCTTCGGTTTCACCGTGGCACCGAGCAGCGGCCGGCCGAATTTGTCGAGCCGCTCGCGCTCGACGACGATGCCGGTGGCGGGCCCGGAGAACGTCTTGACATACGCGGCCGGGAACCGCATGTCCTCGAGCCGCAGGGCCTTCAGCGGCTTGAAGCCGAAGACGTTGCCGATGATCGAGGCGGTGAGATTGGCGATCGAGCCGGGCTCGAACAGGTTCAGATCGTAGGCGATGTAGGCGAAGTACTGCTCCGCCGACCCCGGCACGGGCTCGACCCGGAAAGCCTTGGCGCGGTAACGCTCGCAGGCGGTGAGGCGGTCCGTCCACACGACCGTCCAGGTCGCGGTGGAGGACTCGCCGGCCACCGCCGCGGCCGCTTCGATCGGATCCACGCCGTCCTGCGGGGTGATGCGGAACAGCGCCACGACGTCACTCTCGCCGGGCTCGTAGTCACCGTCCCAGTAGCCCATCTGGGCATACTTCAGGACGCCGGCCTTGTAGCGGGCGGCGCCTGATTTGGCTTTGGTTGCGGCGCCGTTGCCGGCGAGTGCGCTGATCGAATGCATGGTATCCCCTTGGAGCCTGCGGTGCGCCGTGCGACAGGCGGCACGGCGGCGATGGGGCCGATCGTGGCGCTTGATTTACATTAGGTCCAGTTAGATATTATTGTACCTGGCATAAGGTTTTGCTTATGCCTTGCGGAGGCCGTCCGTGCGCAACGTGACCCTGCGGCAGATGCGGGTGTTTGCCGTGGTGGCGCGGCAGCTGTCCTTCACGCGCGCGGCGCGCGAGTTACATCTGACACAGCCGGCGGTGTCCCAGCAGATCAAGCTGCTCGAGCAGGAGGTCGGCCTGCCGCTGTTCGAGAAGATCGGGCACCGGGTGCAGCTCGCACCGGCCGGAGAGGAGCTGCTGCGCTATGCGAATCAGACGATCGAGCTGCTGCGCGAGGCGGCCGAGTCGCTCGCGGCGATGCGCGGCTTGCGCCGCGGGGTCCTGAAGCTCGGAGCCGTCAGTACCGCCAAGTACTTCGCCCCGTCGCTGCTGTCGGCCTTCACGCCTGCTTATCCCGAGGTCACCATCAAGTTCTCGGTCGGCAACCGCGAGGAGATCATCAAGCAGCTGGCCGGCAACGAGATCGACCTGGTGATCATGGGCCGGCCGCCGCGCGAGCTCGATACCATCGCCGAGCCCTTCGCCAAGCACCCCCTGATCATCATCGCCGCCCCGGGGCACCCGCTCGCCTCACGGCGGCACATTCCTCTCCGGCAGCTCGCGTCGCAGCAGTTCATCATCCGGGAGGAAGGCTCCGGAACGCGGGCCTCCATGGAATACGTGTTCCGGGAACGTCAGGTACCCTTTCGCGTGTCCATGGAGGTGAGCAGCAACGAGACCATCAAGCAGGCCGTCATGGCGGGCATGGGCATCAGCTTCATCTCCGCCCACACCGTCGGGCTCGAGCTTGCCACCCACAAGCTGATCACCCTGGATGTCGCGGGGCTGCCCATCGTGCGAGACTGGTACGTCATTCACCTGCGCGAAAAGCGCCTTTCGCCGATCGCCGCCGCGTTCCGCTCCTTCCTGCTGTCGCATGCGGGGCGGATCATCCACAAGGCGATAGGCGATCTGCCGCGAGTGCGCCGGGCGTAGTTAATGGGAAGAACGGCCCCGGTGTCCCCGGGAAATCGCGCACCGAGTACACCCAAGTTCGACACGCTGCCGGGACCAATATGAACAAATACCTGATCGCCTGCGCGCTGTTGTGGAGTGTTGGCTCCTGCGCGCAGGGGCAGCCGGCCCGCCAGCTGTCACTCGATGGGGTCGACTTGCGCGTCGAGCTGGACGAGTCGGCCTTTCGGGGCGGGGCGGATCCGATCATGGGCTGGATCCGGCGCTCTGTCGGTATCGTGGCGGCCTACTACGGCCGTTTCCCGACCGACACCCTGCGCATCCGTGTCGTCCCGGTAGGGGGTGACGGCGTTCGCACCGGCAAGACCTTTGGTTATCGCGGCGGCTTCATCCGCGTGGACGTCGGCCGCGACGTCACGCAGCCCCAGCTGCTCGATGACTGGGTACTGGTCCACGAGATGACACATCTCGCGCTGCCGGATGTTGGCGAGGATCACGCGTGGCTTTCCGAGGGTCTGGCGGTCTATGTCGAGGGCATTGCACGCGAGCAGGCCAACAACCGCTCGCAGGAAGATGTCTTTGCCGAGGAGATCCGCAGCATGCCGCGCGGGCTTCCGCAGCCCGGAGATCGTGGCCTGGATCACACGCATACCTGGGGCCGCACCTACTGGGGTGGTGCGATGTTCTGTCTGCTGGCTGACGTGCAGATCCACGAGCGCACGGAGAATCGGCTCGGCCTGCAGGATGCCATGCGCGCGGTTGCGCGGACGAGTGGCGGCCTGACCTCGGACTGGCCGATCGACCGCGTATTGGCGACCGCCGATGCGGCGACAGGCACCACCGTTCTCGCCGACCTTTACGCGCGCATGAAGGATACGCCCGTCGATCCGGATCTCGCGGCGCTCTGGAGCAAGCTCGGCGTCGTACCGGATGGGGGCACGGTGAGACTGGACGACGATGCGCCGCTCGCCCAGGTTCGGCGCGCGATCATGCAGCCTCGGGCGAATAAAACATCGTCATGACGGCAGTCACCGTCAGTACGCTGCAGACCAGGACGTACTCGGCCACGACCGTGCGCCGGAATGCTTCGACTGTGCGCGGCGCGCCGGAGCTCAGTCGCGGAGCCAGCCGCCACTTGTTGAGTGCGGCCAGCCCCATCAGCACCGCAAACAGGCTGGTCTTGACCAACAGCAGCTCTCCATAAGGCTGCCTGAACACCTGCATTCCCGGAACCAGCAGCGCGGTCATGCCAATCCCGGCGAGGAGGATGCAGGGAACCAGCCATGTCGCTACCGCGGAGAATCGGGCCGTCACCGCAGCTGACACCTGCGCAGGCTCCCGGACGCTCGCGAGGTACAGAGACCCCAGCGAGCCAATCCAGAAGGCCACGATCAGCAAGTGCACGAACAGCAGCAGTGCCAGCAGCGTGCGATGCGGACTCACCACCGTGTGCCCGACGACGGTGAAGGCCACTATGCTGATGAGCGCGCCCCCGATCGAGACTCCGGCCCATTGCATGCGCAGACCGACCGCGAGGGTCGCGAGGCCGAGGATACGGATCACGAATGACTCCCCGATCCCCGACTGCAGAGCGAGATTCTGCAGCGCCGGATCGAGGATTCCGCTCATGTCACCGGCCATTCGCGCGGGCTCGAGGACGTAATGGCCGAGGGCGAACAGCATGGCTGCGGCGGCGGACAGGCAGCCGAAGCCGCGGATCACGGCAACGCTCGCCGTCAGCTCACGTCCGAGGGCCGTCCCGAACAAGGCGACGCCGGATGCCTGCAGCAGCAGCACGAACGCGAAGGCCCGGCAGACCACCGAGAGGACATCGGGCAAGGACGACACGGATGAATGCCGCGCAGCGGACCGGGAACGACGGCGGTTGACCGGTGATCGGCGCGATTACTGACCGGTGATGGTGAAGGACAGTTTGCCGGGCATCACATGGCCGTCGTCGCTGACGACGCGCCAGCTCAACACATATTTGCCAGGCGTCAGGCGCGGTGCCGGAATGGACATTTCCTTGGCCGCCGCCGAGGGCAGCGGGGTGAGTTTCTGAGGAGTTTCGCTCCCCTTCTGCAGGGACAGAGCCGTCAGGCGCGCTGGCTCAGCGAACGTGAGGACGAAGTTTTCCGGTGCCGTGCTGAGCACGCTGCCATTGGCCGGCACTGATTTCTCCAGATGGGTGTGTGTGAACGCGCTGCTGCTCCATCCCAGCAGGGTCAGCAGTGCGACCAGGGCGGGGAATGCATGGCTGGAGGCGTTGATCCTGGGGGTCTGCATCGCGGCGATCTCCTGCGGAATTTCCGGAACCGGCGCCCCGCGCCGCCTGTCAGAAAGCCGCGCGCACGCCCAGCGCCAACTGTACCGCACCTGCGCTCTCGCCGGCGGCCAGCAACTGCGCGGCGGTGCCGCCGAAGTGGCGCAACCAGACCACGCCGACATACGGCGCGATCTCCCGCCGCACCTCATATCGGAGACGAAGGCTGAGCTCGAGGTCGGATAGGCCCGAGCCGACCTGGCGCTGAGGATCCGCCCGGGTGTACAGGTTCGCTTCGGCGAAGGGCTGCAGCGCCAGCCTCTGAGCAAGCAACAACTCATATTGCAACTTGACGCGCACGGCCGCTCGGCCCTCATCCGCCAAATAGAGCGTCGCTTCCGTTTCGAGCCACTGTGGGGCCAATCCCTGCACGCCCAGGGCAGCCCAGGTACGGGACGATGGCGCCAGATCCTGGCGAGCCCCGGCCTGCAGGCTCCACCACGGCGAAATCACCCTGTTCCACAGCAGCTCCACGCTGGCATTGCGCGCTGCGCTTTCCACCCCTGTTGCGGAGCCGCCCTCGCTCTTCAGCCAGACTTTATCGTAATCCCCGCCATACCAGGCCTCGGCGTCCCAGGCGGCGCGCGGCTCGCCGGATGCGGTGTTCCGCCATTCCAGCTGGTTGAGCAGAACCCCCGCGAACCGTGCTGTGTCATCCATCTGCATGGTCTCGGCCATGTCCCGATATGACATGCCGTCCGACTGCGCACGGACACCCGGCGGCGTCAGCATCGCTGGCAGTAACACGAGGAGCGCGGGTGCACCGCGCGAGCTCACGCGACGATCACCTCGCGAAACATCCCGGCTTCCATGTGATAGAGCAGATGGCAGTGGAATGCCCAGCGACCCAGCGCATCGGCCGTCACCTCGTAGCGCAGCTCCTGACCGGGCTGCACGATCGTGGTGTGCTTGCGGACGAGGAACCGGCCTTCGGCGGTTTGCACCTCGCTCCACATCCCGTGAAGATGAATGGGATGCGCCATCATGCTGTCGTTCACCAGGGCAATGCGCAGGCGCTCTCCGTGCTGGAAGCGCAAGGGCACACTATCGGAGAACTTCAGGCCATCGAACGACCAGACGTACCGCTGCATGTGCCCGGTCAGATGCAGCCGGATCTCTCTACCGGCATCCCGGGTATCGAGCGGGCCGCCGATCGTGTGCAGATCGGCATAAGTCAACACGCGCCTGCCATTATCGCGCAGCCCCACACCCGGATCGTCGAGGCGGCTGCTCGGCTCGGCTGCAGTCGCATCCACATCCGGTCCAAAGCGGGGCGCGGCTGGGCGGTGCGGCATCCCGGACATCGCCATCTCGCCCATGCCATGAGCTGACATGTCGTGAGAGGGCATGTCGCGCGGGGAGTTCTCCTGCGGCGCACCCATGCCCATGTCGGCCATGCTCAGCAACGGCCGCGGGTCCAGGGTCGGAATCTCGGCCTGCATGCCCGCAGCCGGGGCGAGCGTGCCGCGGGCATAGCCGGAGCGATCCACCGACTGAGCGAAGATGGTGTAGGCGCGATCGTCGCGCGGCTCCAGCATCACATCGTAGACTTCCCCTGCCGCGATGCGAAACTCATCTACAGTGACCGGCTCGATAGCCTGGCCGTCGGCGGCCACGACGCGCAGTCTCAGGCCGGGAATGCGCACGTCGAAGAAAGTCATGGACGAGCCGTTGATGATCCTCAGTCGCAGCCGCTCGCCGCGCCGGAACAGTCCCGTCCAGTTGGCGGCCGGCGTGAGGCCATTCAGCAGGTAAGTGTATGTGTGGCCGGACACATCCTGCAGATCCGTCGGGTCCATGCGCATCGCGCCCCACATGCGACGCTCCGCGAGGGTCGAGGCGAGACCGTTGCGCCGGATATCGGCGGCGAGGTCCGCGATCGTGCGCTTGCCGTAATTGAAGTAATCGCTCTGCCGCTTGAGTGTCCGGTAGATCCGCTCCGGATCGATGTCGGTCCAGTCCGACAACAGGAGCACGTGCTCGCGATCTGCCGATTGGCGCTCACCGTCCCGCGGCTCGATCACGATGGGTCCGTACAGGCCCACCTGCTCCTGGAAACGCGAGTGGCTGTGATACCAGTACGTACCGGACTGTTGCACGCGGAAGCGGTACGCAAAGCTTGCTCCCGGGAGTATTCCGGGAAAGCTGATGCCGGGTACGCCATCCATTGCCGCCGGTACCAGGACGCCGTGCCAGTGGATGGACGTGGGTACCGCCAGGCGGTTGGAGACGCGCACCGTAACAATGTCGTCTTGCCGCCAGAGCAAGACAGGTCCGGGAATGGCGCCGTTCACGACTGTGGCCGTGCGAGGCGCGCCGGTGAAGTTCACCTCTCGGGAAGCCACCTCGAGATCGAAGACGGTGCCGCGCAAGATGTTACTTTGAGAGAGACCGTCACCGGCGCTGCCGGGAACGATTCCCGGCGAGGCGGCTCCCTCCCGACTCATTGCGGCCAGCTCCCTGGCGACACTACGACCACCTGTGAACGTCAGGGCGCCCGCTGCCAGGCCCTGCACGAAGAGCCGGCGGGAGAATTGTGTGCGTGGATCAGGGTCCGTGGAGGACCTTCGATACATCGGGTTGCCGGCCATGATCAGGACTGCGCCGACAGGGCTGCTGCGCGGCAGCCCAAGGCCTCGCAGGCCCGCCGGTCGGGCTTCAAATGGTCACAATTTACGCTCAATAATTGACGCGTACTGGAGTAGTGTAACGTCGAAAGCTCATGGCCCGCAGCTAAGATGAGTTTCGTCCTTCCAAGGATGCGAGACGGTATGTTCGACATAAGACGCCTGCTTCCGTGGACCGGTTTTCTTGGGCTCGCGTGCCTGGCGCTGGCCGGCTGCGCACCCAAGACCGGAGTGTCGGTAACCGGCGACGCTCCCGCACAGTACACGCACGTCATCGTCACTGCGCAGGAGATCCGGTTCAACACCAGTGCTACGGCCGCTCCGGATGATACAGCCTGGATCAAGTTTCCCCTCAGCGCGCCCGTGTCCGTGGACCTCCTCTCGGCGCAGGATGGAGTGCTGACCCAGATCGCCAGCAATCTGTCGATCCCCAGCGGCTCATATGCACAGGTGCGCCTGATTCCGGTGGACTCCTCGGCCGCCCTCACCTCGTCCGCCAGCGCCCTGGGAGCGCAGTACAACTCGGAAGTGGACTTCGTCGATACCGCGGGCAAGCACCAGATGCGTCTGGAGCTGCAGAACCCGGACGAGGGAATCGGCATTCCCACGAATCTCACGATCACCAACAGTGTGAGCGGCTCGTTTGGCGCTACCAACACGAGCACGACGACCACTACCGGCGGTCTGTTCTCCACGCCGCAGACGACCACCACCAACACCACGACCACCACATCCACAGGGATCCAGGGAACCACGACGGTTCCCGCCACGACGACCACGGGGGTTCCCGCCACGACGACCACGGGCGTCGTGAATCCCCTGACGGGCACGGTCACCCCGACGACTCCGGTGTCTCCCACCGGCACGGTGACCGGGACCGGGACTGCAACCGCTACGCTGACGCCGGTCTCGCTGGCCATCAACCTGGACGGGTCCCGCGATCTGGTGCCCTTTACGTTTGCGACACAGACCGGCGTCCTGCTGAACCCTCACATGAGCTCTTTCGGCTCCTCCACGGTCGGCGCCATTCAGGGCGCGCTCACCTTGTCAAAGCTGAGCGGGATCACCGAGTCGAACGGCAATATCAACATCCAGGTAACAGCGGAGGCGCTTAGTGCGGATGGCACCCGGCACGTTGGCGTGAACAGCGCCCCGGTGAAGCCCGACGGTACCTTCATCATCTACCCGCTCAGCGTGCCCTCCTCGTCCACTGCGACCTATGACCTCGTCATTCACGGTCCGGGAATCAGCACCATCGTCGTCACAGGTGTCAGCGTCACTCCGGGCGATCCGAGCACGACGACTCCGGTATCGATCGGTACGATCCAGCCCCTCGCCGCCAGCTCCTACACGGTGAATCTGCGCGCTGGCTCGACTCTTCCGGCGGGCTCTCTGGTCGGTTTTTACCAGACGCTGCCCGGCTCGAATCAGGTGCCGTACCTGATCGAGGAGCGACCCCTCGATCCCTTCAATAGGACTTTCACGACCGACCAGGCCCTCGCCGCCGGGAAAATCGAGGTGGGATCGTTCGCGGCGGGCGCGGACCCGGCCATCACCTCTTTCCCGCCCACCGAGGGGACCGGAACCTATCGGGTGTCGGCCTCAGCCCCGCTGTTCAACGATGGATCCCTGACCACGACGGTCTCGGCGCCTCCGGCCAATACGAAGGGTCCCAAGCTGGTCTCCGTCCCTTCATTGACGATCGCCTCGGGCGGGACTTCGCGCTCGATATCGGTGGATGTCAGCGAGGCCTCACCCGGTAAGTACAATCAGGGCGAGATCATCGTCAGTCACGATGGCGCGATCGTCGCGACGGCTGCGCTCGACGCCACGCTTGCCCAGGGCGGCAAGGGCACCATTGTGATCGCGGGCGTTCCCGGCGGAAGCAGCAGCGGGAGCCTCGACGCCGGTATCTATTTCCTTTCCGTGCGAACATGGAATTCCGCGGATCCGGCCGGGACGCTCAACCGGCAGTCCTTCCCCACCCCTGTCGATCTGAGTGGTGGCAATGCCAGTGGGATCGGCATAAGCATTGACTGAGCCGGCCGGGGCTGACAATCTGGCGGGTTGATGTGCCGTTCAGTCGGCCGCTTCGGCTCGAATCAGGTGCCGCCCAGGGCAATCTGGCCGGGCGGATCCGGGCGGCTCTGGTCGCGAGTGCCCGGGCCAGCGTGACAAAATGTAATCCGCACGAACGGATCGTCGAAGGGGACCTCTAAATCGACGGATACCGGGTGCGTGCACCCCAGCTTTCACCTCAGAGGGAGACCTATTGATGACGTTTGAATGCGGTCGCGCCCGAGGCGGCGCGAGCACGGTGCTGCGCCTCCTTGCCGGCGGGCTTCTGGCGGGGCTGGCGCTCATCGAAAGCGGCTGTGGCAATACGACGTTCACCTACGGCACACCGGTCATGGTCGTGTCCGGTTCGGCCCCTGGCCCCTTCTCGGCCTACATCGCGGGAATCATGTCCATCGTGTTCAACCGGAACGACGGCACGCCTGTCGAGCCGATCATCCTGGTCAATTCGGCCGAGGAGTTTATCGACTTCGCCAACCTCACCGACATGCACGAGCTCATGGGCTCGCCAGCGGCTGTGACCGGCACCTATACGTCCGCGACGGTGACGCTCGACTACAGCTCCGCGCAGATTTTCGTCAACGTCAATGGCACGCCGACGTCCGCCACTGTGGTGGACGACGCCGGCAATCCGGTGACGACGGTCAGCTATAACGTGACGTTCGACCCCGCTCATCCGCTGGTCCTGACGCAATACGTATCGAATCTGGTGGACATCAATTTCGATCTCAGCGCCTCATCGATCGTCGGACAGACTTCCAAGGGACCCCAGGTGCAGGTGAAGCCGATACTCACGATCAGCACGGCGCCCATCGAGAACAAGCCGATCCGCGCCCGCGGTCTGTTCGTGACGGCCAATCCCGGCGCCAGCAACTACATCATCAACTCGCTGCCGTTCTTCGATACCACGGCGCCGCAGGGATTTGGCGCCCTGACCGTGCAGATCACGCCGCAGACGACCTTCAGCATCGACGGGGTGACTTACACGGGGACGGCCGGATTGACCCAGCTCCAGAAACTGAACGGGAACCTGAATGCGTCCCTGGTGACCGCCTACGGGACATTCGGCAGCCTGAACAACGTCACACCGACCTTCAACGCGACCCAGGTCTACGCAGGCTCGAGCCTGGAGAGTCCGGATGAAGACACGGTGAGGGGAATCGTCAGCTCGCGCTCGGGCAACACGGTCCACATCAAGGGAGTGACGGTCTTCGATCGTCTCGGAGGCCTCGGGTATCAGGCGAGCCTGACCATGACCGTGGGGAACGACACGTTGGTGAGCATCGACGGTGCGCCGAGCAACGCGGGGGTCTCGGCGAAGTCCATCTCCGTGGGTCAGGAGATCACTGCCGCCGGAGCCCTCGCTCCCGTCGCCCCCGCCGGAGTCTACACTTCGCTGGATGCCACCGCCGGTCTGGTCCGGCTCATGCCCGCCACTGTCTGGGGCACCCTCAACGCGGGAGCCGCACGCAGCTCCGCTTCGATCGGCCTGATCGGGCTGGGCATCTACCAGCCGAGCGTCTTCTCCTTCGCCGGGACCGGTACCTCGTCCTCGCTGGATGCGAAGCCGGCTACCTACATCGTCGACACCGGATCGACAGATGAGAGCGCGACTCCTGCGGGCACTCTGCTGCGTGCAGATGGACTCGTCAGCCCCTTCGGGGGCGCGCCTCCGGATTTTGTGGCCACAACGCTCACCCCGGAAGCGAATCTGGAGCAGGCGCTGGTCATCGATTGGGCGCACGGTGGATCGAAGTCTCCGTTTCTGAGCATGAATGACACCGGGCTCGTCGTGAACATCAAGAGTCCCGTGCTGGGCACCTCTCACGTGGTGCAGACGGGTCCGTTCAACCTCGACCTGCGTGAGCTGCAGGTCAGTCCGCTCATCGTGCCGGACCCGAGTGTCACGGGGCAGTTCGCGATCGGCAATCCGAGCACGGGCATCAATGAGTTCAACAGCTTCAGCGCTTTCCTGACCCAGATCGAGAAAGTGTTGAACGGCACGAACGCATTGCAGAAGCTCGTCGCCATCGGTCACTATGACAGCGCGACCGGCACCTTCAAGGCGTATCGGATCGACCTGGTACCGCAGTAACCCCCATGCCCTGGCGGAGGCGCTTTCCGAGCACCCTGGACATCTCGCGCGCGATCAACGTGGCGGATCTGCGAGAGATTGCCCGCCGCCGGATCCCGGGTTTCATCTTCGAGTACGTGGAAGGCGGGGCGGAGGATGAGGTGACCCTGCGGCGCAACCGTCAGGCCTTCGAAGGCTTGCGCTTCGTTCCGCAGACCCTGGTTTCGACCACCGGCCGGCAGCAGGGCACCAAGCTATTTGGCCGCGCGACCTCCGCGCCGCTGGTGGTCGCGCCCACGGGTGGGAATGGGCTGCTGCATCCGCACGGGGATACTTGCCTGGCGCGAGCAGCAGCGGAGCTCGGGGTGCCCTACTGCCTCAGCACTGTCTCGACCACCCGCCTGGAGGACGTTGCCGCCCGTGCCGGTGGCCGGCTATGGATGCAGCTCTACGTCCTCAAAGATCGGGCGATCGCCGAGGACATCATGAAGCGTGCCGACGCGGCCGGTTACGAAGCGCTGGTATTCACAACAGATGCCAATGTGTTTGGCAGCCGCGAGTGGGACAAGCGCAACTACCGCGCGCCCGGCAAGCCCAGTTTGCGCACGCTCGTGGATGTGCTGCGGCATCCGCGCTGGCTCTACGAGGTGCTGGTACGTGATGGGATGCCTCGATTCAGGAACCTGGAGGGATTTCTACCGCCGGGCGCCGCCCGGGCGGTGGGAGGCAGCACGATCCTCCCACCGATGTTCGAGGCCAGCATCACCTGGGATGATATTGCGTGGATCCGCAGCTTCTGGACTCGCAAGCTGCTGATCAAGGGTGTTCTCAGTGTCGCGGACGCACGCCGCGCCGCGGACTTGGGTTGCGATGGCATCGTGCTTACGAACCACGGAGGACGACAACTCGACTCGTGCGTGGCGCCGATCGAGGTGCTGCCGGAGATCGTCGCGGAAGTCGGTCAACGCCTGGCGGTCATCGTGGACAGCGGCTTTCGTCGCGGGTCGGACATCGTCAAGGGCCTTGCACTGGGGGCGACGGCAGTGATGATCGGAAGACCCGTGCTCTACGGGTTGATGGCCGGCGGCGAACAGGGCGTGAAGAAAGCCCTGCAGATGCTCATTGCCGAGACCGATCGGGTGCTTGGCCAGCTCGGTTGCCGCTCGATATCCGAGCTGGGCCCGCACCTGCTGCGGTGCTCATGATTCGATGAGCGGGAAACGCCCTGGGCGTTTCCCGGCAAAGTTGTCCTACCGCTCCGACTCGCGCAGCAGCTCCTCGAGATATTGCTTCCACAGGCTCGCCACGGTGTGCGAGCCATGTCCCCGGGTGCGATCACTCAAGGGGATCACGACGGCCTTGCCGCGCGGCACGCGCTGGATCTCGCGCTCGAGAATGCCGAGCTCGGGAGGATTCACGAGGTCGTCGGCGGAGTTCACCGCGTAGAGGGGCGCTCGAATCTTCTCGAGCGCCGGGCCAGGGTCGTAATCGCGTGAGGCCTCGAACGCATACAGGACATCATTGGCATCATCGGTCGTCATGTTGTGCTTGACGTATTCATCGATGACGCGGTCCGCATCGGCCAGCGTGGGCGCTTCCTGCTGGCGCAGGATCGGGTTGCTGCCGACGAGCCAGATCATCTCCAGCGCCGTGTGCAGCGAGGGCGGCTGCGTCGTGTAGTTGCCTGCATGCCAGTCGGGATCATTGCGGATCGCATCGATGATGAGGCGGCGCCAGACGCGGTTGCGTCCGGAGATCTGAGTCGGCAGGCTGGCGAGCGGCATCAACGCATCCATGAAGTCCGGATGCAGCTCGCCCCACATCCAGGTATGCATGGCCCCCATGGAGGTCCCCATGATGAGGCGCGCGTGCTGGACTCCGAGGCCCCGGGTCAGCAGCCGGTATTCGGCCTCCACCATGTCGCGATAGCCATAGTGGGGAAATTTCGCACGCAGCCCGTCACTCGGCTTGCTCGACTTGCCATGGCCGATGTCATCGGGCAGCACCAGGAAGTAGCGCGTGGCATCGAGCAGCTGACCCGGCCCGAACAGATCCCCGGCAAACACCGGACGCAGGAAGTTCGTGCCGTTGCCACCTGTGCCGTGCAGGATCAACACGGCGTTGCGGACCGTACCATGCGAGTCGCGCTTGGGCTGACCGAGCACGTGGTAGTGAATACGCAACTCGGGCAGGGACTCGCCCGAAGCAAACCGGAAGTCATGCATCGCGAAATCGCCTTCCCGGGGGGTCGGGTAGTCGGCGGCCAGCGCCGATCCGCAGAGCAGCAGCGTCAGCAGGAGACAGCCGCGGCAGCGGCGTCGCTCTCCGGCACGGTCGGTCGGCTCCATCGATGCTCCAATCGGTCTCACGGACACGCGCAACAGAAAACGCCCGCATGTTGCCATGCGGGCGTCAGGAACACCCCACGAGATTCAGCCTCGAAGATCCATCCTGGCGGCCCCGGGAGGCGCACCGGTCCCGGCCGCGATACAGCCCACCGGGAGGCTAGGCCTTGAGCACGCCTTTCTGCTTCGCCGTGTGCGTCGCGATCGCATCCATCAGCGGCGGATTCAGGCAGTCATACGGCTCGAGCTTCAGCTCCTTCAGGCGTGCCCGCACCGCGCCCATCTGATCCGGCTTGGTGCCGGCCTCGATGATCGAGGAGACGAACGCGGCGAACTCGGGCGCCGCCCAGCCGCTCTCCTTCGACAGCTCGGTGTGCACGAAGTCGAATCCATAGAAGGGATGATTCTTGTTCTCGATGCGCCCGTACATGTGCACGCCGCAACCGGTGCAGGCGTAGCGTTGAATCGCGGCGGACGGATCGACGATCTTCAACTTCTGGGCGTTCGCGGTCACGCTCAGATTGTCGCGGCCGATGACGGCGACCTGGGAGAACGTGGCGCCTTCGGGCTTCCAGCACTTGGTGCAGCCGCACACGTGGTTGAACGACACATTGCCCTTGAGGCCCACCGTCACCGGCGAGCTCGAGCACTTGCAGGTCAGTGTGCCGCCGGCGAGGTTGGCAGAGCCGGGCTTGACGCCGTTATCCACGGCGGGATGGATCTTGACAGCCATGATGTTGTTCCTTTCAGCGGTTAGAGACGCAGGGGTGATTCTCCGGCAAGCACGAACCCTCCGTGTAGGAGTCTCGCCCCCTAGAATGTGACGACGGAGCGGATCGACTCGCCCTTGTGCATCAGATCGAAGGAATCGTTGATCTTCTCGAGCGGCATCACGTGAGTGATCAGGTCGTCGATGTTGATCTTGCGGTCCATGTACCAGTCGACGATCTTCGGCACATCGGTGCGGCCGCGTGCGCCGCCGAAGGCCGTGCCCTTCCAGACACGCCCCGTGACGAGCTGGAACGGCCGGGTCTTGATCTCCTGGCCGGCGCCGGCGACGCCGATGATCACCGAGACGCCCCAGCCGCGGTGACAGCACTCGAGCGCCTGGCGCATGAGCTCGACGTTGCCGACGCACTCGAAGCTATAGTCGGCGCCCCCGTCCGTGACGCTCACGAGGTGTTGCACCAGATCTGCGCCGACCTCCTTCGGATTCACGAAATGAGTCATGCCGAACTTCTCGGCCAGCGGCTTGCGCTTGGGATTCAGATCCACCCCGACGATCCTGTTCGCGCCGGCCAGGCGCGCGCCCTGTATCACGTTCAGGCCGATTCCGCCCAGCCCGAAGACGACCACGTTGGCGCCCGGCTCGACCTTGGCGGTGTTGATGACGGCGCCGATGCCCGTGGTCACGCCACAGCCGATGTAACAGACCTTCTCGAAGGGGGCATCCTCGCGGATCTTGGCCACCGCAATCTCGGGCAGTACGGTGAAGTTGGAGAAGGTCGAGCACCCCATGTAGTGGTGCACCATCTGCTTGCCGATGGAAAACCGGCTGGTGCCGTCGGGCATCACCCCCTTGCCCTGGGTCGCACGGATGGCCGTGCACAGGTTGGTCTTTCTCGACAGGCAGGACTTGCACTGCCGGCATTCGGGTGTGTAGAGGGGGATGACATGATCGCCCTTTTTCACCGAGGTCACGCCCGGGCCGACATCCACGACCACCCCCGCCCCCTCGTGGCCGAAAATGACCGGGAACAGCCCTTCGGGGTCCGCGCCGGAGCGGGTGAATTCATCCGTATGACAGACCCCGCTCGCCTTGATCTCGACGAGCACCTCGCCCGCCTTGGGACCATCCAGGTCGAGTGTGACGACTTCCAGGGGCTTGCCCGCAGCGTAAGCGATGGCGGCTTTGGTTTTCATAGGAGACTTTCCACACTCTCTTTATTTCAAGGCCATGGCCCGGGCGGCGCCGGGCGCATTCGCGCAGTCTGCGCCCATCTTCCCGGCTAGTCCAACCGCGGCGGCCGGCCCGCGCGGGGCTTTCCGACAACGTCAAGGCGGCAAATCTATACGCACGCCCTTGCCGCACCACCGAAAAAAACCGGGCCTCGCCAGCTGACCGAACCCATTGTTCCAAAACGGAGCAGTGCCCCGCGGCGGTGTATCGATTTCGATGCTCGCCGATGCGGTGTGCCATGTCCGTGGCATAATCGACCGCGAAAGCGAGAATTTGTTTCAGGTCATCGGAGCTCCGCCAGTTTACGAGGGGGAGGCAATGCTCCAGCCGATCGGCAGTCATGCCCGTTATATTCAGTCGGTGTTGAGGGGGACTTCGCGCGAGGACAGCGCCAGCACACCCGACTACGTGAAGCGGTCCTGGGTGAGGTGCCTCAACCAGTATCGCCTGGACCCCCAGTCGCAGCGCGAGCCGTTCGTGCTCCCGCGAGAGGAGCGCCTTGCGCGCAAAGAGCTCAACCTTGAGCTGGTCTCCTTCGCCGACGCCGAGATGGCGCACCTGTATCACCAGCTGGCCGGTTCCGGCTACTCGATCATATTGACCGATCGCGACGGTGTTCTTCTCGATTACTACGGGGACCTGAGCTTCCGCAACGCGGCCTTCCGAACCGGGCTGGTGCTCGGGGCGGTGTGGAGCGAGGAGCACGGGGGCACCAACGGAATGGGCACGTGTCTGTTCGAGCGCGCCCCCCTGATCATTCACCGCGACCAGCACTTCTTCTCGCGCAATACCGGGCTTACCTGCTGCGCCGCGCCGATCTTCGACTACCGGGGGGAGCTCGTCGGGGTGCTGGATGCCTCCGGCGAGTCCGACCGCGCCCAGCAACACACCCTGGTGCTGGTGAACATGTCGGCGCAGATGATCGAGAACCGGCTGTTTCTCAACAGATTCCGGGACGCGTTCGTGGTTCGCTTCCACAGCCGGCCGGAACTGGTGGGAACCTGGGGCGAAGGCATCATCGCGCTCGATGCCGCCGGCATGATCGCCTCCCTGGACCGCAACGCGCTCTTTCAACTGGGGTGCAAGAACTCGAGCGAGCTGATCGGCGCGCCGCTCGAGCGCGTCTTCAACATCTCGCTGCCGGCGCTGCTTGGGCGCAGCCAGAAGAAATCGTTCCACGCGCTGCCGATCTACGAGACACGGCACGGCGGGCGTTTTTTTGCGGTCGCCCAGGCACCGCATTCCAAGCGCCAGCAGGCCGGCAAGCAAGCGCCGACCGCGGATGAGGAACGCTCGGCGCCCAACCCCAGCCGCAGCATTCTCGATGAGCTCGACCTCGGCGACCCGCTGATGGGGCGCAACATCCAGGCGGCGAAACGCCTCGAGTCACGCGATATCCCGCTGCTACTGGTGGGGGAGTCCGGGACGGGAAAGGAATTCTTCGCGCGCGCCTTGCATTCCGCCAGCGAGCGGGCCGATAAGCCGTTCGTCGCGGTCAATTGCGGATCCCTGCCCGAGATGCTCATGCAGAGCGAGTTGTTCGGACGATCGGGCGCCTCCGGCGCCTCGGACCTGGATCGCGGACGGATCGTGCAGGCCAACGGGGGCATGCTGTTCCTGGACGATGTCGGTGACTTACCGCTGGAGCTGCAAGCACAACTCCTGCACGTCATCGAGGAGCGCGAGGTGCTGCCGCCGGGATGCGATTCACCGATCAAGGTGGACCTGCGCCTCGTATGCGCGATCCGTGGCAGCCTCCAGGAAAAGGTCCGGCGCGGCGAGTTTCGCGAAGACCTGTTCTATCGGCTTCAGGGTCTGGTGTTGGCGCTGCCGCCGCTGCGCGAGCGGCACGACAAGAGCGCACTGATCCGCCACATATTCGCCCAGGAGGTTGCGGCCACTCCGGCGGTCACGCTGAGTGAGGATCTGGTCGAGGCGCTGTGTGCGTATTCGTGGCCTGGCAATATCCGGCAGCTGCGCAACGTCCTGCGTGGAATGATCGCCATGCGAACGGGTGATCGGCTCGACGTGGCAAACCTGCCCGCGGATTACGGCATCGGCCTGCCTCTGGCGGAGACTCCGGCCAAGGAATGCTCGCCCGAGGCCCAATCGCTGAATCCACTCGAGAAGGCGGAGCGTGCGGCGTTGTTGCGCGAGATCGATCTGCACCACGGAAACATCAGTCGAGTCGCTTCCAAGCTCGGCATCGGCCGCAACACGCTGTACCGCAAGATGCGACGACTGGGGATCGCCTTCCCGGCCAGGCAGGCTTCTCGCCGTTGACGGGCCGCACGCGGCTGCACTCATCGCAACTTTCAGCAGCGGCACGGGGATGCAGCCTGCATCGAGGGAATTGGTGCGAAAACCGCATGGGTACGGACCGCGCTGACTCGCCCCGCCCAAACCATTTGATTGCGAGGCAGTAGAATGGGTCGATCGGCGAACCGGTCCCACGGAGGCAGCCATGGCCGACACCATCTTCGGGAAGATCATCGCGGGCCAGGTGCCCTGCCATAAGGTGTACGAGGACGAGCGCGTACTGGCGTTCCTCGACATCAATCCGCTGACCGGCGGCCATACGCTGGTGGTTCCCAAAGAGCCGGCGGAGACGCTGGATCGTCTTTCCGATGAGTCCGCGGCTGCCCTTGGGCGCGTACTGCCGCGTCTATGCCGGGCCGTCATGGCCGTCACCGGCGTGACCGAGTACAACGTCCTCGAGAACAATGGAGTGCGCGCGCACCAAGCCGTCCCCCACGTCCACTTCCATATCATTCCCAAGCCCCACAACAGCGAGGGCCTCGGGGTCGTCTGGCCGGCGCGAACACTCGATCACAAGGCAGCCGCCGAGCTGGCCAAGCGCATCCGCGAGGCTGCCACCGCCTAATCGATGGCCGCGCGCAATCAACGACGAGGACTCAGCGTGTCGAATCTCATCCTACACGGCAGGCCCGGCAGCCCTTACACCCGGACGGTGCGGCTGGCACTGGAGGAAAAGAGCCTTGCATACACGCTCAGGGAGGTTGCCTCGGGCACGACCCGCAGCCCGCAGCATCTGCAATTGCATGCATTCGGCCGGATACCCGTCCTGGATGATGGCGACTTTCGTGTGTACGAGACACAGGCGATCATCCGTTACATCGATACACTGCAGGGTGCACGGGTGCTGCGTCCGAGCGATCCGCGCCAGGCGGCGCGAATGGACCAGGTTGTGGGGATCGTGGACTGGTATGTCTTTCCTCAGATCTCTGTCCGCATCAGCGCCGAACGACTCTTCGCCCAACGCTTCTGGAATCGGCCCACAGACGAGACCACGATCGAAAAGGCGCTACCGGATGCGCGAGCGTGCATCAACGAGCTTGCGCGCTTGCAGGGCTCAGCGCCTTTCATGGCGGGGGACGAAGTGTCTCTTGCAGACCTGATGCTCGCTCCGCACATCGACTATTTCCGCAAGACGCCCGAGGGTGCAGCTCTGCTGCAGGATACGACGCTGGCTCCGTGGTTCGAGCGCATGGCTGCCCGAGCGAGCATGCAGGCCACTGAGCCCGAGCCCGTGAGCCGCGCCGCATAGCCATGATCACAAGGCGCGGTTGAAACCCGCTTGAGGCATCCTGGAGCTACGCTGGCGCACGGATCCGGATCCCGCGGAGTTCGCCCCTGCTTAATCCGGCAACCGAAGTATTGGGCCTCGCGCATCGCTGCGCCTCCCGCACGCCGAGGGGGTGGAACCTGCAATCTCATAAGCGCTTGACCAAGCAGCGATTCCGGACGGCACCGGCAACAGTGGCGCTGCCCGCGGCGTTTTAGGGTATGATTCGCGCCCCTGAAACGGGCTGGACACCGAAGCCGCCGCATCAGCTCCGCGCTGCAGCGCGAGCGTAGACGAGCCCAAAGTCCGGCCGATTCAGCAGCTCATCAAACTGGTGCGGGGTGGAGCAGTCTGGCAGCTCGTCGGGCTCATAACCCGAAGGTCGCAGGTTCAAATCCTGCCCCCGCTACCATTTGTCGCTAGGTCCATTCCGATGGGATAGGGGCCATTTCATACCGG
>DASTDD010000306.1:0-11521 GCA_035710545.1 Steroidobacteraceae bacterium
AAGCCATTCGCAAGCATCGTCCGCAAGTGCTGTTCCTCGACGTCCAGATGCCGGGTCTCGGCGGCTTTGAAGTGGTCGAGGCGCTGACGCCGGACGTCATGCCGCTCATCGTGTTCGTGACTGCCTACGATCACTACGCCATCGAGGCCTTCGAGGTGAGCGCAGTCGACTACCTGCTGAAACCCTTCGATGACGAGCGCTTTCGCAGGACGCTTGCCCGGGTACGGCGGCGGCGGGAAGCGGAAAGCGTGGCGGACCGACAGTCAGTCCTGTCGAGCGCCCTGGCCCAGATCGAGCGCAGCGCCCGGGCATTGGCCGAGGCGCGGCCGCGCATTCTCGCGGAATCCGGCACCAGGATGCACATGCTGGACGTCGCTCAGGTCGAGCTGCTGGAGGCCGATCGCAACTACGTCAAACTGACAGTGGGTCGCGAGGTCTTCCTGACCCGCAGCACGCTGCAGCTCGCCGAGAAGTCGCTCCAATCGCAGCCGATGCTGCGGATCAGCCGTTCCTGCGTGGTCAACACGAACTACGTGCGGGAGATCAGCCGTACGCCCCGTGGTGACTTCATTCTGGTGCTGGCCGGCGGCACGACGGTGACGAGCAGCGAAGGCTACCGTGAGGCGGTGCGGGAGTATCTCGAGCGCCTGAAGATAGGGCCCGCGTAGCCAGAGGGCCCGACCCCGGAGGCGAACTGGCCGCTGCAGGCCGGACTCCTGCGGCCCACGGGAAGCCGCGTCACAGATTCGCTGCGCTGCCAGTTGGCCCGGGACCTCTGCGGCGTGTATGTTTCGCGCCCCATGGGCTCCTCGTCTTCCCGTTCCTCTTCTTCTGTCTCGCGCGGCCGGCTGTTCGTCATCGCGGCCCCTTCCGGCGCCGGCAAGACCTCCCTGGTCAACGCGCTGCTGCGGCGTAAGCCGGACCTGCACGTCTCGGTCTCCTACACGACCCGCAAACGACGCCCGACCGAGCAAGACGGGCGCGAGTATCACTTCATATCCGTACCGGAATTCCAGCAGCTCGCCACTCAGGGCCAGTTCCTCGAGCATGCGCAGGTGTTCGACAACTTCTATGGCACCGGCCGCCGCCCGGTCGAGACCGAGCTCGCCGGGGGAAATAACGTCGTCCTGGAGATCGACTGGCAGGGGGCGCGCCAGGTCCGCAAAGCCCTGCCGGAGTGCGTCACGGTCTTCGTGCTTCCCCCGTCGCGGCGGGCCCTGGAGGACCGGTTGCGAAATCGGCGGACGGACTCGGAAGAGGTGATCGCCCGACGGCTGAGAGACGCGGTTGGCGATATGTCGCACTGGGACGAGTTCGATTACGTGGTCATCAACGATGACTTCGAACGCGCTGTGGATGACCTCGTGCGCATCGTCGAAAGCTCGGATGATGAGCCGGATTCCACCGGGCATGCGCAAGCGAGCAGGAGTGAGCAGGGGGAACGGGGCGTAGCATCCCTTCGCGCCGCGCGGCCGGGGCTGAAGGCGTTACTCGCGGACCTGCTCGGCTGATGCCCGTCAGGGAGAAAACTCGCCTGAATTCACCGTTTTAGACTATACTCGGTGCTCTTGCGAGGCGCCCCTGCCCGGTGCGCTCCGAACCCCTTCCAAGCATGGCGAAGTCCTGAAAATGGCCCGAATCACTGTCGAAGACTGCCTGAGCAACGTCGATAACCTGTTCCAGCTGGTGCTGCTGGCTGCGCAACGCGCCCGCCGCCTAGCCAACGGCGCAGAGCCCACCGTCGCGTGGGAAAACGACAAGCCGACCGTGGTGGCCCTGCGCGAGATTGCCGCCGGCAACGTCACGCTTGAAATGCTTCGCGAGCCCGAGCCGCCGGCGGAGCCTGCCGTGCCCGAGCTCGACGCCCAGTCCACCTTCCGAGCTCCGCAGTTCGGTCTCGGAGACTGACCCATCCTGTAAGTCATGGATTATGCGTCTTCGCTCCTGGGACTGCTCCCCGGTGGAAGGCGCACACCGGGCCTCAAGGAGCTGCTGGCCACCGTAGAGAGCTATCTCCCGACCGAGCAGGTCGACCGCATCCGCGAGGCCGCGGAATTCGGCGCCTCGGCGCACAAGGGGCAGAAGCGCCTTTCGGGTGAGCCCTACATCGCGCATCCGGTCGCCGCCGCCGCCATCCTGGCCGATCTGCGACTCGATGGCGACACGATCGTGGCGGCGATCCTCCACGATGTCATCGAGGACACCCCGACTCCCAAGGATCAGCTGGCGGCCCGCTTCGGCGCCCCGGTGGCCGAGCTCGTGGACGGGGTCACCAAGCTCGACCAGATCAAGTTCAAGAGCCGCGAGGAAGCGCAGGCCGAGTCCTTCCGCAAGATGCTTCTCGCCATGGTTCGCGATCTGCGCGTCATTCTCGTCAAGCTGGCCGATCGTACGCACAACATGCGCACCATCGAGGCGATGTCCACGACACGCCGCCGGGCGGTCGCCCGCGAGACCCTGGAGATCTATGCGCCGATCGCCGAGCGGCTCGGGCTGTACAACATGAAGCTGGAGCTCGAGGACCTGGGGTTCAAGGCCCTCTATCCCCGCCGCTACCTGGTGCTCGAGCGCGCGTTGAAGAAGGCGCGCGGCAATCAGAAGGAATTCCTGAAGAAGATCGAGCAGCAGCTCAAGGCCGCTCTCCTGAAAGGCGACATCGCGGCCCGTGTGGAGACCCGCGAGAAGCACCTGCACAGCATCTACAAGAAAATGCGGCGCAAGCGCGCCATCCTCAACGAGATCGTGGACGTCTATGGCCTGCGCATCGTGGTGGACAAGTCCGACACCTGTTACCGCACGCTTGGCATCGTGCACTCGGTCTACAAGCCCATGCCCGGCCGCTTCAAGGACTACATCGCCATACCCCGCGTGAACGGCTATCAGTCCCTGCACACGACCTTGTTCGGTCCCAACGGGGTCCCGATCGAGGTGCAGATCCGCACCGACGACATGCACCGGGTCGCCGAGTCGGGCATCGCCGCGCACTGGAAGTACAAGGCAGGCGACGGCGTGGGCTCGGTGCAGCAGGAGCGCACCCGCGAGTGGCTGTCGAATCTCGTGGAGCTGCAGGAAGACGGGAGCTCCGAGGAGTTCCTCGAGAGTGTCAAGGTCGACCTGTTCCCCGACAAGGTGTATGTGTTCACGCCCAAGGGCGAGATCCTGCGCCTGCCGAGCGGCGCTACCGTGGTCGATTTCGCGTACTCGGTACACACGGACATCGGCAACCGATGCGTCGCGGCCAAGGTCGACCGGCGTCTGACACCGCTACGCACCGTGCTGCGGAATGGCCAGACCGTGGAGATCATCACAGCCAAGGGAGCGATGCCCAATCCCTCGTGGGTCAACTTCGTGGTGACGGCCAAGGCGCGCAGCGCCATCCGGCACTATCTCAAGAGCCTGCGGCGCACCGAGGCGATCGCCCTTGGCCAGCGCCTGCTGAATCAGGCTCTCGGCGAGTTCCGCGTCTCGCTCGACGATGTGACACCGGAGTCTCAGGCGGCCGCCCTGGGTGAGCTGGGCATGAAGGATCTCGATGAGCTCTACGAGAACATCGGCCTCGGAGAGCGGCTCGCACCCCTGGTCGCGCGGCGCCTGCTGCCGGAGGCTCAGGCCGGCGACGGTTCGGGCACGCTCGCGCCGCTGGCCATCGCCGGTACCGAAGGCCTCCTGGTGACCTACGCACGCTGCTGCTTCCCCATCCTGGGCGATGCCATCTTTGCGTTCCTGTCGGCGGGGCGGGGCGTGGTCATTCACCGCGAGAACTGCGTCAACGTGGAGGACTACCGCAAGCATCCCGAGAAGTGGCTGCCGGTCGCCTGGCAGTCGGCCTCCGATCGGCTTTTCAGCTCGGAGATCCGCGTGTACGTGGTGAACCGCACGGGTATGCTGGCCGCCGTCGCCGCGGCGATCGCGAATCTCGAGACCAACATCGACCGCGTGGCGATCGATGAGCACGGGAGCGATGCGGTGGTCCTGACGTTCGAGCTGAGGGTACGGGACCGCAAGCACCTGGCGCAGATCATGCGGATCATCAGGCGCATGCCCGATGTCGTCCGCGTGACTCGCTCGCTCGCCGCGCATGCGCGCGACGAATCCGAGCCGGTCGACATCGAGATCGATGACCCGGACGAGGCCGACAAGTAATCAGGGGCGAAGCAGCAGGAGACATGAAGATGAGCCGCCAGACCATTCACACCGACCGGGCGCCGCAGGCGATCGGCACCTACTCCCAGGCCGTCCGCGTCGCAGACACGGTTTATCTGTCGGGTCAGATCGCGCTCGACCCGAAATCCATGCAGCTCGTCAACGCGGACATCGAGCAGGAGATCCGGCGCGTGTTCGAGAACCTGAAGGCGGTGGCCGAGGCAGCCGGCGGAGCGCTCGCCAACCTGGTCAAGGTCAACGTATTCCTCACGGACCTGGCGCATTTCGCCAAGGTGAACGAGATCATGGCCGGCTATTGCTCCCAGCCGTACCCGGCCCGCGCGGCCGTTGGCGTCGCTCAGCTCCCGCGCGGCGCCCGGGTCGAAATCGAGGGCGTGCTGTACCTCGGCTGAAGTGGCCGCGAATCCGAGTCCCTTCCGGGCGGAGCAGCGACCGATCACCGCGCTGCGCGGGGTCGGCGCCGCGCTCGCCGAGCGCCTCGCCCGGCTGGGCGTCACGCAGGTGCAGGACCTGCTGTTCGTGCTGCCCCTGCGGTACGAAGACCGCACTCGCATCGTGCCGATTGGCGAGCTGGTTCCGGGCGAGCGCATGGCGGTCGAGGGGGAGATCCAGCTTACCGAGGTCGCCTATCGCCGGCGCCGACAGCTTCTGTGCCGTATCTCGGACGGCTCCGGATTCCTCACGCTGCGTTTCTTTTACTTCTCAGCTGCGCAGCAGAATGGCTTGGCGCGTGGCGCCCGCATCCGCTGCTTCGGGGAGGTCCGCCGGGGCCCGCTCGGCCTGGAGATCGTTCACCCCGAGTACCGGCGGCTGCTCGAGGCCGCTCCGGCATTGGAGGCGACACTGACTCCCATCTATCCCGGGACGGAAGGCGTACCCCAGGGACGGCTGCGAGCGCTGATCGGGCAGGCCTTGCGCGAGCTGGATTCAGCGAGCGTGCGCGACTGGATCCCGGAAAGCGCGGTCAGGTCTCTGCAGCTGCCCTCCTTGAGAGAGGCGCTCTCCTACGTGCACAACCCGCCTCGCGAAGCCGTCATTTCCCAGCTCGCCGATGGACGCCACCCGGCCCAGCGGCGCCTGGCGTTCGAAGAGCTGCTGGCGCACTACCTCAGCCTGAAGCAGCTGCGGCGCGAAGCGAAGACCGAGCCGGCCGCCGCGCTCGAGGACTCTGAAGGGCTGGCGCAGCGATTCCTTCGCTCATTGCCCTTCTCGCTGACGCGAGCACAGAGCCGCGCGCTGTTGGAGGTTGACAGGGACCTGGCCTCCGGAGAGCCGATGGTCCGTCTCCTGCAGGGTGATGTTGGGTGCGGTAAGACGGTCATCGCGGCCGCCGCCGCCGCACGTGCTGCAGGCAGTGGCATGCAGGTGGCGCTCATGGCCCCGACCGAGCTGCTCGCCGAGCAGCACTGGCGGAACTTTCGCGACTGGTTCCATCCCCTCGGGCTGACCGTCGCGCTCGTGAGCGGCTCGCAGCCCGCTCGGACACGGCGCAGTGCCTGCGAAGCGATCGCCTCCGGGGAAATCCGGATGGTCGTCGGCACGCATGCCCTGTTTCAGGAAGAGATGGAGTTTCGACAGCTGGCGCTCGTCATCGTGGATGAGCAACATCGCTTCGGGGTGCAGCAGCGGCTGCGCCTGCAGGAGAAAGGGCGCCGTGACGGCAAGTTTCCGCACCAGCTCATCATGACCGCCACGCCCATTCCGCGCACGCTGGCCATGACCGCGTATGCGGATCTCGACATCTCGGTGATCGACGAGCTGCCCCCAGGCCGGACTCCCGTGAACACGGTGGTGATGCCGGAGCAGAAGCGCGAAGCCGTGGTGGCGCGCATCCTCGACGCCTGCCGGCAGGGTCGGCAGGCCTACTGGGTATGCCCTCTGATCGATGAGTCCGACGAGCTCCGGTCGCAGGCGGCCGAGGAGACCGCGGCCGCGCTGGCCGAGGCCCTTCCCGATGTCCATGTGGGCCTCGTCCACGGACGAATGCCCTCGGCCGGTAAGGATCAGACGATGCTGGCCTTCAAGAACGGCAAGATCCAGCTGCTGGTCGCCACGACTGTCATCGAAGTCGGTGTGGACGTCCCCAACGCCACGCTGATGGTGGTCGAGAACGCGGAACGGATGGGACTCGCACAGCTGCATCAACTGCGCGGGCGGGTCGGCCGCGGCACCGATAGCAGTACCTGTGTCCTGCTCTATCGGGCTCCCTTGTCGCAGCTTGCCCGTGAACGATTGAAGGTCATCCGCGCGACCACCGACGGGTTCGAGATCGCGCGTCGCGATCTGCAATTGCGCGGCCCGGGGGAGTTGCTCGGAACCCGCCAGACCGGCCTGGCGCAACTGCGCGTCGCCGACCTGATGCGCGACGCCGACCTGCTGCCGCGCGTGCACGAGGCCGCGGAGCTGCTGCTCGCCTCCTACCCGGATAACATTGCGGCACTGGCGATGCGCTGGATCGGATCCGCTGAACGGTATGGTCGTGTCGGCTGAAGAGATTGCAGGACCGGGGGCGCCGTTCTCCTACCGCCTCGGCCGGCGGCTGGAGGAGTACGCGCTGCTGGCTCGCTTCAACCGGCCGGTCGGGACGTGGCTGCTGCTGTGGCCCGCGCTGTGGGCGCTGTGGATCGCCGGAGACGGGCATCCGGATCAGAAGGTGCTGATCGTGTTCGTGCTCGGGGTGGTGGTCATGCGCGCCGCCGGTTGCGTCATCAACGATTTTGCCGACCGCAACATCGATCCCCACGTGCGCCGCACGCGTGACCGTCCGTTGGCCGCCCGGCGGGTGTCGCCCGTCGAGGCGATCGCTCTGTTCGCTGTGCTGATCGCGATTGCGCTCTATCTGGTCACCTTGCTCGACGAGCTGACGATCAAACTCGCCTTCGTCGGCGCTGCGTTGACCGTCTCGTACCCGTTCGTGAAGCGCATCTTTCCGATGCCGCAGCTCTACCTGGGACTCTCCTTTGGCGGCTGGAGCGTGCCGATGGCGTTCTCCGCACTGCTCGGGGTCCTGCCTAGAGTCTGCTGGGTGCTGTACATGGCGGCCGTCCTGTGGGCCGCCACCTACGACACCATCTACGCCATGATCGACCGCGAGGACGACCTCAAGATCGGCGTGAAGTCGAGCGCGATCCTGTTCGCCGACCTCGACAAGCTGCTGATCTTTGCAATGCAGGTGATCATGCTGCTCGCCCTGGTGCTGATCGGCCGCGACCTGCGCTTCGGACGCTGGTACTACGCCGGCCTGGCGGTCGCCGGCGTGCTGTTCCTGTACCAGCAGTGGCTGATCCGCAATCGCGAGCCCGCGGGGTGCCTGCGTGCCTTCGTCAACAACCAGTACGTCGGCATGGTCATCTTCGTCGGGCTGCTGCTGCAATACATCTACGGACGCTGATTTCAGCGTGTCTGCTCGTGCTTGCATCCTGCGGGTGGCGCGGCCGGGCGGCCCCCCGGCGCCGATCAATTTCTGACCAATTGTCTACCCTTGATCTGCCCCGCGGTTGACATCGGCGCAACCGGCCCGGAACATCCCAGCCGCCGCTCCCGCGAGGTCGTCCCATGAATCCAGCCGCCCTGGGCTCCGTGCGCCACGATTGGACCCTTCCCGAGGTACAAGCCCTGTTTGCGCTGCCCTTCATCGACCTGCTGTATCACGCTCAGCGCGTGCACCGCGCTCATCACGTGCCCAACTCGGTGCAGATGAGCACCCTGCTGTCGATCAAGACGGGCGGCTGCCCCGAGGACTGCGCCTATTGTCCGCAGAGCGTCCGCTATGACACGGGGCTGCAGCGCGAGTCACTGCTGGAGCTCGATCAGGTCCGCACGGCGGCAGAGCGGGCCAAGGCGGTCGGCGCCACGAGATTCTGCATGGGCGCCGCGTTCCGCTCTCCGAAGGCCCGGGACATTGCGCTCATCTCGGAGATGATCCGTGCGGTGCGCGCCGCCGGCCTGGAAACCTGCGCGACACTCGGGATGCTGACGCCGGAGCAGGCCCGCGAGCTGCGCGCGGCAGGGCTGGACTTCTACAACCACAACCTGGACACCTCGCCGGAGTTCTACGACGAGATCATCACCACGCGCACCTACCAGGATCGGCTCGATACGCTCGAGGCAGTCCGCGAGGCGGGGCTCAAGGTCTGCTGCGGCGGGATCATCGGCATGGGCGAGTCGGTGGCCGATCGCGCACAGCTCCTGCGTACCCTGGCCAACCTGAGCGAGCATCCCGAGAGTGTGCCGATCAATCAGCTCGTGCAGGTGCCGGGGACGCCGCTGCATGGCTGCGCTGCAGTAGATCCGTTGGATTTCATCCGTACCATCGCCGTCGCGCGGCTGATGATGCCGGCGGCCTACGTGCGCCTCTCTGCGGGGCGCGAGGCGATGAGCGACGAGACGCAGACCCTGTGCTTCTTTGCCGGCGCGAATTCCATCTTCTACGGCGAGAAGCTGCTGACCACCGGCAATCCCGACGTGCTGCGTGACCAGAGGCTGTTTGCGCGCCTGGGATTGCAGGCCGAGAGCGCAAATGAAGCGCAGGTCGTCTGAGGTCGAGGCCGCCCTTGCCCGGATCGACAGCGAATCGCTGAGGCGCGAGCGCCGCACGATCGAGGCATTCGTCGAGCCTGACAGTCGCGTGACGGTCAGGGCCAACGGACGCCAACTGCTGGACTTCAGCAGCAACGACTACCTGGGGCTGGCGCGCCACCCCGAGGTCGTCGCCGCAATGAGCGATTGCGCTGCACGCTGCGGCGCCGGCAGCGGCGCATCGCACCTCGTGACGGGGCACGGTGCCGAGCACGCCCGCCTGGAGGAGGAGCTCGCCAATTTCACAGGCCGCGAGCGCGCCCTGCTCTTTTCGACCGGCTACATGGCGAATCTCGCCGTGATCTCGACGCTGGCGGGGCGGGGCGAGTGGGTACTCCTGGACCGCCTGAGTCACGCTTCGCTGATCGATGCCGGCCTGTTGTCGGGCGCACGTTTCAGGCGCTACGCGCATGCGGATGCGTCGGCGGCAGAAGCGGCGCTGGCGGGCCTTGCTCGGGGCGCTGCCGTCGTGGCCACTGATGGTGTGTTCAGCATGGACGGAGACATCGCGCCGCTCGATGCGCTGGCACGATCGAGTCGCGCACACAACGCGTGGCTCGTAGTGGACGACGCTCACGGACTCGGAGTGCTCGGCGCGAGCGGTCGAGGCTCGATCGAGTATTTCGGTCTCGATCCGGATCGAGTTCCCGTCCTCGTCGGCACGCTCGGCAAGGCACTCGGTTCATTCGGAGCCTTCGTCGCAGGCTCCAACGACCTGATCGAGCTGCTCATGCAGAAGGCGCGCTCGTATATCTACACGACCGCCCTGCCGCAGCCCGTGGCCGCCGCCACCCGCCGGGCCCTGCAGATCGCCCAGCGCGAGGGGTGGCGACGCGACAAGGTACTGGCCCTGACCGCGCGATTCCGCTCGGCGGCTGCCCGGTCCGGAGTGGAGTTGCTACCGGGAGCCGAGCCGCTGACGCCCATTCAGCCAGTCGTGCTCGGCGGATCGAAAGCGGCACTCGCGGCACAACAGGAGCTGCTCGACATGGGCTTCTGCGTCGTCGCAATCCGGCCCCCCACGGTTCCACGCGGCAGCGCGCGGCTGCGGGTGACATTCTCGGCCGCGCACTCGGAAGCGCAGGTCGATGCGCTTGCCGAGGCGCTCGGAGTCATCTGCGCCCGGCACGGACGGAAAGTCGGATGAGCTCACTGAATGTGGAAGTGACCGGTGCCGGCCCCGACCTGGTCCTCCTGCATGGCTGGGGCCTCAATCTGCGTGTGTGGGACTCACTCGTCGCAGCGATGAGCCCGCGATTTCGGGTCATTGCCGTGGACCTTCCAGGCCATGGACGCAGCGCGGATGTGAGTGCCAGCACGCCAGCCGAGCGATCCTGGCTCGTGCATCAGACGTTGGGCTCACTCTCCCGGCGCTACTCCCTGCTCGGCTGGTCGCTGGGCGGCCAGATCGCGCTGGACCTTGCTGCAGCAGTGCCAGGGCAGGTGGAGCGTCTGGTTCTGGTAGCGACGACCGCGAAATTCGCTGCCGCACCCGATTGGGCTCATGGCATGGCTGTCGAGGCCATCAGCGAGCTCGCCAGGCAGCTGCGTGTGAACAGCCGCCTCACTGTGCAGGACTTTCTCAATCTTCAGGCGCGTGGCAGCGTCCGCAGCGAACACGTTCGCGCGCAATTGCACAGGGCCATCTCGACCCAGGGCCACGCGAATCCGCATGCCCTGTCGCGCGCGCTGGAGTCACTGGCCTGGAGCGATTTGCGTGCCTCCTTGTCGCACGTTCGTGCGCCGTCGCTGGTTGTATCGGGTCAGTACGATCGCATCACACCGCCGGCGGCCTCACGTGCTCTGGCACGCGCGCTGCCGAACGCTCGCTATGTCGAGTTGAGACGAGCGGCACACGCACCGTTTCTCTCGCACGAAAACGAGTTCTCTGCGCTGTTGGAACGATTTCTTCGTCCGCGCGCACGCGTGCGCGGCAAGTCGAAGCGCGCGGCATCGAAAGTCCGCGCCAGGGGCGCCAAAAGCTCGAAGCGCAAGGCTCCATCCGCCAAACGTGCACGCACCCGCAAGCGAGCTTCCCGCTCCAGACGCCTCGCCACCCGCCGAGCCCGGAAACCCCGGTCGCGCCGCTCATGAGTCCCGACGAGTTCAGCCTGAATCGGTCCGGGATCCGCGCCGCCTTCGATCGGGCGAGCCTCCAGTATGAAGCCAGCGCAGTGCTGCAGGCCCGTGTCAGCGACGAGTTGCTCAGTCGCCTCGAGCTGTTCCGCTTCGAGCCCCGGATCGTGCTCGACCTCGGCGCCGGCACCGGTCGGGCGAGCGAGGACCTGAAGCGCCGGTACCGTCGTGCGCTGATCGTCGCGCTGGATCTGGCGCCGGGCATGCTCCGCGAAGCGCGCCGCCGGCAGCGCCTGTTCCGTCGCTTCGAGCGCGTCTGTGGCGATGCACTGCGGCTGCCGCTCGCCACGGCCAGCGTGGACGTGGTCTTCAGCAACCTCATGCTTCAATGGTGCGAGCCGCTCGACGCCGCCCTTGCGGAGATCCGGCGCGTTCTGCGGCCGCAGGGATTCCTGGCATTCACGACGTTCGGACCGGACACCTTGCGCGAGTTGCGAGCCGCCTGGGCGGAGGCGGATGGCTACAACCACATCAATCGCTTCACCGACGTGCACGACATTGGCGAGGCTCTCGTGCGTGCGGGGCTGACCGAGCCGGTGTTGGACGTGGATCGGATCCAGCTCACGTATTCGGATACGTTGGCGTTGATGAAGGACCTCAAGGCCATCGGCGCTCACAACGTGACCGCCGGTCGGGCGCGCGG
>DASTDD010000307.1:0-7696 GCA_035710545.1 Steroidobacteraceae bacterium
CCTCTCCCCGCTCTGCTATGCGGATGCGCTTACTCCGGCGCAGGCACTGTCGTACACGCGCGCCGGGGAACTGCACTTCTCTGCCGATGGCAAGCAGCTCGTCTATGTCGCGAGCAGCTACCTGTGGGACGCACTGCCCCGCATCCGTGTCGTGGACGTCGCTACCGGCAACAATCGCGAAATCACGCCGTCGGGAAAGTCCGAGCGCGCACCGCAATGGGCTCCCGACGGCAGCCTCGCCTTCCTTTCGACCCGCGGCGGCAAGGTGCAGGTGTACCTGCTGCCCCCGGGTGCAGACGAGCCGACCGCGCTCACCGCTCAAAAGTATGGCGTGGAGCGATTCCGCTGCTCGCCCGATGGTACCCGCATCGCTTACCTGGCCAAGGATGACGCCGCATCGGCCGAGGACAGTGGCCCCCAGGTCGCCGACCGCGAAAGCATCCTGCCCCGATTGTGGGTGCTCGACCCGAAATCGCAGAGCAAGCGGCGCCTGGGTCCGGACGGTTACCGCATCGACGAGTTCGAGTGGCTGGACGCAATGCACCTGCTGGTCGTGGCCAGCGACCGGCCGCGCCTCGACGAATTCACCACCGGCGTCTACCGCGTCTCGGTCGCGGACGGAAGGATGCACCTCGTCAGCCAGCCGCCCCAGCCCTTCGACGGGCTGGCCGTCTCACCCGACGGCCGGCGGTTTGCCGTTCGCGCCACCGGCGCGGGCGGACCGCTGCCGCGTGACCTGTTTGTCGGAGCCGTGAAAGATGGCCGCCTTGCAATCGTGTCGGAGCCGGCGGGAATGGCATCTGCCGACGTACGCTGGCGGGACCCGGGCACGGTCTGGCTTCTCCTGAACGAGGGGTTCGATCGGCGGATTTACCGGCTGGCGACGGGTGCAGCGCCGGCGCGCATCGATTTACCACTGTCGGTGGCGGCGTTCGACGTGGCGCGGGACGGCACGCTCGCGTTCGTGGGTGAGGACTACGCCCATTTGCCACAGCTCTATCTTAGGGGGCGTGACGGAGCGATCCGCCAGCTGGGTGAGCTGCAGCAGGGCTGGACAGGCGGGGACCTCGCGGCAACACAGATCTTCCGGACTGAGAGCGCCGATGGCCTGTCGATCGAGGCCGCACTCATGATCCCGACGGCACCTGCGTCGGGCAAGCAGCCGCTCGTACTGCTGGTGCACGGCGGGCCGGCCGCGAACTTTTCCGCCGGCTACGGCTGGGAGATCGCTTGGGCGCAGGTGCTCGCGAGTAATGGCTACCAGGTGCTGATGGTGAATCCGCGCGGCTCGACCGGGTACAGCGAGGCTTTCGTCAAGGCCAATCGGGGCGACTGGGGCGGCGGCGACTACCGCGACCTCATGACGGTTCTCGATGTCGTGCTGGCGAGAGGCAGGACCGACCGGGCGCGCCTGGGCATCGGCGGCTGGTCGTATGGTGGAGAAATGTCGGCCTGGGCGATCACCCAAACGGGGCGCTTCAAGGCGGCGGTCGTCGGCGCGGGTGTGTTCGACCAACAAGCGGAGTTTGAGACGGAGAACGAGCCTCAGTTCGATGCGTGGTACTTCGGAACACCATGGGAGCAGCCGGAGGTGTTCGCGCGCAACTCCCCGGCCACCTACATCCGCAACGCCCGAACGCCTACCCTGATTCTCGGTGGCGCGAATGACTCCAGCAACCCCGTCGGCCAGTCAACCGGGCTGTACCGCGCCCTCAAGCACTTCGGCGTGGAAACCGAAATGGTGCTGTACCCGGGAGAGGGGCATTCACCGCGGCGCCTCGCCTACAATATCGATATGTTCGAGCGGATCCTCGCCTGGTACGGACAACACCTGCAACCGGAGCCGGGCCCGCCCTGAGCGGTTGGCAGAGCATGCGTGCCTGCTGGCCGCTGCCTTGCCGGCATGGCGCTGGCAGCTCCGACCCCCGATCGAGACATCTGCGCCGCACGCCGAGGTCGAGGCCGCCGCTATTTCGCGACTTAGACTTTCTGGCGGAGGTGGTGACGCACGCAGGTCACTGCCGAGCGGCGCTCAATCCGCCACGGCTCAGGCTGCCGCTGAGGACTGTCGGCGTTGCGGCGAGCGTGGTTAACTCGCGCCCCTGCACGGGGCCGGCGCGGGTGGCATGCTGAGCGCCAACACTGTGGAGGGGCCTATGAGGCAGCTCGCGCGTTCGGCTCTGACTGCGACACTCGCCATGATCTGCGCGCCGTGCACGATGCATGCGGCGTCGGCCCAGGCCGCGCCACCCGCCTCCGGTTTTCCATCCGATCCGTGGTGCAGATCCACGCCTGAAGGAGCCTTCTGTCATGCCGTTCGCGGTGCGCGCGCCTCGGGCTGGCCCAGCCAGAGCCGATCCGAGGTGATGGCTGCACACGGCATGGTGGTCACCAGCCAACCGCTCGCCGCGCAGGCGGGCCTGCAGGTGCTGATGCGCGGCGGCAATGCTGTCGATGCCGCGGTGGCCACCGCAGCGGTGCTCAGCATCACCGAGCCGATGATGGTCGGGGTAGCCTCGGACCTGTTCGCGGTCATCTACATCGCCAAGGAGCACCGGATCTACGTGCTCAACGCCAGCGGCACCGCTCCGAGCGGGGCGACGCTCGCGCACCTGAACGAACTCGGTTACCACGCCGACCCGAAGAACTGGGGTCCGGCATCGGGCATGCCTGGCGGCGGCATCCTACCCGTGACCGTCCCCGGCACGGTGTGGGGCTGGCAAGCGGCGCTCAGGCGCTTCGGCACGCTGACGTTCAAGGAGGTACTGGAGGCGGCCGCCGATTATGCCGAACACGGCTTCCCTGTCTCCGAGCGCATCGCCGGCGACTGGCGGCTGCCCAATGCGCTGCCCCTCAGGGGCTGCTGCACCGAGCCCGACCCCGACTCGGTCAGGACCTGGTACGTGAACGGCCGCCCGCCGGTGCCCGGCCAGATCTTCCGCAATCCCGAGCTCGCGCGCACCTTCCGCCTGCTGCAGGCTCACGGGGCTGGCGTCTTCTACCGAGGCGAGATCGCGCGTGCCATCGTAGCGAAGTCCACCGCGCTCGGCGGCACCATGACCGTTGAGGACCTCGCGAACTATCGCGGCGAATGGGTCGAACCCGCGCGTACCAGGTACCACGGCTACGAGGTGCTCGAGCTGCCGCCCCCTTCCCAGGCGTGGGCGACCGACGAGATGCTCAACATCCTCACCGAGTGCCTGCCCAAATGGGCGCCCGGCGAGACGCTGGCGTCGCTCGGCCCGGCAAACCCGCAGTACTGGCACATCCTCGTCGAGGCGAAAAAACTCGCCTACGCTGATCTGTTTCACTACAACGCCGACCCGAATGCGGTGAGCGTGCCGCTGGCGCGGCTGCTGTCCGCCGCGCACGCCGCAGCGCTGTGCCCGAAATTCGACCCCCGCCGTGCCTCGAGCACCGGGGCGCCGGGCGATGCAGAGCCGCAGGGCGACACCATCGTGCTGTCGACCGCCGACAAGGACGGCAACATGGTCTCCTGGGTGAACAGTAACTTCAGCGAGTTCGGCTCGGGCATCACCGTACCCGGCTACGGATTCGTACTGCACAACCGTGGCACGTTGTTCACGCTCGACCCGCAGAGCCCGAACGTGATCGCCCCCCACAAGCGGCCGTTCAACACCCTGTCGGCCGGCTTCCTGCTGCACGAGGGGCAGCCGGTCATGACCGTCACCCTGATGGGCGGGGACATGCAGGCGCAGGGCCATGCTCAGCTCCTGGTCGACATCATCGACCTCGGCGCCAACGTGCAGGCGGCCGCGGACGTGGCGCGCTTCCGGCACAGCCAGGTCCCGAATCTCCTGAGCCTCGAAGCCCCGCTCTACGACCTCGTGGGACCGGCTCTGTCCGCCATGGGCCACACAGTGCGCGCAATCAATGGCGCAGCCGTTGGTGGCGTGCAAGTGATCCAGGTCGTGCCGGCCGACGCCGGCCTGGGTTACTACCGCGGCGGTTCCGATTTCCGCAAGGACGGCGAGGCAGTTGGCTGGTGAACGGCTGATCCAGCCGCCGGCCTCCTCGAAGCCGGCTACGCGGCTTCCTGCATCGCTGGTCAGTGTGTGAGCGGGGTTCGCGGGGCCTGCGGTCAGTCCGCTGCCGCCCGTGCGCGGGCGGCAGTCGCGTCATCCCCGAGCGCGGCTCCGTAGTGAAACCCCTGAGCCTGATCACACTGCAGCGCGAGCAGCGCGGCGGCCTGCTCGGGCCGCTCAACTCCTTCCGCAGTGACCGTAAGGCCGAGTCCATGCGCCAGACCAATCACGCCGCGAATCAACGCGGTCGCGCCGGCATCGTGCACCACGGAGGCGACGAACCCACGATCGATCTTGAGCGTGTCGACCTTGAATTCGCGCAGGTGGTGCAGGCTCGAGGCGCCGGTACCGAAATCGTCCAGGGCGATGCGCGCGCCCGCGCGACGCAGCATGTCCAGCGCCTGCTGGGCACTGTGCAGATCCTGCACGAGGGCGGTCTCCGTTACTTCGAGCTCGATGCGCTGCGGCCGCAGCCCGGCGTCCTGCAGTACCGACAGCAGGCGCGTCGGCCACGCCTGCGAATTCAGCTGGGCCGAGGAAATGTTGAACGCGAGCAGCAGCCGCTCCGGCCAGCCGAGCGCGGCACGCACCGCCTGACGCAGCAGCTGCTCGCTGAGCGTGTCCATGAGGCCACAGCGCTCCGCCACGCGTATGAAGCGCTCCGGGGCCACCGCTCCGAGCGTGGGATGCGTCCAGCGCGCCAGGGCCTCGAAGCCGACCAGCCGCCCGGAGCGCAAATCCACGATCGGCTGATAAAAGGGGCGCACGGCTGCCGTGTCGAGCGCAGCCCGCAGATCCCGCTCGAGGATCGCGTGCTCGCGGATGCCCAAATCCATGGCGGGCTCAAAGAAGCGCAGCGCCGCGCCGGGCTCTGCCTTGGCGCGATGCAGCGCGACCTCGGCCTTGCGCAGGATCTCGCCCGTCTCGCGGCCGTCCTGCGGCACGCAGGCGACTCCGATCCCGAGCTCGAGCTCGTAGTACGTATCGCGGATCAGCATCGGGCGACGCAGCGCGCTGGTGAGGCCGATGGCGATGCTGGTTGCCTCCTCCGCGCTGCGCAACTCCGTGACCAGCAGCCCGAACTCATCGCTCCCGAGCCGGGCGAGAAGCCCGCCGCGGCGTTCGCGCTGCAGTCGCCGCGCCACGCGGATCAGCACCTCATCCCCGGTACCGTGTCCGAAGGTGTCGTTGATGCGCCGGAAGTCCTTCAGGTCAAGCAGCAGCACGGCCTGGATCGCAGCGGGCCTCACTCCGGGAGCCAGAGCATCGCGAATCGCCCGCTCGAAGCGTGGCCGGTTCGGCAGGCCGGTCAGCACATCCCGTTCGGCCAGCCTCAATGCCCGCTGCTCGGAGGCGCGGCGGCGTGCCGCCTCGCTGCGCTGCAGGCAAAAATAGCGCCACGAAAGAAACAGCAACCCGAAGCAGAACAAAACCGCCAGCAGCAGGGCTTCGTCCAGATCGATCGACCGCGGCCGGTGTGCGGCGCCCGTGATGCTCGACAGGAGCGTGAACTCGTAGGCCAGGTAGGTGGCGAAGGACAGCGTCGCCAGGACGAGTACTCCCTCGCTCACGGGTATACGGTCAATCCGACACCGGCACTGCATGTCAGGACACTCGCGTGTGCGCTCCCCCGCAGCAGTCTATCCGCGACCGTCGGCCGGTGACAAACGGTTGTGACGGGACTTTCGCTTCCCCGAAGCGCGGCGCAGCCGCCCTTGGTTGTGAGCCGATCGGGCTCGAGCGTGCCGCCCTAGCTGCGCTCAGGAAGCAGTGGTCGCATGAAGGTGCGCTCATAGCGAATCACGCAATGGCTTTCGTCGCGGATGCGATCGGCCGCAACGAAGGCGGGATCGGTCCCGAACCGGCCCCGGTACCTTTCGTAACTGGCAAGGTCCTCGAAACTGAACAGTGCCAGGGCACGATCGCTGGCGCCCTCGGCCGGAAGAAAATAGCCGTGGTGGACCCCGCCATGCTGTACCACCAGTTCCATCCAGCGACGGCCGAACTGTTCGAACGCTTCGATCTTCGCCGGATCAATGACATAGCTGACGACACACGTGATCACTGCCAGTCCCTCCTGGAATGCGCAAATTTGCTGGCGCCGGAGTGCTCTCGCTCGCTGCAGACGCAAGCGGCCTCGGCACTAGAGCTTGGGATACGGCGTGCCATCCTTGTGCACGAACCGACCATCAGCGTTGGAGCTCATCATATCGATGTCGGAGTAGGTGGTCAGATCTTGCGGGTCGCGGGAACCCACCTCCAGAAAGAGCGCCGTGGAGGAAGAGTGGTTGACCAGGTGATGCCCGTTGCCGGTCCCCTTGGGAAATACCGCGCAGTCGCCGGCCTGCAGCCGTGTCGCGCCACTGTCTTCGATGAGCGTCACTGAGCCCTCGAGCACATAGACGAACTCGTCCTCGTCGCTGTGCCAGTGGCGCTGACTGGACCAGCCGCCTGGCGGCAGCGCCATCAGATTGACTCCGAAATCGCGCAGCCCTCCCGCCTCGCCCAGACGCCGGCGCGTGCGGGTCAGACAGGGCGCATCAAACGGTTGCGGATAGCCCGAACCCCTGTGTACTTGGACGGCGGCGAGATCGATCTTGGGCATGCACGGCTCCTTCGTGCTGTGACTTTAAGCGCGGTCCGCAGCCGATGGTGTTCCATCCCGCAGAGGAATCACGGGCAGCAGCACGTGCGACGGCCGGCTTGCATCCATGTAGACCACGTTGCGGGCGACACGGCGTACGAGCCCCCTGCCTTCGGGGGCGCCGGTGTTCGGATTGACATCGAAGTGGGGAAAGTTGCTCGAAGACACGTCGAGGCGGATCCGATGACCGCGCTTGAAGAGGTTCGCGGTCGGAAAGGCCGTCACCTTGATCGCGTGCACCGTCCCCGGGGTCATCGGAGCCGGGGCCGACCAGGAATCGCGGTAACGACAGCGCATGATGCCGTCCGTGAGATTGAGGGCATAGCCCTCGGGGTAGTCCTCGCTTGGAGGATAGACGTCGATCAGCTTGATCGTGAAGTCCGTGTCCGGACAGTCGGAGCTGATCCAGAGGTTGGCCTCGATCTCACCGGTGACCTCCAGGTCCGCGGTAAGCGGCTTACTTTGGAAGACCAGCACGTCGGTCCGTGCCGCCACGGGTTGGTACGGGAGCCGCGAGCCGTAGAACTGCGGACCCTCGCGCTGGTCGTACCCACCGCCGCGCATGAGGGGTTCGCCGGAGGTAACCGTACCGCCCATGGTCGGCACCGGATGGTCCGGATCGAATGCATAGGCCCGCGACGCGGCGTGGGCCGGCGGGCGGGCGCTCGAGAGCTTGCCCTGCGGATGCAGATAGTAAGGAGTCGCCTGGCGATCGGGGATCGGCCAGTCGGCCTCGGTGCGCCAGCGGCCACCGTGATCGAGTCGCCCCTGTGCGGTCTTGCGCCCGCTACCGCCGCCCATGACGAACAGGCGCACGCGCGGCTCGGCGGTCCGCCCCGCCCCGTCACCCTTCAGATGGCGGTCGAACAATCCGAGCCGGCGCGCAAAGATGTCGCCGCCGTCGGCGTCCAGCGTGGCCGCCGCGCCGAAGTCGACGTCCCCGGAATGCGAGGTGGAGCGCGCGCCGTGCGTCCACGGCCCCATGATGAGGTGCACCGGCCCCTGC
>DASTDD010000308.1:0-10632 GCA_035710545.1 Steroidobacteraceae bacterium
CGGCCATTCAGGACGTGACCAACAAGCACGTCGAGAAGCCACCGCCACCACCGCCAGCGAAGGCAGTCAACAGGGTGGCAGGAGGCCCGGGCAAGGGCTTTCCGAACACCGAGGACTACTATCCCCCGGCATCGCGCCGCCTGAACGAGCAGGGCGTGGCGACCGTGCACGTGTGCATCGACGCCAAGGGCAAGGTGACCGAGGAGCCGACTGTCTCGCAGACCTCGGGCAGCGCCCGGCTCGATGAGGGTGCCGTGAAGCTTGCGAAGGCGGGCTCGGGGCGCTACCGGCCCACGACGGAGGACGGACAACCGATCAATTCGTGCTTAAATTTCGCCATCAGGTTCCAGCTCCATTAGAACAACTGTTCGACGCCGGGTGATCGCCCCGGCTTTTTTGTGATCCGAGGAAACTATGCAAATCCAAACCACCGCAACCGCCGATAACCCTTACGGCCTCGCCGCTCTGTGGGCCTCGGGCGACATCATCGCCCGCTCCGTTCTGGTCCTGCTGCTGATCATGTCCCTGTCGTCGTGGTACGTGATCTTCACCAAGCTGTGGGATCAGCGCAAGCTCAAGCAGTCCGCGCGGGTAGCCGAGAAGCAGTTCTGGACGGCCCCCTCGATCAAGGACGGCGTCGAGCGGCTGAAGAAGGGTGATGATTTCCGCCTCGTCGCCGAGGACGGCCTGCGAGCCGCGTCCCATCACGACGGCCGGCTCACCGACCGGATCGACCTGCACGAGTGGATCACCATGTCGCTGCAGCGCGCCGTGGATGGCGTCAACAGCCGGCTCAATTCGGGGCTCAGCCTGCTCGCGACGGTCGGCTCGGTCGCCCCCTTCGTGGGTCTGTTCGGCACGGTGTGGGGCATTCTGAACGCCCTGGTGTCGATCGGCATCGCCGGCCAGGCGAGCATCGACAAGGTGGCCGGCCCGGTCGGCGAGGCGCTCATCATGACCGCCATCGGCCTGTTCGTGGCGGTGCCGGCGGTCATGGGCTACAACTGGCTGCTCGGCCGCAACAAGCTCCTCCAGGAAGCGCTGCGGAACTTCGCCAGCGATCTGCATGCCTATCTGGTAAGCGGTGCCCGCGTCGGCACGGGCGACGCCGACACCCCCCGGCCGGCGACCGCGGCCGCAGCGGTGCGTAAGTAGTAATTGACGGTCCGCGGCGCCGCCTTGAGGGTGCGCCGCGGGCCGCGAGGATTTGCATATGGCGATGAGTGTCGGCAGCTCCGGGGGAGAGCAAGAGGTGATGTCGGTCATCAACACGACGCCGCTGGTGGACGTCATGCTGGTGTTGCTGATCATCTTTCTGATCACGATCCCCGTCATCAACAAGACCGTGAAGGTCGATCTGCCCAAGGCCGTGAACATTCCGACCCAGACCAAGCCGGAAAACATCACGATCGCCGTGGACAAGGACGGGAATATCTACTGGAACGACCGCAGGATGCCCAATCGGGACGATCTGCTGGCGCACATCAAGGAAGCCGCCGTGCGCAAGCCGCAACCCGAGGTTCACATCCGGGGCGACAAGAACGCGCGCTTCGAGGCGATCGGGCGTGTTCTGTATGCGATCCAGCGCGGTGGCATCGTCAAGGTCGGATTCCTGACCGAACCGGACCATGGCGTGCGTGGCACGCGGGCAAACTGAGACACTACCGGCACGCGCTGACAACACGGGAGTCGCAGCAATATGGCAATGAGTGTTGGCACGGCTGAAGGCCAGGCGATGTGCGACATCAACACGACGCCGTTGATCGACGTCATGCTGGTGCTGCTGGTGACGCTGATCGTCTCGCTGCCGATCATGACCCATGCGGTCAAGCTCGACATGCCGCAGGCGAACCAGCCGCCGCCGCCGGACGCCCGTCCGGAGGTGATCGATCTCGAGATCGATTTCGATGGCACCGTCGTGTGGAACGGAACGGTGGTCCAGAGCTTGAATCAGCTGGAAGGCTATTTCCACGAAGAGGCCGTGAAGCAGCCGCAGCCCGAGATCCACCTGCAGCCCGACCGGCGTGCCAAGTACGACTACGTGGCCAAGGTGCTGGCCTCGGCCCAGCGCAATCGCATGAAGAAGATCGGATTCGTCAATACCTCGCAGTTCAACCAGTGACCCCTGCGGAACCTATACCCACGATGAGCAAACACATTATCAAGGCCCCCAAGGCCATAACCACATTCGCTCTGACGCTCGCTCTCCTGAGTGCCGCCGCCGTCATCGCCACCCGGCCCGCCGCGGCAGCGGAGGAGAAGAAGGAGAAAAACACGGTCAGCCGTGAGCTCGCCAAGACGCTCAAGGCCGCGCAGGACGAGATTGGGCAGAAAAAGTACTCGGATGCGCTGGCGAAGCTCAAGGACGCCGAGGGCAACCCCAAGAAGACGCCCTTCGACGAGCACGTCATCAACCAGCTGGCCGGTTTCGCGTACGCGAAAACCAACAACTTCCCGGAGGCCTCCAAGGCCTTCGAGGCGCAGATCAGCGACGGCTTCACCCCTCCCGAGGACGTCGAGCGGCTGACTAAAGCGGTCGCGCAGATGAACTACCAGATCAAGAACTACGACAAGGCGATCGATTACGGCAATCGCCTGATCAAGGCCGGCCAGGCCGACGACGAGATGTACACCCTGGTCGGGCAATCGTATTACTTGAAGAACGACTGGAAGGGTACGCTGAAGTTCGAGGACAGCTACATCGACTCCACCATCAAGAAGGGTGGGACGCCGAAGAAGGAGCCGCTCGATCTGGCGCTGAGCTCCTGCGTCAAGCTGAACGATCAGGACTGCATCAGCCATCACCTCGAGAAGCTGGTGCAGTACTACCCGAAGCCGGAATACTGGGCCCAGCTGCTGGACACCCTGCTGCGAGCCCCTCAGAAGAACGACAAGACCCAGCTCCAGGTCTATCGCCTGATGTCCGAAGTCGACGTGCTGAAGGAGCCCGGCGACTTCACCGACATGGCCCAGATTGCGCTCGACCAGGGATCCCCGGGCGAGGCGGAGCACACGCTCGAGAAAGCCTTCTCCAAGAACGTCTTCCCGGACAAGCGCACCCAGGACAAGAACCAGCGCCTGCTCGAGTCGGCCAAGAAGGCCGCCGCGAACGATCAGGCGACGCTGCCGAAGGCGCAAAAGGATGCTGAAGCCGCGCCGACCGGAGACAAGGAGGTGGGTGTCGGACTGGCGTACCTCGGATACCAGCAGTACGACAAGGCGATCGATGCTCTCAACAAGGGTATCGCCAAGGGCGGCGTCAAGAGCGTGCCCGAGGCGAAGCTGCTGCTGGGCATCGCGCAGCTCAAGGGTGGCCACAAAGATGATGCCGTGAAGACTTTCCACGACGTCAAGGGTGACCCCACGCTCGAGCGCCTCGCGGCGCTGTGGAGCCTGCACGCCAAGCAAGCCTGAACCGACCACTGCTGCGGGTGCCCCACCGGCTCCCGTTCGAAAAACAGGAAGGCCGGGGCTCATGTGAGTTCCCGGCCTTTCTCGTTTATTCGGCTGGAATCGCCAGAGCGATTCCAGCCAGCCAAACCCAGGGCTTCCTGTATGCTCGCGGGCAAAGGGCGTGACCTTTGCCCACGAAAAGCAAGCCAGTTCTGCATAGGGAGGTGCTCACTGGCCGCTGGCTGGAATCGCCTGCGGCGCATGCAGCCAATGAATTACGATAGCGCCTCCGTCAAGGCACCTCAGGAGATTGCGAACATGGCGATCAAGGCTGGCGACCGGATGCCCTCCGGCAAGCTCAAGATGATGACCAAGGAGGGCCCGAAGGATGTGAGCACCGACGAGCTGTTCAAGGGCAAGAAGGTGGTGTTGTTCTCGGTTCCGGGCGCTTTCACGCCCACTTGCGATGCCAAGCATCTTCCGGGCTTCGTGCAGCTGGCGGATCAGATTCATGCGAAAGGGGTGGACACGATCGCCTGCATGGCCGTGAACGATGTGTTCGTCATGAACGCGTGGGGCAAGGCCTCGAGCGTCGGGGACAAGATCCTGATGCTGGCCGATGGCAATGGCGACTACGCCAAGGCGCTCGGTCTGGAGCTGGATGCCAAGGGCTATGGCATGGGCACGCGTGGTCAGCGATTTGCGGTGGTCGTGCAGGACGGCACGGCCAAGGCGGTCGAGATCGAGCAGCCCGGACAGTTCAAGGTCTCCGCGGCGGAGCACATTCTGAGCAAGCTCTAGAGGCCCACGGCGGCGCTGTCCCTCATGCACGACGCTGGCGACCGCAATCATCGCATCCTGCTGACGCAGCGGCCCGTGGGGCCGCCTGTGCCCGAGAACTTCGGGACGGACACGACGGCCGTCCCGACGCCGGGACCGGGCCAATTCCTGTCCCGGACGGTCTATCTGTCCCTGGACCCCTCCTATCGCCCGGCCATGCTGGAGGGCGCCCGAGCGCCCGGGCGGCTGAGCCCGGGCGACGTGATGATGGGGGAGACCGTTTCGCAGGTGATGGAGTCGCGCCATCCCGACTACCGCCAGGGTGAATACGTAGCCGTCCGCAATGGGTGGCAGCAATTCGCACTCTCGAGCGGGCAGGGGGTGCGACGGCTCGATCCCACCCGAGCCCCGGTTGCCAGCGCGCTGGGAGTGATGGGACTGCCAGGCCTGGCTGGTTATGTCGGTCTCGTCTACTTCGGCGAGCCTCGACCCGGACAGACGGTGCTCGTTTCTGCCGCCACCGGCCCGGTCGGCTGCACCGCGGGTCAGGCCGCGCGCATCATCGGCGCACGCTCCGTCGGGATCGCGGGATCACAGGAGAAGTGCGAATACGCGCTCAAAGAGCTCGGCTACGCGGCCTGCCTCAACTATCGGGCGGGCGACCTTGGAGTGCAGATCGAGCGCGCTTGCCCGGATGGCGTGGATGTCTACTTCGACAATGTTGGTGGCGATATGTTGGCGACAGTGCTGCGCTACCTGGCCCCGCAGTCACGCGTCATCCTGTGCGGCATGAGCGAGGCGTACAACATGGAGTCCCCGCCGCACGGCCCCTTTCTCGGCCACGTTCTCAATGCGAGGGCCACGCTCCGGGGCATCCTCGCGCAGGACCACCTGCAGCGATTGCCGGAGCTCGAACGAGTCATCAGCGGGTGGATGCGCGCTGGCCAGTTCCGCTACCGGGAGGATGTGTCCGAAGGGCTCGCCAGCGCCCCTGCGGCTTTCTGTCGCCTCATGCGCGGCGAGAACTTCGGCAAGGCGCTGGTTCGCGTGGCGCCGGAAAGGACCTAGTCGATTGGCGGAAAACGCCTGCGGCGTTTTCCGCAGACCACGCCGAGAGCTTCTTTGGCGCCCGCGGGCAAAAAGTGTCGTTTTTGCCCGCGAAAAGACGGCCAGTACCCGCAACAGGGAGCTGCGATAGCCGGGTCTCGTGCTGAGTCTATTGCCGCTTTCCGCAGCGCCGGTGGCGGTCTCGGCCCGTTAAATGAGCTTCTCGATCTCCGGCACGATCTGAAACAGATCCCCGACGAGGCCGATGTCCGCCACCTCGAAGATCGGCGCTTCGGCGTCCTTGTTGATGGCCACGATCGTGCGCGCGTCCTTGATGCCCGTCAGGTGCTGAATGGCGCCCGAGATGCCGATTGCCACGTAGAGCTCGGGCGCGATGATCTTGCCGGTCTGGCCGACCTGCATCTCATTGGGCGCGTAGCCGGCGTCTACAGCCGCCCGGGAGGCGCCGACGGCAGCACCCAGCTTTGCAGCGAGCGAGTAGAGGATCTTGAAGCCGTCCGCGCTGCCGAGCGCGCGTCCCCCCGAGACTACGCGGGAGGCAGTCTGCAGGTCCGGACGGTCGCTCTTGGCGGCCGAGATCGAGATAAATCGCGTGTGCGTCGGCAATGGGACCTGGAGCGATACCGGCTCGATGCTGGCCGAGCCCCCGGTCGGGGCTGCTTCGAACGAGGCCGTGCGCACCGTTCCAACGATCTTGCGGGCCGGATCGATCTCGACGGTCACGATCGCGTTGCCCGCGTAGATGGGGCGGCGAAAGCGGGTTGCGCTCTCGACCGCCATGATGTCGCTGATCTGTGCCGTATCGAGGAGGGCAGCCACGCGGGGCATCAGATCCTTCCCGAACGTGGTCGAGGGGCCGAGGATGTGCGTGCAATCGGCCGCGAGCGCCACGACTTGGGGGGCCAGGACAGCGGCGAGGGCGTGCTCATTGGCGGGATTCTCCACCTTGAGAACCTGATTGACCCCCGTGAGCTGCGCCGCTTGGGCGGCCACCGCGCCGGCATCGCGCGCGCAAACAGCGATCGTGATGTGCGCATCCGGGATGCCGCGCGCGCAGGTGACGGACTTGGCGATGCTCGGGTTGAGCTTCGCGCCATCGTGCTCGGCAACGATCAGGACCTTCGCACCCATCACAGCAGCCCCTTCTTCTTCAGCGCCTCCACCAGCTCGGCCGCATCCTTCACGCGCACGCCCTTCTGGCGCTGGGCGGGCGGCTCGAACTTGACGAGCTTCAGGCCCTGGCGAGCCTCCACGCTCAGGCTCGCCAAGGTCAGCGTCTCGAGCGGCTTCTTTTTCGCCTTCATGATGTCGGGCAACTTGACGTAGCGAGGCTCGTTCAGGCGCAAGTCGGTCGTCACCAGCGCCGGCAGATCCACTTCCAGCGTCTCCAGCCCGGTATCCACTTCACGCGTGATGCGTGCCTTGCCCTCCGACAGCTCCACCTTGGAAGCGAAAGTCACCTGGGGACGGTTCCACAGCGCCGCCAGCATGGGCCCGGTCTGACTGTTGTCATCGTCGATTGCCTGCTTGCCCACGATGACGAGAAAGGGCTGCTCCCGCTCGATCAGCTTGAGCAACGCGCGCGCCGCCACCAGCGGCTCGATTACGCCGTCGGCCTGAACGTGCAGGGCGCGGTCTGCGCCCATCGCCAGCCCCGTGCGCAGCTGTGCCTGGCAATCCGCCGGCCCGATGGTGGCGATCACGACTTCTTCGGCACCCCCCCGCTCCTTGATGCGCAGGGCTTCCTCCAGCGCGATCTCGTCAAAGGGGTTGATGCTCATCTTCACCCCGTCCGTGACGACGCCGCTGCCGTCCGGCTTGACGCGGATGCGCACGTTGTAATCCACCACGCGCTTGATGCCGACCAGGATTCGCTTCATTCAGGAACTCTCCGCTACAGGCTGCGCAGCCGGATGGCAAAGGGACCACCAGTATAGCGGGCACCGGCGGCGAAGTGGCCTGGCGGGTTCGGCGGTCCTCGCTCGGGCGGTGACCGCGGCTCGGCCGATACCGGTTCCTGGCTGAATCGCGGTATACATAGCCGGCGGTCACCCGAGCAAGAAAGGCGCCTTCGATGCTTCGCTACGCGGTCCGGCGTATCGCCGGAATCGTCCCGACGCTGCTCGTCATCATTACCGCCTCGTTCTTCATCATCCGGCTTGCCCCGGGCGGCCCTTTTGACCAAGAGCAGACTCTGGCGCCGGCGGTGCGCGCCAACCTCGACCGGGCCTACGGGTTGGATCAACCCCTTGGCGTGCAGTATCTCCGGTATCTCGGTGGCTTGGCGCATGGGGATTTCGGACCGTCGTTGAAGCTGAGGGACTTCACCGTCGCGGAGCTCATCGCGCAGGGTTTGCCTGTGAGTGCCGCACTTGGATTGGCCGCGGTGCTGCTGGCGGTGCTCGTGGGCATTCCACTCGGCGTTATCGCTGCGACCTGGCGCGACCGTGCCCTCGACCACACGGTCACCGGTTTCGCGGTGTTGGGGATGGCTCTGCCCGCCTTCGTGACGGGGCCGGTTCTAGCGCTGGCCTTCGGAGTGTATCTGCAGTGGTTGCCCGTCGCGGGCTGGGAGCCGCCGGCCCTGCGCTATCTGGTACTGCCGGCGATCACGCTGGGGCTGCCCGTCATTGCCTACGTTGCAAGGCTGACTCGTGCCAGCCTCCTCGAAGTGATGCGGGCCAACTTCATTCGCACCGCTCGCGCTCGCGGCCTTGGTCCGTGGCGCGTGTTGTGGCGCCACGCGCTTCCGCCCGCCATGCTGCCCGTGGTCAGCTATCTTGGCCCGGCTATCGCCTTCGTGGTGACCGGCTCGCTCGTGGTGGAGACCGTATTCGGATTACCGGGCACCGGGCGATTCCTCGTGCAGGGGGCGATCAATCGCGACTACAGCCTGGTGATGGGGATGGTCGTCATCTACGGCGCGCTGCTGCTGTTGCTGAATCTGCTGGTCGATCTGCTGTACGGGTGGCTCGATCCACGGGTCCGACATGAGTGACGTCGCCCTTCAGGCTGCGCAAGCCCCGAACGGGCTGTGGCGGGACGCAGGGCGGCGCCTGCGACGCAACCGGCTCGCAGTCGGGGCCACGGCCAGCATCCTGCTGATCGCGGCGCTGGCGCTGGCCGGGCCGACGCTCAGCCCCTACCGGTACGACTCGATCGACTGGCAGCATCTGGCGGCGGCGCCTTTTTCGGGGGCTTCGCACTGGTTGGGTACGGATCGGCTGGGGCGGGATCTGTTTGTGCGGGCCCTGGCCGGAGTGCGCATCTCACTCCTGATCAGCCTTCTGGCGACTGCCATCAGTCTGACGATCGGCGTGTTCTGGGGCGCAGTGGCCGGCTACGCTGGCGGCCGGACGGACGCGCTGATGATGCGCTTCGTCGATGTCCTGTACTCGCTCCCGTACCTGTTCATCGTGATCATTCTGGCCACACTCTTCACGCGGGGCAGCCTGCCCGTGCTGTACACCGCGATCGGTGCGGTTGGGTGGTTGACCACGGCGCGCATGGTGCGGGCGCAGACCATGGCACTGAAGCGGCGCGAGTTCATCGAGGCCGCGCGGGCCACGGGAGTCAGCCCCGCCGCCATTCTCCTGCGCCATGTCGTTCCCAACCTGGCGGGGCCGGTGGCCGTGTATGCGACGCTGACCATCCCGCAGATGATTCTGTATGAGGGCTTTCTCAGCTTTCTCGGGCTGGGCGTTCAGGAGCCCCTGGCGAGCCTGGGCAGCCTCATCAACGACGGCGCGCAGGAGATGCAGTCAGCGCCCTGGATGCTTCTCGTACCGGGGGCATTCCTGATCGTGCTCCTGTTGTGCTTCAACCTCGTGGGGGATGCCCTGCGGGATGCGTTGGATCCCCGTGAGCGCTGAATCCATATTGCGCCTCGAGCGCCTCGATGTGAGCTTCACGACGCCCGACGCAGAGGTGCGGGCCGTGCGCGAGCTGTCGCTCGCCGTTGCCCCCGGGGAGTGTCTGGGAATCGTCGGCGAATCCGGCGCCGGCAAGAGCCAGGCGTTCCTGGCCGTTCTCGGGTTACTGGCCGCCAACGGATGCGCGCGAGGCCATGCGTACTTCGCAGGCCGCGATCTCATCGGGCTGCCGCACGCGGAGCTCGACCGTGTACGTGGGGCGCGCATTGGCGTGATTTTTCAGGATCCGATGACCTCGCTCACTCCGCATCTGCGCGTCGGCGAGCAGATCGCCGAGCCGCTCGTGCGGCACAGCGCGCTATCGTGGCGCCACGCGCGGGCCAATGCGCTGCAGCTCCTGGAGCAGGTGCACGTGACGGACCCCGCACGACGCTTGAAGCAATACCCGCACGAGCTTTCGGGAGGGATGAGACAGCGCGTGATGATTGCAATCGCGCTCGCGTGCGCGCCTTCCCTTCTGATCGCGGATGAGCCCACCACCGCGCTCGATGTCACGATTCAAGCGCAGATCCTGTCGTTACTCGCTGAGTTGAAACGCTCGCGGGGCATGTCGATGGTTCTGATCACGCATGATCTGGGGGCCGTCGCCGGCGTGGCCGACCGCGTAGCCGTGATGCAAGCCGGAAGCGTCGTCGAGCTCGAAAGCACGCGAGAGATCCTCGGCTCCCCGCGGCATCCTTACACGCAGGGGCTTCTCAGGGCGGTGCCACGGATGGATGCGCAGCCCGCGCAGCGCAAGTCTCCGGCGGGTCCGGTCACGATGCTCGTGTCGGATCTGCAGGTTTACTTCACGGTGAGTGCGAGACCGTTCGGTCCCCAGGCACGGCTGGGCGCCGTCCAGGGAGTGGATCTCGAGTTACGCGCTGGCGAGGCGTTGGGTGTCGTTGGGGAATCGGGGTCCGGCAAGTCTACCCTGGCGCGCGCGGTTCTGAGGCTGCTGCGCGCTCAGTCCGGGCGCATCGCCTGGCTTGGCAAAGAGGTGCAAGACCTGTCGGCGCGCGATCTGCGACCGTTACGGCGCGAGACCCAGATCATCTTCCAGGATCCGCTGGCGAGCCTGGATCCGCGGATGACCGCAGGGGAGAGCATCGCCGAGCCGCTGCGGGTCCATGAGGGCCGGCTGAGTCACACGACACGGATGGAGGCGGTCGCTTCGGTCATGCAGCGCGTCGGGCTGTCTGCGGAGTTGATGAATCGATATCCGCATGAGCTCAGCGGGGGTCAGTGTCAGCGCGTCGGGATCGCGCGCGCGCTCGTCTTGCGGCCGAGAGTGCTCGTCTGCGACGAGCCGGTCAGCGCGCTCGATGTCACCGTGCAGGCGCAGATCGTCAGCCTGCTCGCAAGGCTCAAGGACGAGGACGGCCTCTCGATCCTGTTCATCAGCCACAATCTGGCCCTCGTGAAGCAACTCTGCGATCGCGTGCTGGTGTTGTACCTGGGGCGCAGGATGGAGCTGTCT
>DASTDD010000309.1:0-19778 GCA_035710545.1 Steroidobacteraceae bacterium
GGGGCGGGCAAGACGACCGCCTTCTACATGATCGTCGGCCTGGTGCCCTGCGATGCCGGCAGGATCTACCTTGGTGACACCGACCTCACCGCGATGCCCATGCACCGCCGCGCACAGCTCGGCCTCGGGTATCTCCCGCAGGAGGCCTCGGTGTTCCGTAAGCTCTCCGTCGAGAGCAACGTACTTGCCATTCTGGAGACTCGCGCGGACCTGGATCGCGCCGCCCGCGAGCAGCGCCTCGAGGAGCTGCTCGAGGAGCTTCGCATCGGACACGTGCGCCGCAGCCTGGGACTGTCCCTCTCCGGCGGAGAGCGGCGACGGGTCGAGATCGCGCGAGCCCTCGCCGCGGAGCCGCGGTTCATGCTCCTGGACGAGCCATTCGCGGGTGTTGACCCACTGTCGGTGCTGGACATCCAGAGGATCATCCGCGAGCTGACCAGCCGGGACATCGGCGTACTCATCACCGACCATAACGTCCGGGAAACCCTGGGCGTCTGCAGCCGCGCGTACATCGTCAATCAGGGGACAGCGATCGCCGCGGGAACTGCGGAAGAAATCCTTGCCAACCCCCAAGTGCGTGAGGTGTACTTGGGTGAGTCCTTCCGGCTTTAGAGCCTTGCGGCACTGGAGCGGATAAATTGAGATTCTTCAGATACTTATGATGGAAAGGCCCCTGCCGCCCGCCGTGCAGCCATGCTGAAGCCCTCCCTGCAGCTGAAGCTGGGTCAGCAACTGACCATGACCCCGCAGCTGCAGCAGGCGATTCGACTTCTGCAGCTTCCCGCCCTGGAGCTGCAGGCACACATTCGCGAGCTCCTCGAGACGAACGTCATGCTGGAGCCCACCGAGGAGTCCGACGGCACCAGCACGTTCGAGGCGATCGAGGCGCCAGGAGCGCCTGCGGAGCCTCTGGAGCGGCCTCGCGAAAGCACAGTGGAGGTCGTTGACGAGGGCTGGGGTGAACATAATGTAGGCCCAGCGGAAACGCCCTGGGCCGGCGACGACGACGAGCGGCAGCAGGAGTTTGCGGACGCCTCAGGCCAATCGCTGCAGGAGCATCTGCAATGGCAGCTCGAGATGGCCCGCCTGGAGCCGCGCGAGCTCGCCATTGCACGCGCCATCATCGATTCGATCAGCGACGACGGCTATCTCACCGAGCCCCTCGAGGAAATCGCAAACACCTTGCGCCCCGAGGTGGAGTGCGACGCGGCCGAGGTCGAGTCCGTGCTGCCCGCGGTACAGGCTCTCGATCCACCGGGCGTCGGCGCCCGTTCGGTCGGAGAATGCATCGAGCTGCAGCTTCGACAGCTGGACCCCGCCACACCCGGCTTCAACACGGCGATCCAGATTGCGCGCCATCACCTGGAGCTGGTGGCCGAGCGCGAGCTGTCCCTGCTGCGCCGCGAGCTGCGCGCCGACGAAGAGGAGATCGCCTGCGCGCTCGCGCTGGTTCGCTCCTGTCATCCGCGGCCCGGCGCTACGGTCAGCAGCGGGTCGGCCGAGTATGTGATTCCCGATGTGTTCGTGCGCCGCACGGAACACGGCTGGGCGGTCGAGATCAATGCGGCAACACTGCCCCGCGTTCGCCTGAACAGCAGCTATGCGAGCCTGATCGGCCGCAATGCCAGCCACGCCACCATGCGCGCCCAGCTGCAGGAAGCGCGCTGGCTGCTGAAGAGCCTCGAGATCCGCCATGAGACGCTGATCAAGGTGGCGCGCTCGATCGTCGAGCGGCAGCAAGCCTTTCTCGAGCACGGCGATGAGCACATGCGGCCGATGATCCTCAAGGACATCGCCGAGGCAGTGGGCATGCACGAGTCGACCATTTCGCGCGTGACCTCCGGCAAGTACATGCACACCCCGCGGGGGGTATTCGAGCTGCGCTATTTCTTCTCGAGCCAGGTCGAAGGGGCCGATGGCTCGGGCACCTCCTCCACGGCCATCCGGGCGAAGATCCGCAAGCTCGTGAAGGAAGAGAGCGCGGACAGCCCTCTGAGCGACGGCCGGATCGCGGAGCTGCTGTCCGGGGAAGGTATTCCGGTCGCGCGCCGCACGATTGCCAAATACCGCGAAGCGATGGGCATTGCGCCCTCCAACGAGCGCCGCCGCGCAGGATTAAAGCAGATGTAACGAGTGAACAAGACCAGAAGGAGACGGATATGCACCTCAACGTCACCGGCCATCACATCGAAGTCACTGCGGCACTGAGAGGATATGTAGAAAAAAAACTGGAACGCATCGCCCGGCACTTCGATCAGGTCATCGACGTTCACTGTGTGCTCAGCGTAGAGAAACTGCGACAAAAGGCCGAGGCAACGCTACGCGTCAGCGGCAACGCCATCCATGCCGATGCGACTGAGGAGGACTTGTACGCTGCCATCGATCTGCTGACGGACAAGCTCGATCGGTGCGTCAAGAAACACAAGGAAAAGCTCACCGACCACCACGCCGCGGAGGCGCGCAGAACCGTCAAGGCACTCGTGTTTTAGCTCGATCCGCCCGCGGCGGCCGGTTCCCGGCCGGGGGGACCGAAAGTCGCTGCACGCGCCGCCTGCGGTGCCCGCAATCCGCCCGCGGGCGCGTGGGATTTACCAGAATCCCCCGCCCTTGCGCACCATCCTGTCGCGGGGCTAACGTCGCGCGCGTGCGCATCATCATCCTCAGTGGCCTGTCCGGTTCGGGCAAGAGCGTCGCCCTGCATATGCTCGAGGACCTGGGGTTCTACTGCATCGATAACATTCCCGCCGCGCTGCTGAAGCCGTTCATCTCCTACACGGTACGCAGCCCCGAGCCCACTTACGATCGCACCGCGATCGGGCTGGACGCCCGCAACACGGCCGCCGAGATCGCGACCGTCCCGCAGCTCATCGACGAGTTGCGGCGCAGCGGAATTCAGTGCGAGGTGATCTTCCTCGTCACGAGCGACGAGGAGCTGCTGCGCCGCTTCGCCGAAACCCGGCGCAAGCACCCGATGAGCAGCGGCAACGTGGATCTGCGCGAGGCGATGGCGCTGGAGCGGCAACTTCTCGAGCCGATCGTATACGCCGCGGACCTGGTGATCGACACCTCCAAGATGGGGGTGCACGCGCTACGAGATATCATTCATCAGCGCGTCGAGCAGCGCGCCGTCGGGCGCCTGTCCATCACGTTCGAGTCGTTCGGCTTCAAGCACGGAATTCCCGGAGATGCCGACTTCGTATTCGATGCCCGCTCGCTGCCCAATCCGTACTGGGAGCCGGGGCTGCGCAACCTCACGGGCCGCGATCCGGAGGTGATCCGCTTCCTCGAGGGAAACACGAACGTCGCGGCATTGATCAGCGACATCGTGCAGTTCATGAGCGCCCGGATCCCGGAATACCAGAGCAGCAATCGTGGCTATCTCACCGTTGCGGTAGGCTGCACGGGAGGCCAGCACCGCTCGGTGTATATCGTGGACCGGCTGGCCCAGCATTTTGCGGCCAGCTACCCCAGCGTGACCGCGCGACACGGCTCGCTGCCGGGCGCGAAGATGTTCACGCCGGTCAAAGCCGCCCTGGTCGGAAGCTGAGCACCGCACCGTGAACGGTGCGCTGCCACGCAGTCGCCCGTGGCCCCGCAGCCCTGCCACCGCAGGGCAGTCTGTCTCGCCTGGAGAATTGAATGTTATTTGCCGTAGGCATCGTTTCGGCATGCGCCATCGCGGGACTGTACCTGCTGGCCCGTTCTGTCGCCCTGCTGGGTGAGATCAACCGCAGACTCGCCGCCATCGAGGCCAACACGCGGAAGTGATGCGTTACGAGGCTTCCACCACGCCGGGCGCCGCGACGACCTTCGGCATCTTCTCTCCACTCATGAACGCCATGAGAGGCGCTCGGGCCTCCATGGCGTCCTTGTAGCCCAGCTCAATCAGCTCGCGCGTGTAGCCAGCTTCGAAAGCCAGGTAGCTGGCCAGCTGATACCCGGATGCGTCGCGTCCCCCGATCACGCGTAGCAGAGCGCGCAATCCGCGCGGCAGCTCCCCGGAGTGTCGACCCGCAATCTCGCGCGGATCCACGCTCGGTGCCAGCATGAGGGTCTCGACATGGCGCGCCCCGTGAGCGGCCTGCGGGGCCGCCTCCACGAGCTGGTTGATCCGCTCCAGTTGCTCGAGATCGCCGTAGATCTGGTCGGTGAACAGGGTGTCGAGCATGTAGCCGAAGATCTCGCCCGGACTGGGCATCATCGGCCGGGTTCTCGTCGGGTTGACGCCGGCTGCGCGCCGGGCGCGCACGCCGAGAATGAGCAGACGGTCCGCGCCGAGATGAATTGCGGGGCTGAGCGGGTTGAGCTGCCGCATGGCGCCATCGCCGAAATACTCGTCGCCGAGCTTCATCGCCGGGAACAACAGCGGGATGGCCGCGCTCGCCATGAGATGGTCGAGTGTCAGGGTGGTCCGGCGGCCGACGCGCTGCTCACGCGCCCAGTCGTGGCAGGCTTCGATTCCATCGTAGAACGCAACCGAATGGCCGGTCGCGTAGCTGGTCGAGCACAGTGCCAGCGCGCGCAGGTGGCCTCGGGCGATGCTGCGGCGGATCCCTGCCGCATCGAGGTGGAAGCCCAGGAGCTGGCGCAGCGGCGAGTTGTCCAGCATGGACTTGGGCGGTGAGAGAATCAGGCCGCCGGAGAGCAGCGCGAGGACCCAATGCAGCCCGGCGCGCGCCATGTGGATCGGGTCCACGTGAAAAACCTGCTCGGAGCGGAAGTTCGCCCAGACGCGCTCGAGGCCGACCACCGCGCGCCGCCACTGATGCGCCTCGGCAGCGAGCACGCCGGCTGCCACGGCCCCGGCTGATGTGCCAACGATCACCTGAAACGGATTGCGCGCCCGGGGCATCAGCTCGGACAGTGCGCGCAGTACCCCGATCTGATAGGCCGATCGGGACCCGCCGCCCGTAAGGACCAGCCCGACGGTGGGGCGGTTGGAGGACCGGTACGCTTGGAAGGTGCCTTCCACCATGGTGTGCCCGATTATGGGTTCCTGCCTCGCGCAAAGGATGTGATGGAGGTCGCGTGCCCCTCCATCAAGGGCCCGACGGCGAGTCGGCCTGGCCGCCGGTGGTGCGACGCGGGGACGCCGGTGCATTGAACAGAGGCCGGCGCAGCTGCGCGATCGCTGCCTCGAGGCCGTGGATCGTGAGCGGAAACATCCGCTCCTTGAGCAGCTCTCGCGTGATGCGCACGGAGGGGGTGTACTCCCAGGCCTGCGGATTCTCCGGATTCAACCAGACCAGCCGGGGGTAGGCAGCCGTCATACGCTGCATCCAGATGCTGCCTGCCTCGGCGTTCCAGTGCTCCAGGCTGCCGCCCGGCTGCGTGATCTCGTAGGGACTCATGGTCGCATCGCCAACGAGGATAACGCGATAGTCGCGACCATAGGTCCGCAGTACCTGCGCCGTCGGCGTGACCACCGAGAAGCGCCGCCGGTTGTCCCGCCAGAGGCTCTCATAGATGAAGTTGTGGAAGTAGAAGTGCTCGAGATGCTTGAACTCGCTCCTGGCTGCCGAAAACAGCTCCTCGCAAACGCGGACGTGCTCGTCCATCGATCCGCCGACGTCCAGGAACAGCAACACCTTGACGGCGTTGCGCCGCTCCGGGACGAGCCTGAGGTCGAGCAGGCCGGCATTGCGGGCGGTTGCATCGATCGTCCCATCGAGATCGAGCTGGTCCGCGGCGCCCTCGCGGGCAAACTTGCGCAACCGGCGCAAGGCGAGCTGCAGGTTACGCGTGCCGAGCTCCACTTCATCGTCGAGATTGCGATATTCGCGCCGCTCCCATACCTTGAGGGCACGGCGGTTGCCGCCTGCGCCCCCGAGGCGGATGCCCTCGGGGTTATACCCGCCGGTACCGAAGGGCGACGTGCCTCCGGTGCCGATCCACTTGTTCCCGCCTTCGTGCCGCTCCTTCTGCTCGCGCAGGCGCTCGCGCAGCGTCTGCATCAGCCTCTCCCAGCCGCCCAGAGCCTGGACCTTGGCCTTCTCCTCCTCCGTGAGAATGCGTTGAGCGAGCCTGCGCAGCCACTCATCCGGCACCTCCAATGCGAGCTGCTCGAAAACGCGCTCGGCTCCCGCAAACACCTCCGCGAACACACGATCGAAGCGGTCGTAATGGCGCTCATCCTTTACAAGGCACAACCGCGCGAGATGGTAGAAGTCCTGCGCGGAACACCAGGCGATGCGCGCTTGCAACGCTTCGAGAAGGGTGAGGAACTCCGTGAGCGTTACGGGCACCCCGCTCTGGCGTAGCGCAAAGAAGAAACGAACCAGCATGGCGAGCCTATCGGCGGCCGCGGTGCAGGAAGATCAACTGCTCGAACAGGTGCACGTCCTGCTCGTTCTTCAGCAGCGCGCCGTGCATCACAGGCAACGTCTGCTTCGGATCCTGTGAGCGCAGCACCGCGGGATCGATGTCTTCGGCCAGCAGCAGCTTGATCCAATCCAGCAGCTCGGACGTCGAAGGCTTCTTGCGCAACCCGGGTGTTTCCCGGACACGAAAAAACGTTGCCAGCGCCTCCGCGAGCAGCTCGCGCTTCAGGCCGGGGAAATGGACGTCAACGATGCGAGCCATCGTCGACTCGTCCGGGAAGCGGATGTAGTGGAAGAAGCAGCGGCGCAGAAAGGCATCCGGCAGCTCCTTCTCGTTGTTGCTCGTGATGACGATGATGGGCCGGTGCCGCGCTTTCACCAGCTGACGCGTCTCGTAAACGTAGAACTCCATGCGATCGAGCTCGCGCAACAGGTCATTGGGAAACTCGATGTCCGCCTTGTCGATCTCATCGATCAGGAGGACCGGCTGCAGGGCCGACTCGAAGGCCTCCCACAGGCGGCCCTTGACGATGTAGTGGGCTATTTCATGGACTCGTGCGTCCCCGAGCTGTGAGTCGCGCAGGCGCGAGACGGCGTCGTATTCGTACAGACCCTGCTGCGCCTTGCTGCTCGACTTGATGTGCCACTCGAACAAAGGCCGCCCGAGCGCCTGGGCGATCTCCAGGGCCAGCTGAGTCTTGCCGGTGCCCGGCTCTCCCTTGATCAGCAACGGGCGCGCGAGGGTGACGGCGGCGTTCACGGCCATCATCAGGTCATCGGTGGCGATGTAGCGATCGGTTCCCGTGAAGCGCTCTGTCATGAGATGGCCCTATGCCTCACTCGGGCTGCAGTGTCAGCCGGTGCCGCGAAGCCTCCGGCAGAAAGGGCGCCGCGTTTCCGCGCGCCCAGTCCTCGAATCCGGCGCGATAGTAGTCCGACAGGGGATGGCCGCTCTGCCCGCCCGGGAGCTCGAAGTATCCCTGGGCCTCGTACCCCGGAGAGACCGCGAACCGCTCCGATGCGCCGACCGAGCCGTCCTGCACTCGTGGCATGTCGTGATCGCCCGGCAACTCCACTGTGGGCATGTCCAGCAGACGCGCCAGAATCGGCAGCGAGCGTGAGAGCGGGTGGCGGATCCGCACCGGATTGCGCGCACCCCACGTGCAATGCGCCAGGTCTCCACAGCTCTCCCTCAGCGTGATGATGGTCGCATCCACCTGCGCGAGCAGGAACTCGCGCCACGATCCGTATGTTGCAGCGAGCATGTGCATGGGCTGCTGCCTCACCAGCTCCCACAGCGCGAGCTCGAATTGATCGGGCACGCCAGTCTGCTCATCGTGGGTGATGCCCAGCGCCCCCAGCATCATCTCCCAGACTTGCTTTTCGGTGCGATCGCGGTAAGCCCGGACCAGACGGTACCCAACCGAGTCCACGGCGGCATGTGCATCCCAGCTGGCAACCAGCCGCTGAAACTCGGCGCGGCGGGGCTGGCCTTGCAGGCTGTCCGCATCGAGCAGGCTCAACAGCATCGCGCGCCATCGAGTCAGGAAGATGGCGCGGTCGTCCAGCTGGATGCGCAGCATGTCGGCGGGCGTCGCCCGGGCCGGGATGGCCAGCAGATCGTCGCGGATCTGTCGGGCCCGGGCGCCCAGATCATACCCAGCGCCCACCGAAGCGAGCTCCCCGCCGATGGCAGCCTCCTGCGCCTCATCGTCAGTGGCTCTGGCGTTGGCCGTCCACACCCGACCCACCGGCGGATCGACGATTCGAGGATGGGTCTCGAGCGTGGTCCAGGGCACGCTTCCGTTCGTGCGGCTGAGGCCAGTGCCGGCCGGAATGCGCCCGGCGATAGTCCAGGCAATGTGTCCCGCCTCGTCGCCGATCACGAGATTCTGCTGCGGGATGCCGACGGTGGGGGCGGCACCCACCGCTTGCGCGACCGAGGTCGCCCGCTCGAGGGAAATCAGATTCATGTTGGTCGCGGCAGGCAGCTGAGCGAGCCACCTGACGAACCAGCAGGCACGCGTCTCCGGGTGGGCTGCGTAGAGCACCCCCGCCGGTCCGGTCCGCACCGGAAAGCGGACTGGCTGCTGGCCGCGCACGCGAATCTCCTCATCGTGCACGCTCAGCGGCACACCGCCATCGGGCGTCTGCATCTCCCGCTCACCGAGTGCGCTGCAGGCAACACGCTGGACATGAACCCAGTCGCCGTAGCTGTTGGTAAATCCCCAGGCGATGTGACCGTTCGAGCCGGCCACCACGAGCGGTGCCCCCGGCAGTGTCACACCGTTCAGGTCCAGGGCAGGCTGCGTGGCCGAGGCAGGAACACGCAGCCTCGCCCGATACCAGGTGGCTGAAACCCGCTGATTCAGATGCATGTCGTTCGCCACGAGAGCAGACCCCGTGGCGGTGAGACGCCCGGCCACCGCCCAGTTGTTGCTCCCGATGCCGGGGGGCCGCCAGCGGTCCGGGAACACGGACAATGCGGGCGAGCTGGCTTGGGCAACATCTCCCGCCCCGCGTACGTTCAACACTTCGGGGGGTGGAATGGGGGTTGAATCTGCTCCCGCCGTGGATGGGGCCGCGGCTGCGGAGTTCGGCGCATCCCACGCCGTGCGGGGCGGGTACAGGAACGAGAGGCCGCATTTCCAACCGGACTCGCACTCCGGACCGCCGAGACGGGCATTGACTTCCTGGCGCACGATCTCCCGATCGAAATCTCCGTACTGCAGGTCCCACCACATGGCCAGGCTGACGAGGATCGTGTCCTCGGGGCGCCAGTCGGTCGGTACCGAGCGCAGCAGCCAGTATTCCCATGGCCGGCTGTGCAAACCGCTCAGGCCGGCGTTGACTCCCCGGGCATAGGCCTCCAGAACGGCGCGCTGCTCGGGCGTCGCCATCCGCAACGACTCGCGAGCGACCGTGCGGAAGCGAAAGATTCGCGCCTTGCGGTCCTGGTCGAGGGCGGGCTCACCGAACAGCTCCGACAGCTCGCCGGCAGCCAGCCGCCGCAGCAGATCCATCTGGAAGAAACGGTCCTGGCCGTGCACGAAGCCGGTACCGTAAGCGAGATCGACGCGGTTGGCCGCCTCGATCGTGGGAACACCGCGCGCGTCGCGATCAATGGTGACTGGAGCCAGCACTCCCATGTGCGCCAGGCCTCCGTCGAGCTGCGGGAGCGACTCACGCAGCACCCCGTGAACGATGGCAAGGGGCGTGAGGATCACCGCCACGCACACGATGATCACGGACCGGATTCTCATGCGCAGCGGCGATGGCCGGCCGGTCACTGGTCCAGCACAACCTTGAGAATCAGCATCGAGTTGGTCCCACCCTGCACGCCTGACAGCTCGCCCTTGGTCAGGATCACCAGATCGTTGGCCTTCACGAGCTGCAGCTCGAGGAGGCGCGCGAACAGCTCGCGATAGAGTACGTCCACGGAGTTCGGCTGCGTGACGTCGAAGATCACCGGATAGACGCCGCGGAACAATGTCACCCGCCGTCGGGTCGCCTCATGACGGGTGAAAGCGTAGATCGGAATGTCGGAACGGATGCGCGACATCCACAGTGGCGTCGCGCCGGTCTCGGTCAGCGCGACGATCGCCCTGACTTTCATGTGGTTGGCCGTGTACATCACGGCCATCGCAATCGCTTCCTCGGTTCCCTTGAAGTGGCCTTCCACGCGGTGGCGGGTGCGGGAGTGTGTCAGCTGGTACTTCTCCGCACCCTCGATGACCTGCGCCATGGCCTGCACTGCCTTCACCGGATAGCGCCCTGTAGCCGATTCCGCTGACAGCATCACCGCATCCGTTCCGTCCATGACGGCGTTCGCGACGTCGCTGACTTCCGCCCGTGTCGGCACCGGACTCTGAATCATCGACTCCATCATCTGCGTGGCGGTGATGACGACGCGATTCCTGGCGCGGGTCTGATGGATGATGGTTTTCTGCAGTCCGGTGAGCTCGGCATATCCCATCTCGACGCCGAGATCGCCGCGCGCAACCATCACGACATCCGCCGCGTCGATGATCTCCGGCAGATTGGCCACCGCTTCGTGGCGCTCGATCTTCGCGACGATCCGTGCGTCCCCGCCGGCTTCGCGCACGAGCGTGCGTGCCTGCTCGATGTCCGCGGCGGCCCGCGCGAAGGAGACCGCCATGTAATCGATGCCTTCCTCGGCGACGAAGCGGATATCGTCCCGGTCTTTCTCCGATATCGCGGGCGCGGAAATGCCGCCGCCCTGGCGGTTCAATCCCTTGCGATCCGACAGCTCGCCGCCGACGCGCACGTGAGTCTCGATCCGCGTGCCGCTCACGCGATCCACGTCGAGCACGATCTGTCCGTCGCACAACAGCAACGTGTCGCCGGCGACGACATCCTTGGGCAGATCCTGGTAAGCGACGCCCACAGCCTCGGCGGTGCCCGACTTGGAATCCAGAGCGGTGTCCAGGACGAAAGCCTGGCCCTCCTGGAGCTGCACCTTCCCCTCGCGGAACCCCTCGATCCGAATCTTCGGGCCTCCCAGGTCGAGCAGCACCCCGACGCACTTGTCGGCACGATTGGCCGCTTCGCGGACCATGCTCAGGCGCCGTCGCCGGTCCGCTACCGTGCCATGCGAAGCGTTGAGCCGGACGACGTTCAGTCCAGCGCGCATCATGTCAGCCAGAACACCCGGGTCGTCGGTCGCCGGACCGACGGTAGCCACTATCTTCGTTCTTCTCATGCCGATTCCCGGGCCCGCTCCTCGAGAACGGCTACGGCGGGCAGCGTCTTGCCCTCGACGAACTCGAGGAAGGCGCCACCGCCGGTCGAGATGTAGGAAATGCCGTCCTCGACTCCATATTTCTCGATCGCCGCGAGCGTATCGCCGCCGCCGGCCAGAGAGAAGGCCTTGCTGCGGGCAATCGTCTGTGCCAGGGCGCGCGTGCCCTCGCCGAACTGGTCGAACTCGAACACCCCGACCGGTCCGTTCCAGATGATCGTGCCAGCCGAGGCCACCCGCTCGCCAAAGCGATCGGCCGTATCGGGCCCGATATCGAGAATCATCTCATCGGCCTTCACCTCGTCGATGCCACGCACGTCCGCGTGCGCCGTGGCGGCGAATTCCTTCGCGACGACGACGTCGGTCGGCATCGGGATCTCGGTGCCCCGTGCTTTTGCCTTGGTCATCAGCCGTCGTGCCACATCCAGCATGTCCGCCTCGTGGAGCGACTTGCCCACGGCCACCCCGTTGGCGGCCAAAAACGTATTGGCGATACCCCCGCCCACGATCAAGCGGTCCACCTTCTCCAACAACGACTCCAGGACCGTCAGCTTGGTGGAGACCTTCGAGCCGCCGACGATCGCGACCAGCGGGCGGGCAGGCTGGTGAAGCGCGGTCTCGAGAGCCTCGAGCTCGCCTACGAGCAAGGGCCCGGCGCAGGCGACGGGCGCAAAACGCGCCACGCCGTGCGTGCTCGCTTCGGCCCGATGAGCGGTCCCGAAGGCATCCATCACGAAGACATCGCACAGCGCGGCCATGTTGCGCGCTAGCTTCTCGTCGTCCTTCTTCTCTCCCTTGTTGAAACGGACGTTCTCGCACAGTACGGCATCGCCCGGCTGGCAATCGACGCCCTCGAGCCACTCCCGGCGCAGCGGCACTGGCTTGCCGAGAAGCTCCGACAGACGCAAGGCGATGGGTTGCAGAGAGAGGGACGCATCGTATCGCCCCTCCTCTGGGCGACCCAGGTGCGAGAGTATGAAAACCTTCGCCTGCTGCTCGAGCGCATGGCGGATCGTCGGCAGTGCTGCGCGAATGCGCGCATCGCTTGTCACAACACCGTCGTGCACGGGAACGTTCAGATCTTCGCGGATGAGGACCCGCTTGTTGCGCAGCTCCAGGTCCGTCAGACGCAGGACTCTCATGACACCCTGGACCAGGCGATCGTGGTATCGATCATCCGGTTGGAGAAGCCCCACTCGTTGTCGTACCAGGCGCAGGCCTTCACCAGCGTGCCGTCGATCACCTTGGTCAGCGTCGAATCGAAGATCGACGAATGGGAGTTGTGATTGAAGTCGATCGATACCAGTGGCGCATCGTTGTAGGCGAGGATCCCCTTCCACGCCGGACTCGCCGCCGCCTCCTTCATCGCCTTGTTCACTTCCTCCACCGAGGTCGGCCGCCGGGCGGTGAATGTCAGATCCACCAGCGAGACGTTGATCGTCGGCACGCGAACTGCGAACCCATCCAGCTTGCCCTTGAGCTCGGGCAAAACCAGGCCCACGGCCGCGGCAGCCCCGGTCTTGGTGGGGATCTGCGACATCGTCGCCGAGCGCGCCCGGCGCAGATCGGAGTGGTACACGTCCGTCAGCACCTGATCGTTCGTGTATGAATGGATCGTGGTCATGATGCCGGCGGCGATGCCGACCTTCTCGTGCAGCACCTTGGCGAGAGGAGCGAGGCAATTCGTCGTGCACGAAGCGTTGGAGACCACCGTGTACTCACCCTTGAGCACGTTGTGGTTGACTCCGTAGACGATCGTCGCGTCCACGTCCTCGCCACCTGGAGCGGAGATCACCACCTTCCGGGCGCCACCCTTGAGGTGGGCGGAGGCCTTGCCCTTGCTGGTGAACAGTCCGGTGCACTCGAGGACGAAATCGACACCGAGCGAGCCCCACGGAAGCTTGGCCGGATCACGCTCGGCGAGCACCCGGATGCGGTCGCCGTTGACCAGCATCGAGTCACCCTCCACGGCCACTTCACCGGGGAATGGCCCGTGGGCCGTGTCATATCGCGTCAGATGCGCATTGGTTTTGGCGTCTCCCAGGTCGTTGAGGGCCACGATCTGCACCTCGGACGTGCGCTTGGACTCGTACAGCGCGCGCAGGACGTTGCGTCCGATGCGGCCATAGCCGTTGATGCCGACCTTGATTGCCATTCCTCATCCTCTCCAGAAGGTTAACGGGGTGTCAGCTCGCCTCGAGAAGGCCCTGCAGCTGATGCTCTGCAAATGAATAAGTGTGCCACAGCGCACGTACCGTGCCACCTTCGGGGCCTCTGCCCCAAGAGATCGCTCGCCGGGGGCGCGCGGGGGGGTGGACGCGAGCACGCAGCGCGGCCTCTGCGGAGGGACTGGGAGCGGCCCGCTTCACAATATTCGCTTCGAAAACAGTGCGCGGCGTCAAGTTCGCCGCCACGCCGTGGCCGCTTTTGACCCAGTTCACTGCAGCATCCCCGGGACTCTCTGTTACGCTTTGATGGCATGGCCGGCCCGCTCGCCAGGAACCGCCAGAGCACCCGGGCAGTCACTGAGTAAGGATCCCAGCCGGCGATGTCACCATCATGAGCGTAGTCCGCCTCATCCAATTCACCGATCCGCATCTCTACGGTAACGAGACCGAGACGCTGCGGGGAATCGCGACGCTGCCTGCGCTCAAGGCCGCGCTTGCCGACGCCAAGGCCTCCCCAAATTGGCCTCCCAACGCGCTGCTCGTGACCGGCGATATCGTCCAGGACGACCCGGCTGGCTACGCGCATCTGCGCCAGCTGCTCGGCTCCCTGGGCCTGCCGGTGCTGTGCATTCCCGGCAACCACGACGAGCCCCAGGCGATGCACCGCGAGCTTGCCGGTGAGCCGTTCATTCTAGGCAGCTTCGCGGACTTCGGCGCCTGGCGGATCGTGCTGCTGGACAGCTGCCTGCCGGGATCGGCCAGCGGTCGGATCAACGCGGATACGCTGCGGCAGCTCGATCAGGCGCTGCGTTCCGCACAGGGCCGACACTGTCTCGTGGCCCTGCACCATCATCCAGTGCCGATGGCGAGCCAGTGGCTCGACCGGGTCGGGCTCGAGAATTCCGCCGAGCTGTTCGATACCCTCGACCGGCATCGAAACGTGCGCGCGGTCGTCTGGGGTCACGTACACCAGGCCTATGAAGGGCTGCGCAAGGACGTGCGGCTGCTTGCAACGCCCTCGACCTGTGCGCAATTTCTGCCTCATGCAGATGACTTTGCCGTGGACCGCCGCCCGCCCGCGTATCGCACCTTCGAGCTGCGCGCGGATGGCTCGATGCTGACGGAGGTTGTGTGGGTCGAAAAAAGAGCCGCTGGCTCCTCGCGCTCGGCCTGCTCGGCGGCCTGACTGCCCACGCCGCGAGCCCCGTCTGGGCGATACGCGGCGATCACAACACCGTCTACCTCGCCGGATCCGTACACCTTCTCAAGGCAGGAGACGCGAGCCTCCCGCCCGCATTCGACCGCGCCTATACCGATTCGAAGGAGCTCGTCATGGAGCTGGCGCTCGACAAGCTCGATCCCATGGAGGCCGCGAGCTGGATGAGCGAGCACGGAGCGCTCAAGGATGGCGCAACCCTGCGCGGAACCATTGGGGAGGAGCGTTACCGGAGGGTCAGCCGCCAGGCGCAGCAGCTTGGCCTGCCGATGGAGGCGCTCGATGCGCTCGAGCCATGGGTGATCGCCCTGCAACTGCTGGAGTTGAAATACATGCAGCTCGGCTTTGACCCGCAGCAAGGCGTCGAGCAGCAACTCGAGGTCCGCGCGCAAGCCGACGGCAAACCCATCGTCGGCCTCGAGACACTCGATGAGCAGCTCGGTGTATTGCAGGGCATGTCATACCCCGATCAGGCTCGCTTCCTGGACATGGTTGTCACCGAGATGCAGGACGTCGAGAGCGAGACGGATTCGGTGGTCGATGCCTGGCGGCGCGGCGACTCCGCCAGGCTCGGCGCGCTGCTGAGCGATGAATACAAGTCGTTCCCGTCGCTCTATCGCACGCTGGTGAGCGATCGCAACCGGCGCTGGCTCCCCCAGATCGAAAGGCTGCTGCACGAGAATCGTGACTGCTTCGTGATCGTCGGCGCACTGCACCTGGTGGGTGACGGCGGCCTGCTCGAGCTCATGCGACGCGACGGCTACAAACCACAATCGCTCAACTGAGCCCCACCTGGTCCGGCGGCGCCGAACGCGGAGCGTTGAGCGGCACTAATATGGCAAGCCGCGGGTGAGCATGTACAGCTGCAGATACTTGCGCCGCACATAGTTGGCTTCGATCAAGGCGAAGACCAGCCCGCGCCAGCCGTCCAGAAATCCCAGCCGCAGCAGATAGCCGCGCACGAAGCGCCATTGCGGATTTACCAGGACCTTCAGCAGGCTGCCGCGCCTGCCGCCCTCATGAAGGGCCCGCGCCATGAGCTCGGCATAGCGGCGCATCCGCTCCTGATGGTCGGTCAGACTGCGATAGGAATAGTGCTCGAGGTGCCCGCTGAGACGGCCGATACGCCCCACGACGCGGGTATTTTCATGGATCTCGTGACCGGACCAGCCGCCGCGGCGCCGGTCGAAGAGTCGCACCAGGCGGTCCGGATAGGCATTGCCATGGCGCAGGAAACGCCCGAAGTAGTCGGTGATGCGCGGTACGGACCAGCCGGCATGACCCGGAAAGCCGCTCTGCCGCAGGGCTTCAATCTGCGCCCGGAGCGGCGGACTCACCCGTTCGTCCGCATCCACGCACAGGACCCAGTCCGAGGTGGCGCTGTCCACCGCGAACTGCTTCTGCGAACGGTAGCCGGGCCAGTCCCGCTCGATCACCCGGGCACCGAGCGAGGCCGCAATGTCGCGAGTTGCATCCGTGGAATGGGAATCCACCACGACGAGCTCATCGCAGAAGGCAACTGAGCGCAGGCACTCCGCGAGCCTGTCGGCCTCGTTATATGTGATGATGCAGGCGGACAAGCGGCCGCGACCGGACGTTTCCAAGCGCACCTCGTTCATTCTCGTGCCCGCTCCGGGTCGCGGGGCCGAAAAGCGGCTACCGGGGCCCCACGAAAGCGAGCGTCTTGACGGTGGGGGGAGTCCTCCGACGATTCGGGCTCGATTTCGTGGGGTGGTCTCGCAGGCCGTTTTCCCCATTGACTAGAATAGACGGAATGAGCTCCGTGTTGTTCTTCGACCCGTCGTGCCAGCGACCCTACGACACGCGCACGTTACGGGACCAGGCCACAGGCGGCACCGAAGCGAGTGTAACGCGCGTGGCCGACGCACTTGGAGCCTTTGTAATGCAGCACAACCGCACCGAGGCGTTTGGCTGCTACCTGCCGCCGGGCCGCATCGCCGGGATCCAGCACGTCGTCGTCAATCGGGACTCGCGGGCATTTGCCCTGGTCCGCGAGCTCTACCCGGATGCGCGGATGTACCTGTGGGTACACGACCAGCTGAATCCCGGTTCGAAGCGCGGTCGCAGGCTGGCCTCTACCGCACGGCATCTGCGTGAGCTGGCAGTGCGGATCATTTGTGTATCGAACTCCCAGCGGCGGGGCGTGGAAGCAACGTTGCGTCGCATACGTTTGGACGACTGCGTAAGCACGAGCACTATCTACAACCCTGTGGATGACGCGCTGGTCCCGGACGGATCGAACATCGACGACCGCAAACTCGTGTTCTTCTCCTCCCCCAACAAGGGCCTTGCGTTCGCGCTCGACGCCTTCCGTGCATTGCATCGACGCATGCCGGAGCTGCGGCTGCACGTTGGAAACCCCGGCTACAAGATCCGCCGCAGCGCGCCTATCGCCGGCGTGGAATACCTGGGCCCCCAGCCGCAGGAGCGGATCCACACCGAAGTCCGCACGGCGCTGTGCACTTTCTTTCCCAACTTCGTGCTTCCGGAGACCTTCGGCCTGGTGTTCGCCGAGTCGAAAGCCCTCGGCACACCGATCCTGACACACGACTGCGGTGCCGCTGCCGAGATCGTCGCCGACCCCCAGCAGCTGCTGCCGGTAACCCTTGCGCAGAGACTCTATGAGAAGACCTTTTCGGGCTGGTCGCCGAGCTGGCGCAGCTCCCCGGCCCGCCTTGCCGACCAGCTCGGGCTGTTCGACGCTTATGTCGAGAGGATCCGGGCCTGGCGCTCGGGAAGGCGACCGCACACCGGTCCCGATCCCCGCTTCCGCCTCACGGCGGTCGTGGATAGCTGGCGCTCCCTCCTGGGGACCCCGTGAAGCTGTTGCTCGTGACCCGCTGCTCCGGAGCGAGCAAGCCCAGGCGCTCGAGACGCGCCTCGATGGCGCGCAGCGTGCGCTGGTGGCGCTCTGCCACATCGACGAGCGCTTCCCCGGACTGGAAGGCCGCCACGAGGCTGCTTTCCTCATCCGCGTTCCAGGGTCGTCCCACCTTGTGTGGAAGCTGGGCCCGTCGCTGGGCCCGCGCCGCCACCTGCTCCAGCGCCGCGACGCCGGCGAGCAGTGCCCGCAGTACATCGGCCTGCTGGAGGACTGTCGCAGTAGGAAGCTCCTCCCCGGTCACCGGGTCGACACCCTGGACGAGCGCTTGAAGTACCTTCCGTGCACGTTGCTCCTGCATGTGTAAGCCCTCCGTGGTAACCAACGCAGCCATTCTCTTCAAGAGCCACCCGCGCCGCACAGCGCATCAGGTTCCGCGAATGCGCAGATTTGTGCGCACACTCGCCGCCTCGGGGCGCTGAATGCGCGCGTTCGCCCTGTTTCTGGGGTTGATGCTGGCGGCGCTGGCCGCCATCGGCGTCCTGTCTTACCCGGCGTGGGTGGTGCTGCACCCGCGTTTCGACTTTCCGTTCCATCGGATCGGCGAACGAATCGGGATGCTGGCGCTGCTGGTGGGCTTCATCCTGGTTGCGCGACGAGCCGGGCTGGCGGACCGCAGCAGTCTGGGATACGGGCTGCCCCGCTCACTGTTTGTTCGGGAGGTGCTCGGCGCGCTGGCCATTGGCGCCGTGACCATGTTGCTCGTGGTAGCCATCATGACGGGGCTGGGGCTGCTCGACTGGAGCGACGCGGAGGCAATGACGGGGGGACGCCTGAGCCGGCTGCTGCTGTCACGACTGCTGAGCGGCCTTGCGGTCGGCCTGATCGAAGAGACCTTCCTGCGTGGCGCGATGTTCACGGCGATCGCGCGCGAGTCAGGTATACGCACGGCTGTCATCCTGACGTCGATCGTCTACTCTGCAACGCACTTTTTCGCGAGCTACCACATTCCAGCCGACCAGGTGACCCCCTCCAGCGGCTTCACGCTTCTGGCCGGGACGCTGCATCTGTTCGCGCACCCTCTCGGCATCGCCGACGCCTTTCTATGCTTGTTCGCAGTAGGTGTGGTTCTTGCGTGCATTCGTGCGGCGACCGGCAACATCGCGGCCTGCATCGGACTGCACGCAGGCTGGGTGTGGGTCATGCTCGTGGTGCACGAGTTGACCCGGCCTCTGCGGGGCCAGCCGCTCGGCTTTTTGCTCAGCAGCTTCGATGGGTTCGTCGGTTGGCTGGTGCTTGGCTGGACGGTGCTGCTCGGATTCGCGCTGCACAGATTCTATGCGCGCCGGGAGAGGCCGTCGGAGCTTCAGCGCTGAGCGCGTGGGTGTCCGGGTGATCGCCCTTCGCTCATTCATCCGTACGTCGGATCAGCGGGCTTAATCTCCCCAGCCGTGCGAGAGGGTCCTGCAGCTCCAGGCAATACTGCTTCTCCGACAGGCTGAGCGGCAGGATCTCCGCGAGGCGACAGCCCACCCAGGAGGCATCGCTGAAGTGCTTGGGCACGGTCGCGTAGAGATCACCCAGCTCTGGCAAGACTTTGCGCAGCAGCTCGCCGAGGTGCTGAAACTCGCCCGGCAGATCGATGCGCTCTTCGGCGGCGGTGAACTGGATCTCCCCCACATGCAAGCCGTCGGGTTGCTGCCAGCGCTTGACGACACTGAACTTGCGCTCACCGATACACGTAATGCCCAGAAGGCCGTCCGGCAGCGAGTCGAAATCCATGATGCGGGCCGTGGTGCCCACCTCGCTCGTCGCACCACCGCCGCCCGCGCCTACTTCCGATCCGGCGTGGATCAGCAGCACGCCGAACGTGCATCGCTGGCGCATGCAATGCCGGACCATGTCCAGGTAGCGCGTTTCGAAGATCCGCAGCGGGAGAGGGCCGCCGGGAAACAACACCGTGTTCAGCGGAAAAAGCGGCGCGCCGGTTACCGCGGCGGTCGCGGAGGTGCCGGAATGTGTCGTGCGGGACATCGCCTGCGTTCGCACGGGCGGTGCACATGTCTGATCCGCCCCCCTCGGGTGCAGACTAGCGCATATGCCCCAGCTCCGCGAGGAGCTTGCCGTGCAGGCCGCCGAATCCGCCATTGCTCATGATCAACACGTGGTCCCCGGAGTGCACCGACCGGGCCAGCGCCTTCGCGAGGGCGTCGACGTCTTTGCCAGAGTGGCCACGCTGGCCCAGAGCGGCCAGCACGGAGGAGGCGTCCCAGCCGAGGTCGTCACCCGCGTACAGCCATACCTCATCGGCCCCCTCTAGCGAGGGAGCAAGCGTGTCCTCATGAACGCCCATCCGCATCGTGTTCGAGCGGGGCTCCAGCACGGCGATGATCCGCGCCTTGCCCACCCGGCGGCGCAACCCGTCTATCGTCGTCGCGATGGCCGTCGGATGGTGGGCGAAGTCGTCGTA
>DASTDD010000310.1:0-59765 GCA_035710545.1 Steroidobacteraceae bacterium
CACAGAGCCCAGCGGAGATGCTGCCTCCGCTGCGGCGCGCCGGGGCCGCCTGCGCTTCATCATCCAGAAACATGCGGCGCGGCGGCTGCATTACGACCTCAGACTCGAGCTTGACGGAGTCTTCAAATCCTGGGCGGTTACCCGCGGTCCCTCGCTCGACCCCGCCGACAAGCGGCTCGCAGTCGAGGTCGAAGACCATCCGCTCGAGTACGGGGACTTCGAGGGCACCATTCCCAAGGGCGAATATGGCGGCGGCACGGTGCAACTCTGGGATCGCGGCTACTGGCAGCCCGATACAGAAGCGTCCGCCGCCCTCCGCGCCGGCAACCTGAAATTCACGCTCGAGGGCAAGCGCCTCCAGGGTGGGTGGGTCCTCGTCCGCATGAAAAACGACCGCAATGGAGGCGGCAAACGCACCAACTGGCTGTTGATCAAACATCGGGACGAATTTGCCCGGCCCGAGGATCACGATGCAATCCTCGCGCAGGACAGATCCGTAGCCTCGGGGCGATCCATGGCCGCGATCGGCGCCGGCACAGGGCGCGAACCAGAGCCCTTCATGCGCGGCAAGTCTGGCCGCGGCGCGACACGCGGCGGCACACGCGGTGGCACACGCGGCGGCACACGCGGCGCCCCACGTCGCAGTCGCGCCAGCACACGCGTCAGTCGCCTGCCGCAGTTTGTGGGGCCGCAACTGTGCAAGCTCGTGGATCGACCTCCCGCCGGCGAGGGCTGGGGTCACGAGGTCAAACTCGACGGTTACCGGATCCAGCTGCGCGTGCACGACAGCAGCGCGACGTTGAAGACACGCAAGGGCCTCGACTGGACAAGCAAATTCAGGGCTCTGCAGGCTACCGCGCAAGCTCTCCCCGACTGCCTCATCGACGGCGAGGTGGTGGCAGTGAACGAACAGGGGGTCCCCGATTTCGCGGCTCTGCAGGCCGCGCTGGCCAACGATGATTCGGACCAGCTCGTGTTCTTCGCCTTCGATTTGCTGTTTGTCGACCGCGAGGACCTGCGCCGCGAGCCGCTCCGGGAGCGCAAGAACCGGTTGCGCACGCTCCTGGAATCGCAACCGCGGAAAGTGCAGGAGCATATCCGTTATCTCGAGCACTTCGAGACTGCGGGCGATGCCGTGCTGCGCTCGGCTTGCCGCATGGCTCTCGAAGGCATCGTGTCGAAAAGGCTCGAGGATCCCTATCGGCCGGATCGCGGCGGCAGCTGGGTCAAATCCAAGTGCCGGGCCGGGCACGAGGTCGTCATCGGTGGGTGGTCTTCCGAAGGCGGCGCGCTGCGCGCCCTGCTCGTGGGGGTGTACCGGGATGGCAGTCTCGTGCCTGTCGGAAGGGTTGGGACGGGATTCTCACGCGAGAAGGTCACGGCGCTGATGAGGCGCCTGAAGCCGCTTGCCGCCGAACGCAGCCCGTTTCAGGGCAAGGTGTCGATGCGCGGCGGCAGAGAGATCCACTGGGTGAAGCCTGAGCTGGTCGCCGAGATCGAGTTTGCCGGATGGACCGAAGGGGGTAATGTGCGTCAGGCCGCGTTCAAAGGACTGCGTGAGGACAAGCCGGCGCCGGAAGTCGAGGCGGAGAGACCGACCCTCCGGCCGCTCGACGAGCCCGCGCACGCAGTGCCTGAACGGCGAGACACTCGCACCGCATCCATGAACGACTCTTCACGCAAGAGCACATCAACGCGCGCCGCACGCAGGCGCGCCAAGTCTGCGCCGAGCGGCCCCACCTCCTCCGCCGGCGGCGACGTGATGGGCGTGACGATCTCACGGCCTGAGAAGGCGCTATGGCCGGACGGCGGCGACGGCAAGCCGATAACAAAGTTGGATCTGGCTCGTTATTTCGAGTCAGTGGGCAAATGGATGCTGCCGCATCTGGAGGGCCGGCCGTGCTCGATCATTCGGGCGCCCGATGGGATCGATGGCCAAAAATTCTTCCAGCGGCATGCGATGCCCGGTATGTCCAGTCTGGTCGATCTCATCCGCGTGTCTGGCGACCACAAGCCGTACGTGCAGATCAACCGTGTCGAAGGGCTGATCGCCGTCGCGCAGACGGCGGGCCTGGAATTGCACCCGGGCGGTTGTGTTCCCGGCGAGCCGGAGATTCCCGGGCGGCTGGTCTTCGACCTGGATCCGGCCCCGGATGTCGCGTTTGACGCGGTGATCGAGGGAGCCCTGGAGCTGCGCCAGAGACTTGCGGACGTGGGCCTGGAGAGCTTCTGCAAGACGACCGGCGGGAAGGGACTGCATGTGGTGACGCCCCTGAGCCGGCCACGCAAGGCCACGCTGACCTGGACCGGGGCCAAGGGGTTCGCTCAAGAGCTGTGCCGTCAGATGGCCGAGAGCGCCCCCGACCGGTACCTGCTGAACATGGCCCGCAGCGAGCGGCGCGGACGTATCTTTCTCGACTATCTGCGTAACGATCGACTGTCGACGGCCGTGGCGCCCCTGTCACCCCGGACGCACGCGGGTGCTCCGGTATCCATGCCGCTGAATTGGCAGGAGGTGCGCGCGGGGCTGGATCCTATGCGTTTCACCATCCGTACTGCACCAGACCTTCTCGAGCGCGGGCATCCCTGGCGGGAGTACAACGACAAAGCAGGCTCACTGATCACGGCGGCCAAGCAGCTCGCGCAGTCAACCAAGCGCACTCAGGTTCGTCGACGTACTCCGCGCGTCGGTTCCGCATCGAGAGGATTTTCAGGCCAGTAGTGGCGCGGATAGCGCCCGCGCAGGTCCTTGCGCACCTCCGCGTAGGCGCCTCGCCAGAAGCTCGCCAGGTCGCGGGTGACCTGCACCGGCCGGCGTGCCGGGGAGAGCAGTTTGAAGGTGATCGGCACGCGGCCTTGTCCGATCCGTGGAGTGGCCTCCAGACCGAATACTTCCTGCAGTCTGACCGACACTGCGGGTGCGCTTTCATCCCGATAGTCGATCCGGATGTGAGAGCCGCTCGGGACGGTCAAATGCGTGGGCGCCATCTCCGATAGCTGACGCTGCTGCTCCCAGGACAGCATCCCTTGCAAAATCTCCGCTATCTGCAGGCGAGCCAGATGCTCGCGCCGCGTGATGCCGTCCAGCCACGGGGCCAGCCAGGCTTCCGTGGACTCGGTCAGATGGGCGTCTGTGACGACGGGCCACACGTGCTCCGGACCCAGCAGCCGTCGGACGAACTCCATCCTTGCCTGCAGCTCACGGGCTTCGCTTGTCCAGGGCAACGCGTCGATGCCGAGCTGCCGGATCCCCTCCAGCATCGCCTGCCTCGCCGCATCGGCGGGGACCTCCGGCAGGGGCTTTTCCTCCAGAAGGATCGCGCCCAAGCGAACAAAGCGACGCGAGAGCACGGCTTGCTCGCGGGGGTTCCACTCGACCGACTCGCCTCGTTCGAGATGGTCAGCCATGTGTGCCTCGATGTCGGTCCGCCTCACAGGCGCGGCGAGCAGGATCCTCGCATCGCGATCACGATCGTCCAGATCGAGTGCCACGATGTATTCATTTCTCGCGAGGCTCTGTGCCTCGGCAAAATGCGCGCCGCGACCGTTTGCGAGCGTATACCGGCCCTCGCCGCCCGGTCTTCGCCGCCCGACCCGATCCGGGTAGGCAAACGCCAGCAGGAGTCCCACGTTCTCATCGTTGGGAGACTCGCTGGACGACGTGGCGGCATCGCCCTGATCATGTCGGCCGCCCTGCTCATCCAGCGCGGCCAACACCTGCCGGCGCAAGTCCCCGGCCACCTGGCGCGCCCGCCGAGCTTCCCATCGCTCAGCCCCTCCGGCTCGCGGCGAGCGCCGGAAAGCCTCCAGCCGGGTGCGAATATCCGCATCCCCTCTGCCCGGTCCCCTCAACAAATCGCGCTCTGACAGAACAGCCGCCAGATCCGCAGCCAGCGCAAGCGAGTGAAACTCGACGGATTCCAGCAGCATGTGCGCCAGACGCGGGTGCGTGCCGAGCTGCGCCATTCGCCGTCCATGGGCGGTGATCCGGCTGTGGGAATCGATGGCGCCGAGGCGCAACAGCAGATCGCGTGCGCTCGCCAGGGTCGCGGCCGGTGGCTCATCGAGCCAGCGCAGTTCGCTCGGGTCGCGCACTCCCCAGCGCGCAAGCTCGAGAGCCAGCGGCACGAGATCGGCCTCCACGATCTCCGGCGAAGTGAACGGGGCGAGGCTGCGTTGCGAGGTCTCGCTCCAGATGCGATAGCAGACCCCCGGCCCGAGGCGCCCGGCCCGCCCCTGCCGCTGCTCCGCCGAAGCGCGCGAGATACGCTGCGTCTCGAGCCTGCTCATGCCGGTCACCGGATCGAACAGTGACCGACGCACCAAGCCCGAGTCGACGACCACGCACACGCCTTCGATCGTCAGGCTCGTCTCGGCGATGTTGGTTGCCAGGACCACCTTGCGCGTGCCGCGCTCGGCGGGAGCGAGAGCGGCGTCCTGTTCCTCGGCTGACAAGTCACCAAACAGCGGGAGTACGTGCACGCTCCGGCTCGGCCCCGCGTCCTCGAGCAGCCCCTGCACACGGCGAATCTCCCGGGCGCCGGGCAGGAATACGAGCACATCGCCCGCCTCTTCCTCGCGTAGAGCCTGAATTATCGCTTGGGTCACCAGCTGCTCGGACTCGTGCCGTCGGCCCGGTCCTGACTCCGGCGAAGGCAGCGGCGGCGAGCTGCGTCCCACGAAGCGGGTCGCCACCGGAAACATCCGCCCCGAGGCTGTAACGATGGGCGCGTTCTCGAGCAAGTCTGCGACCGCCGCGCCATCGAGCGTGGCCGACATCACCAGGATCTTGAGCTCCGGTGACAGGTTGGCGCGCGCATCCAGCACGAGCGCCAGACCCAGATCCGCCTGCAGGCTGCGCTCGTGGAACTCATCGAACACGACGGCAGCGACGCCTTCGAGCGCCGGGTCCGACTGCAGCAGGCGCGTCAGCACACCTTCCGTGACAACTTCGATCCGCGTGTCCCTGGAGACACGCGTGTCCATCCTCATTCGGTATCCGACCGTTCTGCCTACGCCTTCGCGCAGGGTGTGCGCCATTCTCTGTGCGACGGTCCGCGCCGCGAGCCTGCGCGGCTCTAGCATGATGATGCGCTTGCCAGTCGACCAGGGCTGCTCGAGCAACACGAGCGGAACCACGGTGCTCTTGCCTGCGCCCGGTGGTGCCTGCAGTACCGCAGACCGATGCGAGGCGAGAGCGCCGGTCAGCGCGGGCAACGCCTCATCGATGGGCAGCCCGGATTTCACCGACCCCTACCAGATGTGCACACGGTCCTCGGGCGCCAGATACAGCTGATCCCCCGGCTTGACGTCGAAGGCCGCATACCAGGCATCGATGTTGCGGACGGGTCCGTTCACGCGGAACTTCGACGGGCTGTGCGGATTGCTGGTCACCTGTTTGCGCAGCTGTGCGTCCCGGTCCAGCGAGCGCCACACCTGAGCCCATGACAGGAAAAAGCGTTGATCGCCGGTCAATCCATCGAGGACCGGAGCCGGCTTGTCTTTGAGAGAGATGTGATAAGCCTCGAGCGCGACGCTCAGACCGCCGAGATCGCCGATGTTCTCCCCCAGCGTGAGGTGTCCGTTGACGTGCAATCCGGGCAGCGCCTCGTAACCGTCGTACTGCGCTGCCAGCCTCTCCACCAGCTTGTGAAACGCCTGCTCATCCTCGGGCTGCCACCAGGTGCGCAGCACGCCCCGCGCGTCCGACTTCGCGCCCTGATCATCGAAACCATGCCCCATCTCATGGCCGATGGCACCGCCCACCGCACCGTAGTTGACAGCCGGATCGGCGTTGGGATCGAAGAACGGCGGTTGCAGGATGGCCGCCGGGAAGACGACCTCGTTGAATGTCGCGTTGTAGTAAGCGTTGACCGTCTGCGGCGTCAACCCCCACTCGCCGCGATCCGTGGGTTGATCGATCCGCTTCAACTCGCGCTGCCAGTCGAACACCCGGGCGCGAATCAGGTTGCCAAAGGCATCTCCGGCGCGGATCTCCAGAGCCGAGTAGTCGCGCCAGCGGTCCGGGTAGCCGATCTTGGGATGGAAGGCTGCCAGCTTCTCGAGCGCCACCTTCTTGGTCGCAGGACTCATCCAGGCGAGGTTCTCGATGCGCACGGCGTATGCGGCGCGCAGGTTCTCGACGAGCGCCTGCATCTGCTCCTTGGCCGTCGGCGGGAAGTAGCGCTGCACGTACAGCTGTCCGACAGCCTCGCCGAGATCGTTATCGAGCGCGTCGACGGCGCTCTTCCAGCGCTCCTGCTCCTGCGGTTGCCCGCTGAGAATGTGGCCGTAAAAAGCAAAGTGCTCCTCGTCGAAGGCCTTCGGCAGAACCTTGGCGACTTCCGCCAGATAGTGGTATTCGAAGTACGCACGCCAGCGTTTGACCGGGATCTTGCGGAACAGGCCGGCCAGATTCTGGATGGCATCCAGCTCGCGAACGACGAACTCCGGACGCGACTCGAGTCCCTGCGCGGCGAGCAGTGGCTGCCACGGAATGCCGGGGGCGAGCTGCTCGAGCTGCGCGCGCGTGCGCAGGTTGTAGGTCAGATCGCGCTCGCGACGCTTGGCCGCCGGCCAGTGGTCCTGCGCGATGCGCGTCTCGATGTCCAGGATCGACTTGGCATCATCGGCCGCGCTCTTGTCGCCCGCGAGCGCGAGCATGCGCCCGATGTGCGCCACATACTTCGCGCGCAGCTCCGTGTACACCGCCTCGTTCTTGAGGTAGTAGTCACGATCGGGCAGCCCCAGGCCGCTCTGGGTGATCGTCACGATGTACCGGTCCGGATTCTTCTGGTCGGTCATGATCAGGAGTCGCAGCGGCGAGCGCAGCGACAGGTCGCGCCGTCCCATCAGTCGCGCCAGATCCTCGTAGCTGCGTGCACTGGCAATGGCGCTCAGGCCTGGTTGCGCAGGCGCCAGCCCCGCTCGTTCGATCGCATCGGTATCCAGATACGCGCGGTAGTAGTCGCCCACCTTGCGCTCCGTGCTGCCCTCCGGGGCATCAGCCGGCAGTGATTCGGCAATGCTGCGTAGATCGTGCTGGGCCTTCTCCGCGAGCTGCGTGAATGCGTTCCAGCTCGTGAGGTCCGCCGGAATCTGTGTGCTGTCGAGCCAGTGTCCGTCCGCGTAGCGATAGAAATCGTCGCCGGGTTTCACGGTTGGATCCTGCGCCCCCAGGTCGAGGCCCCATTGGCCGATCTGCGCGGGAGGGGCATTGTTTGCCGCTGCCGGGGGCGGTTGTGGGGCCGGGGTGGCCGGTGCCGGGCCGGAGGGTGTATGGGTGCACGCGGCAAGGGCCAGCAGCAGGCCGGCGCAGGGTGATCGTCGATACATGGTCAGCCTTTCACGATTTACGGCCGTAGCATCGCCACGGCAAACAGGATCCAGCCGGTGATCAGGGCCAGCCCCCCGAGTGGAGTGGCCATGCCGATGATGCGCGGAACTCCGAGCGAGAGCCCGAAGCTCAGAAGATACAGGCTGCCGGAGAACAGGAGGATGCCGGCGACGAGCAACCCGGACGCCCAGCGCAACAACGGCGTGTCCACCGTTCGCAGCAGAGCTCCGACAACCAGCAGGCCCAGCGCATGCAGGAAGTGATAGCGCACGGCGGTGTCGTATGTGGCAAGCCGCTCGGGTGACAGCTGTGACTTCAGCGCGTGCGCTCCCAGGGCGCCCAGGACGGTCGCCGCGGCGAGCAGCAGGCCGGCGGCGGCCAGAGTGCGCCGCCCGTCCAGGACTCGGCTGTCAACGAGCATCAGGTGTGCGGATTCAACAGCGGTTTGATCAGGTCGAGCGGCAGCGGAAACACGATGATCTGCGTCTTCTCGTGAGAGATGTCCGCCAGAGTCTGCAGATAGCGCAGCTGCATCGCGCTCGGCTGGCGCGCGAGCGACTCGGCCGCCTGCACCAGCATCTGGGCCGCCTGGCTCTCGCCTTCCGCGTGGATGATCTTCGCGCGGCGCGTGCGCTCGGCTTCGGCCTGCTTGGCCATCGCCCGGATCATGCTCTCATCGAGATCCACGTCCTTGATCTCGACGTTCGACACCTTGATGCCCCACGCCTCGGTGTTCTGATCGAGAATCCGCTGCACATCGGCGTTCAGCTTGTCGCGCTGGGCGAGCAGGTCGTCCATCTCGTGCTGACCGAGCACCGAGCGCAGGGTGGTCTGCGCCACCTGGCTGGTGGCCTCGAACGGATTGGCCACCTGGATGATCGCCTTGCCGGGATCCACGACCCGGAAATACACCACCGCGTTGACTTTGACCGAGACGTTGTCACGGGTGATCACATCCTGCTTCGGCACGTTGAGCACGATGACGCGCAGATCGACCTTGCGCAGCTGCTGCAGCATCGGAAACACGAGGACGACGCCGGGCCCCTTGATGCCCGTGAACCGGCCTAGCGTGAACATCACGCCCCGCTCGTATTCGTTCAGGACCCGGATGGTGCTGAAGATGAACAGGAGGATCAGAATGACGACTACTATTCCGTACGGCATGACGATCTCCGCTTCGAGGCCTCGAGGTGTTGTGTCAGATGGGCTCGACCCACAAGGTCAGACCATCCACCCTCTTGATCCGCACCATCTGTCCCGAGCGCACTTGTGCACCCTCGGTGCGCGCATTCCACAACTCGCCGCCATAGCGTACGCGTCCCTTGCCCGCGAAGTCCTCGAGCGCCTCGGCGGGCTCGCCGATCATGGCCTGCGCCCCGGTCACCACCGGGCGGCGCAGTGAGCGGCCGGCGAGCCACGCCATGGCAAGGATGACGCCGCCGCCCACAGTGGCGACCGCTGCGATCAACGGTCGCCCGATGCTCATGCCGGGGGTGTCCGTATCGAACAGAATGAGCGAGCCGACCACGAACGCCACGAGGCCTCCCAGGCCGAGTGAGCCGAATGCCGGAAAGAAGAACTCCGCGATGATCATGCCGACTCCGAGAGCCACCAGTGCGAGCCCCGCGATGTTCACCGACAGCAGCTGAAAGGCGAACAGCGCGATCAGCAGTGAGATCGCTCCGACGACTCCCGGAAACACGGCGCCGGGATTGTACCCTTCGAACAGCAGCCCGTAGATCCCTATCAGCAGCAGGCCGTAGGCGATGGTGGGATGCGTGATCACGGACAGCAGCCGGATCCGCCAGTCGGGCTTCACGTAGGTGACGGTCAGCGCCCGCGTCTGCAGCGTCTGCGTCCTGTTAGCGACCTTGATCTCACGTCCATCGAGCTGATCGAGCAGGTCGGGCACGTCGCGCGCCACGATGTCCACCACCTTCTGCCGCAGGGCGGCCGTGGCCGAGAGGCTCGCGGCGCCGCGCACCGCCTGTTCCGCCCAGTCGGCATTCCGGCCGCGCAACTCGGCCAGACCGCGGATGTAGGCCACCGCATCGTTGATCACCTTGCGCTCCATGGCCGATGAGGGCACCGGTTCCACCGGATGATCGCTCTGACTCTCCGGCTTCGATCCGCTTCGGTCCTCCGGCTGCGATCCCTTTCGGTCCTCCGCCTTCGACCCGCCGTCAGTCGGCTTCTTGCCGGAAGTCGAGCCCTTGGCGGAGCCCGACTCCTTGCCGGAGCCCAACTCCTTGCCGGTAGTCGAATCCTTGCCGGAGCTCGACTCCTTGGCGGAGCCCGACTCCTTGCCGGCTGTCGAATCCTTGCCGGAGCTCGACTCCTTGTCGTGATCTGTCGCCTCGGGCCTGTGCTCCGGCTCCGGAGACGGCGCGGACTCTCCGCCGATGGATACGGGTGTGGCGGCGCCGAGGTTGGTAGCCGGTGCCATTGCTGCGACATGCGTGGCATAGAGAATGTACGTACCCGCACTGGCTGCCCGCGCCCCGGGTGGGGCGACATAACCGACCACCGGAATCGACGATGCGAGGATGGCGCGGATGATGTCGCGCATCGAAGTGTCCAACCCGCCGGGCGTGTCGATCTGCAGGATCACCAGGCGACTGTCGTTGGCTTCGGCCGTTTCTATCCCATGCACGACGTATCGGGAGGTCGCCGGACCGATCGCGCCCGTGACCTCCAGCACGGTGGCAACTGATCCTCTCCCCTGCGCAACGGACCCTCGCCCCTGCTCCGCTGCCTCTTGCCCCCGCGCAACGGACCCTCGCCCCTGCGCAGCTGCCTCTTGCGCCTGCGCAACCGACTCGCGGGCAACCGATTCGCGCCCCTGCGCAGCGGGCGGTGTTTGTTCCGTCGTCGCGCGCGCGATCGGCAGAGCACAGGCTACTGCCAAGACGCATCCGATCCAGCGATGTGTTGACCAACTGCTCATCGGGGTCTGCGCGGAGCTTTCGGCAATCCGGTATGCTGCGTGCGAAACGGACGCGACGGGGCGGTCGCGCTGGGGTGGCGACGCGCCTGCGCCGGCGGGCGTCGGCTCGGCGGCTGCATACCTCGACTACGCCCTTGCGGCCGCGTGCCTGGGCCCTGTGGCTGCGCGCCCCGGCCCTCTGGCTGCGCTCCGCTGTGTTCTTCCGGAGCGTCGCTGTTGCGAGGCTGGAATCCGGGCACGAGTTGATGGCGGCCATTTCCGATGAGATCCGCGCGACCCATCCGACGCAACGCCTCGCGCAGAACCGGCCAGTTGTTTGCATCGTGATAGCGCAGGAACGCCTTGTGCAGTCGCCGGATTCTCAATCCTTTCGGCACCCGCACCTCCTCGCCCGTTCGCGTGATCCGCCGCAGAGGATTCCTGCCGGAGTGATACATCGCAGTGGCCGTGGCCATCGGCGAAGGCAGGAAGGCCTGGACCTGATCGGCCCGGTAGCCGTTCTTCTTCAGCCACAGGGCCAGCTCGAGCATATCCTCGTCGCTGGTGCCCGGGTGCGCCGCGATGAAATACGGGATCAGGTACTGCTCCTTGCCCGCTTCGCGCGAATAGCGGTCGAACAGCTCCCGGAAGCGGTAGTAGGCCCCCACTCCGGGCTTCATCATCTTGGACAGCGGTCCTTCCGCGATCGCTTCCGGAGCGATCTTGAGGTATCCGCCCACATGATGCTGCGCCAGCTCCTGCACGTACTGCGGCGACTCGATCGCGAGGTCGTAGCGAACCCCCGAAGCGATCAGCACTTTACGGATGCCCGGTAACGCCCGCGCGCGGCGGTACAGACGGATCAGCGGCGCATGATCCGTGTTCAGGTTGGGACAGATGCCCGGGTACACACAGGAGGGTCGGCGGCAGGCGCTCTCGATCTCGCGGCTCTTGCACGCCAGCCTGTACATGTTGGCCGTGGGGCCGCCCAGATCGGAGATCACGCCCGTGAAGCCCGGCACGCGATCGCGGACCTCCTCGATCTCGCGCAACACCGAGTCTTCGGAGCGGCTCTGGATGATGCGGCCTTCGTGCTCGGTGATCGAGCAGAACGTGCATCCCCCGAAACAGCCCCGCTGGATCGCGATCGAGAAGCGGATCATCTTGTAGGCGGGGATCGTGGCGGCGCCGTACGCCGGGTGCGGGCGGCGGCTGTACGGCCGCTCGTACACCCAGTCCAACTCCGCGGTGCTCAGTGGCAGAGGCGGCGGATTGAGCCACACATCCACATCGCCATGTCGCTGTACGAGAGCGCGCGCGTTGCCGGGATTGGACTCCATGTGCAGGATGCGAGAGGCGTGCGCATACAACACCGGGTCGGCGGACACCTGTTCGTGCGAGGGCATCCGGATGACGCTGTGATCCCGATCCGCATTGCGAACGCGCCGGATGAAGCGCACCACCTTCTCGCCACTTGGCAGCGCATCGCTGGATGCCTGCGCACGCGCAGGGCCGTCCGCTGAGGGCTGTCGCATTTCGCCTTCCATGGCATATGGGTCAATGGGTGGATTCAGTGGACCAGGAGCATCCAGATGAGTCGAGTCGACCTCGATCCAGCCCTCCGGGGAGCCCCGACGCACGAACGCCGTGCCTCGCACGTCGGTGATCGACTCGATGGTGCCGCCGGCCGCCAGCCGGTGTGCGATCTCGCAGATCTGCCGCTCACCGTTGCCGTACACGAGCATGTCGGCCTTCGAGTCGAGGAGAATCGAGCGCCTTATCTTCTCCGACCAGTAGTCGAAATGCGCGATGCGCCGCAGCGAGGCCTCGATTCCGCCGATGATGACGGGCACGTCCTTGAACGCCTCACGAGCGCGCTGCGCGTACACAATGACGGACCGGTCCGGTCGTTCTCCACCTTTTCCCTGTGGCGTGTAGGCATCGTCACTGCGGATACGGCGATCGGAGGTGTAGCGATTCACCATCGAATCCATGTTGCCGGCCGTGATCCCGAAGAACAGGTTCGGGCGCCCCAGGGCCGCGAAGCCTTGCGCGCTGCGCCAGTCCGGCTGCGCGATGATGCCCACGCGGAAGCCCTGGGCCTCGAGCACCCGCCCGACGATCGCCATGCCGAAGCTCGGGTGATCCACATAGGCATCGCCCGTCACGATGATGATGTCGCAGCTGTCCCAGCCGAGAGCCTCCATCTCGCCGCGGGACATGGGCAAATAGGGGGCCGTGCCGAAGCGCTCGGCCCAGTACTTCCGGTAGCCTGCGATGTCCGGTGCGGCGTGCATGGTGACGCCCGGGATTACACCAGAACTGGACCAGTGCCGCTCGTCGCCCTGGACGGACCCGGATGCGGATGCCGTTTCGTGGCCTGGACGGACTCCGGACGCGAGTGCCGCTCGTCGCCCTGCACGGACTCGGGGCGCTAGTGCCGCTCGTCGCCCTGCACGGACTCGGGGTGCTGCCGGGCCTCCGGCGAGGCTTCGAGCCGGGCGAGGGCCTCCTGCAGGCCTGAAATGTCCCCCGCACCGGCCTTCACCCGCAGGCTGGCGCCGTCAAAGTCGGTCCCGATGGGCTCGGAGCGTCCTCCCAGGCACTTCGCCAGAAAACCCTCGGCCACCGCATAGAACGAGAGACGGTTCTGCGGTCGCGCGAAGCCGTGGCCCTCGTCGGGGTACAGAACGTAGGTCACCGGCAGGTGGCGCTCGTGCATGGCCCCCACGAGCTGGTCCGACTCCGCCTGCTTCACGCGCGGGTCGTTGGCCCCCTGTGCAATGAGCAGCGGCCTGGCGATCCGGTCGGCATGGGTCAGGGGCGAGCGCTCCTCGAGCAGACGGCGCCCCTCGGCCGTGCGAGGATCGCCGATGCGCCGCGCCATGTCTTCGTAGTACGCCTTCCAGTAGGGCGGTATGGAAGCCAACAGCGTCTCCAGGTTCGATGGACCCACGATGTCAACGCCGCACGCGAACCGGTCCGGTGTCTGCGTCAGACCAACCAGGGTTGCATAGCCGCCGTAGGAGCCTCCCATGATCGCGACTTTGTCGGCGCTCGTGATGTTCTGACCGATCGCCCAGTCGACCGCATCGAGCAGGTCGGTCTGCATTTTGCGCCCCCACTCGTGATCCCCGGCGTTGATGAATGCCTTGCCGAATCCGGTGGAGCCCCGAAAGTTTACCGACAACACCGCGTAACCCCGGTTCGCGAGCCACTGATGCTCGGGGTTGAAGCCGTAGCTGTCCCGCGCCCACGGTCCACCGTGAACATCCAGCACCATCGGCAACGGTCCGCCGCCCTGGCCGGCGGCGCCGCTGCTGGCGCCGGGTGGCAGTGTCAGGTATGCGACGAGCGGCTGACCATCCCGCGCGTGGATTGTCAGAGGCCTCATCGGCTGCAGCGGCGCGCCGTCGAGCGCGGGCCGCGAATCGAACAATTTGCTGATGTGCCCGTTGCCGCGCTCGTACAGGTAACTCGACTTCGCATGTTGCGGATCATCGACGACGACGACCCACCTCGTGTCATCCAGCGAGCGGCTCACGACATCGAACTGCGGCCCGAGCGCCGCGGTCAGCCGCTCGATGTCCCGGCCGATGGCCGGCACGAGCGGCTCGATTCGCGATGTCAGATACTCGACGCCATAGGCCTGGGGCGCGCGTGTTCGCGGATCGAGCCAGACATCGGACACATCGGCCTGATCACTTTGCGCCAGCAAGCTCTGCTTGCCGCTGTCGAGATCGACCCGTACGAGGGCAGCCTTGTCGCGTCCGATGGAGCTGAGCAGCAGTGCGGTTCCGGCTTCCTCGACCACGATAGGCCGCGTCGTCAGACTGTCGTCGCGGCCGTACCGGAGCAGGCTTTGCCACCCCTTCCCGGTGCGCCGGTAAATCTCGCCGCCCCCGTCGGGCAGGGTCTTCACCGCCAGACGCGGGCGAAGCTGCAGGTCTTCCAGATACCCTGCGAACTCCTGATCGTTCTGCTCGACCAGGTGGCGCTCGCCGCTCGCAATGTTGATCTCGTAGAGATCGTGATACTCGGGCGTGCGCTCGTTGAGGGCGATCAGCGCCACGTCCGGCCGCTCATGCGAGAGGCCGACCACTTCCGCGCGCACTTTCTCCGGCGGCGTGAGCTCGATCTGCCTGCCGGTCTCGACGTCCACGCTGCCGACGCGCCAGTTCTCATCTCCCGCTTCGTCCTGAAGGAAGAGCACATGCCGGCTGTCTTGCGCCCAGTAGTGCTGGCGGATGCCGCGTTTGCGATCGTTGGTGATGGGCTTCGCCTGATCGAGGTGAGCCGCCGGCGAGAGCCAGACATTCAGCACGCCATCCCGCGGTGCGAGGAAGGAGATGTAGCGGCCATCGGGGCTGAGCAGCGCCTGGGCACGCACCGGGTTGCCGAAAAGCGCGCTGCGCGGGATCAGGTGAGCGGCCGTGTGGTCCGCGGCCATGGCGATACCTCCATTCAGTCCCAGCAGGGTGAGCGTCGCAAGCAGTCGAATCCTCATCGGCGCACGCCGCGCCGCGAGGACCGCTCAGTAGAGAAGCACGCCCGAGCGCTCGTGAGCCCAGGCCGCCTCGTCCGGCCCCGCAAGCGCATCAAGGTCCCCCGGCACCGCTGCGGGGTCATCCACCCACCGCCGCAGCAGGTCGCTGCCGTTGATCACGTCGATCGCCAGGCGTTGCGTCTCGTACTCGTAGGGAAAATCGCGCCAGATCGGGTAGTCCGGGCGAAGTCGCCGCAATGCCTTGAAAGCCAGGGCGAACAGCCGCCAGGGCCGGAAGGCCTCGTGATCGTAGTACGCCGAGTCCTCCACGTGTACCTGGAATCCGGCGCACAGCTTCCCCGCATGCTTGTGGAAGGTCGGCTCGAACCAACACGGTCGCAACCGGCAGCCGCGCAGCCAGGCCGGCGCAATCGCCCGCATCTCGGCGAGCAGAGCGCCCGCGTCCAGGTCGGGCGCACCGAGCACTTCCAGCGGACGGGTTGTGCCGCGTCCCTCGGAGAGAGCCGTACCCTCCAGCATCACCGATCCCGGATAACAGCGCGTCATCCCCAGGCCGGGCGCATTCGGACTCGGATTCACCCATGTCCGTCGCCCCGTCGGCCAGCCATACCCGGGCTCGGCCGACGGCTCCCAGCCGTCCATCGGAATGATCTGGCAGTCCACATCGAGCCGCAGCCGAGTGACGAACCACAGCGCAAGCTCGCCCATAGTGAGTCCATGGCGCATGGGCATAGCGCCCGCACCGACAAAGCTCTCGCCGCCCGGTCGCAGCGTGAGACCCTCCACCGGTCGCCCGACGGGATTCGGCCGATCGAGCACCCACAGCGATTTGCGCCGTTTGGCCGCCTCCTCGAGCACGTAGCGCAATGTCGTGACAAATGTATAGACCCGGCAGCCCACATCCTGGAGATCAACGAGCAGCACATCGAACGTATCCATCATTGCAGGGGTGGGTCGGCGAACGGTCCCGTACAGGCTGAACACGGGAATGCCGTGCACCGGGTCCTGGAAGTCGGCGGACTCCACCATGTTGTCCTGCTTGTCGCCGCGCAGCCCGTGCTGGGGACCGAAGGCCGCCGTGACCTGCGTGTCACCGAGCGCGCACAGCGCATCGAGGGAATGCACGAGGTTGCGCGTCACGGAGGCCGGATGGGCGAGCAGCGCGACGCGCCGGCCCGACAGCGGCCGGCGCAGCTCCGGCTCATCCAGCAGACGATCGATTCCAAACTTCATGAGCAACCTGTCAGCTCGAGGATAAATCCGTCCGGGTGGTGAAAGTCGGGGTTGCCCGTGGGATGTCGCGCCGCCCAGTAGCGGAGCGTACCACTCTCCTCCTCCACGACGGCACACAGCGCGAGCTTCATGTGATCCGTATTATCTGCGGGCAGCAACCTCACGTGAGCGTCGAGCTCGAGTCGCTCGCGCGCCCGACGAACCGAGACCCGTGGAGCAGCGCCGAGCTCGAGCGGACGCATTCCCTGACGATAGCTGTCGAAGTGATAGGCGGCCCACTGTCCGGCGGGCGAGAAGTTGAGCTCGCAGTATTCGCTCGAGCCGGCTCGTGCCAGAAAGGCCTCGAAGCAAGTGTGCTTCCACAGTCCGTCAGCGCGACGGGAATCCTCTGTTGCGATTGCCTCCGCGGCCGGTAGGCGGATTCGTGTCATGTCACCCCACAGAACGTAGCTGAGCGTCAGGACTCCGTCGGCCCCGGCGCGCACATCCACCTCCAGACCGCCGATCGCCTCACTGGGCGAGGAGGGGTGGGCCGCGAGGACAATCCGCTGTGCAAGTGGAGCAGGCATGGCCCATTCTATTCAATCCTGGTATGGCACTTGCGGGATGAGGCACCATGGCGGGTAACTCCTGGGACGTCGTGATAGTCGGTGCGGGCATGGCGGGGCTCGCAGCGGCCGGCGCTCTGCGTCAGTCGGGCTGCTCGGTCCTGATTCTCGAGGCACGCGATCGGGTCGGCGGCCGCGTGTGGACGCGGCACGAGCCCGACCTGACGGCGCCTATCGAGCTCGGGGCCGAGTTCATTCACGGACGCATACCCGAAACGCTCGGCCTGTTGCAGGCGGCCGGCAAGGCGGCGCTCGCTATCTCGGGCACGCGCTGGAACCTGCGGAACGGGCAACTGGAAACGCGCAGCAGCGATCTTTTCGAAGCGATCCGGGCTGCGCTGGAGCGCTCGCGCGCGCTGGAAAAGCCCGACATTCCCTTCGCAAGCTTCCTGGACCAGAGCCTCCGGCAGGGCCTGTCGACGGAGGCCTGCAAGCTGGCCCGGACGTTCGTCGAAGGCTTCGATGCCGCGGACCCCTCTCGGGTGAGCACACACTTTGTGGCGCGCGAGTGGGGCTCCGGCGGCATGCTCGATGACCTTCAGTTCCGGCCCGCAGACGGCTACAGCTCGGTCGTTGCCGCCCTGGCCGGCGAGCTCGGCAGGGACCGGATCCGGCTGCAGCTGCAGACACCGGTCCGTCGGATCCGCTGGGCGAAAGGGGCGGTGGACATCGAGGCAAGCGTGCAAGGCGAGCCCTTCTCGACGCGCGCTGCCCGCGCCATCGTGACGTTGCCACTGGGCGTACTCCAGGCGGACGAAGTGCAATTCGTCCCTGCGCTGGAGGCCAAGCGCGAAGCGCTCGCGGGACTGGCATCCGGCCCGGTACTGAAGCTCGGCCTGCGCTTCCGCAAGGCCTTTTGGGAGGAGTTGGATCACGGTCGGTACCGGGATGCCTCGTTCTTCCACTCGCCGGCCACCACCTTCCCGACGTTCTGGACGTCTCTGCCCCTGCGCACGCCATTGTTGACTGCATGGGTGGGCGGACCCAGGGCAGAGACCCTGTCGGAACATCCTACTCAGCAGATCGTGCGGGAAGCGCTCGACAGCCTGGCGGGCCTTTTCGGAAGCGCAGTGGCCAGGGCCTTCGAGCTGGAAGCGTCCTACCTGCACAACTGGCAGCGCGATGCCTTGGCGCGGGGTGCTTACAGTTACGTGTTGGCAGGTGGCGGCAGCGCACGGCGCTCGCTGGCTGCGCCCCTAGCACAGACGTTGTTCTTTGCCGGCGAGGCTACGGAGGAAGACGCTGCGACTGTGCCTAGCGCAATTCGCAGTGGTCTGCGGGCGGCTCGCGAAGTGAAAGCGAGCATGGAGGCGGCTGCGTGAGCTCGAGTTGGTCGCGCAGACAGGTCCTGCTCGGCGGCAGTGCCCTGTTTCTGTCGGGTCTGGCCCGCGCTGCCACCGGCAACGGACGCTCTTTCAGCACCACCGAGGTGGCGCCCGGGATCCACATCCGCCGTGGCGTGGATGAGGACGTGACGGCCGGGAACGACGACGCGATCGCCAACATTGGCTTCATCGTCGGCCGGGATGCGGTGGCGGTCTTCGACCCGGGTGGAAGTCTGGCGGATGGCGCGCGCCTGCGCGCAGCCATTCGGCAGGTTACGAATCTGCCGGTCCGTTATGTCGTGTTGTCGCATGTCCATCCGGACCACATTTTCGGCGCGGGGGCCTTCAGCGAGGACAAGCCGCAGTTCGTGGGCCATGCGGGCCTGCCCAAGGCGCTCGCGCTGCGGGGTGAGTACTATCGGTCCCGCCTGGAGCAGGTTTTGGGCAAGGGTCGTGCGGGACCGATCATCGTCCCGACGCTCCTGGTGCACGATCGGACCCCGATCGATCTGGGCGGACGCGTGCTGGAGCTGACCGCTCATGGCATCGCCCACTCCGATTGCGACCTGACCGCCCTCGACCGGCAGACCGGTACCCTGCTGGCCTCGGACCTGGTTTTCGCGGAGCGCGTGCCGTCCCTGGACGGCAGCCTCAAAGGGTGGCTGCACGAGCTGGCGGGCCTCAAAACCGTGAGTGCGCGCCGGGCGGTACCCGGTCATGGCCCCGCGAGCGTAGACTGGCCATCGGCAGCCCAGCCGCTGCAGCGCTATCTGGAGCTCCTGCAGCGCGAGACCCGCCAGGCCATCGCCCGAGGGCAGGATATCAATCAGGCCGTCGGGAGCGTGGCCCAGTCCGAGCGAGACCGGTGGAAACTTTTCGACGACTACAACGGCCACAACGTCACCAGAGCCTACAAGGAGCTCGAATGGGACTGATCCGTCACGCCCAGGCCGCCGCCGTGGCCTGCCTGGCGATAGCCGTCCTGCCGCTTGCCGCTCACGCCGACGATGAGGACGCGGATCGCGGTGCACGCTGGAAGCAGCTGCAGGAATCGATCTTTCCGCACCGTCAGATCCAGGATGGTGGCGGAATCATCTCGGTGGACGCGCCGCCGCGTGCCCTGGATGCGGCCCTGGTGCCTGTCGAGCTGCAGATCTCCGGCAATCATGGCGTCAAGGGGGTGTACCTGATCATTGACGACAATCCGGCGCCGCTCGCCGCGCATTTCGTCTTCGGGCCGAAGGCCGACCCGCACGACCTGAAGCTGCGGGTGCGGGTGAATCAGTACACCAACATCCATGCGATTGCCGAGACGACCGATGGTCACTTGTACGCTTCGACGAAATTCGTGAAGGCCTCCGGCGGCTGCTCGGCGCCCGCCGGTTCCGATGATGCCGCCGCGCTGCAGGACATCGGCCGGATGAAGCTGCGGTTGCTGAGCGCCTTCAGCGCCGGCAAGCCGGTGCAGGCACAGCTGATGATCCGCCACCCGAATTTCAATGGCATGCAGATGAATCAGATCACGCGCTTCTACACTCCCGCGCGCTTCATCCGCACCATCGATGCGACCTACAACGGCGGTCAGGTGTTCCACATGGATGCGGACATCTCGCTGAGCACCGATCCGGTCATCACCTTCGGCTTCGTGCCGCATGAGAAGGGGCAGATGAAGGTGGTCGCACTGGACAGCAACAACACGACGTTCAACCACAGCTTCGATCTGCCGGGCAGCTGATCTTTCCGGGAAACGCAGTATGGGGCGGCTCGGCTTCGCGGTAGGCATGCTGGCGATCGGCCTCGCCCGGGCGGCCGCCCCGGAGCCGGCCGATTTCTGGACCGGCCCGGTCAACAGCCCCGTCCCCAACACTTTGAGCGGCGGGAAGGTCATTCACGCCCGCAGGCTCGCTGCCCTGTTGAAAGGTGGGCACGCGGTGATCGTGGACGTCTCGAGCGCCCCGCGGCGGCCGGAGAACCTGCCCGCCTCGACCCCCTGGCTTCCCCTGCCCCACCAGGGCATCCCCGGGGCGATCTGGATCCCCGGCGCGGGGCTGGGTGCCGCCCCCCCACAAGTGGACAACTACTATCGCGAGCGCCTCGCGGCCGCGACCGGCAACGACCTGAGCCGGCCGCTGGTCGTGTACTGCCATGCGCGCTGCTGGCTGAGCTGGAATGGAGCGAAGCGGGCAATCCGATATGGATACCGCAACGTGTACTGGTTCCCGGACGGAATCGAGGGCTGGCGGGCCGCGCATCTGCCGACATCCGTGGTGTCTCCCGAGCCCGTCCCCTGACGGCGCCCTCCCGGTAGCCGCTTCACGGGCGCTTGACTGGCCCAGACAATGGCGACGCGTCCACGCGGATTACCGCCGCGCGGTGAACGAGAAGAGAGTGGCGATGGCGATGAAGAGCGCGGCGGCGCTGAGCGCCAGCGAGCCGTGAATCCCGATGAGGCCGCCCGCAATTCCGACGGTGAGTCCGCTGAACGTGCGCATGCCGCTCGATGCCATCGAATAGGCTCCGATCACGCGGCCGCGCACCGCCGCGGGCGCGTTGAGCTGTACCAGCGCCTGCGCCATCGAGTTGAAGGACAGCTCGAGAAAGCCGGCGGCGAACAGCAGCACCAAAGCGAGCGGGTAGAGGCGCACGAGCGCAAAGATCCCGAGTGAGGTGCACCACATCATCGCCAGCAGCAAGGCGGTGCGCGGCGCAGGACGCAGCAGCCCGCGGCTCTCGAGGACGAATCCGGCCGTCAGTGCCCCGCCTGCATCAGCTGCGAGCAGCATGCTGTAGGCGACGCCCGGATCTCCATGGCCCAGATCCGCCGCGAAACCCGGCATTTGAGCCTGGTACGCATTGCCGACGAAGAGCGCCGCCAGGGCCGCGAGAAATATCATGCACAGCACGGTGGGGTTGTCGCGGATGCTGCGGAAGGCCGGGATGAAGTCCGCGAAGCCCCGCAGCTCGCGGGGGCGGGGAGTCTGCCCCGTGCGGAATTTGGGCCCGTAGGGAGCCTTCCAGAGCCACAGCAGCATCGGCAGGTAGATCAGCGCATTGACCAGAATGCCGTGAGCGGGACCCAGTGCGAGCAGCAACCCCGCGCCGACCGCGGGGCCCGTGAGCATCCCCAGATAGCGGGCGGTCGCGCCCAGGCGCACGGCGCTGGGCAGCTCCTGGGGACCCACGATGTCGTGCAGCAGGAGCTGGCTCGCGGGCGTCCAAAGTACGCCCGCCAGGCCGTGCACGATCAGCAACACCCAGGCGTGCCACTCACGCAACCATCCCGTCAGGAAGAGGGCACCCCAGGCGATCGACACACTCATGAACAGGAGCATGCCGACCTGGATGATCCGTCTGGGATCGAAACGGTCGGCGAGCGCCCCCGAGTAGATCGACAGGGCAAGATACGGCGCCCAGTGAGAGATCACCGCCACTCCGCCGAGCGAGGGCGAATGGAATTTCTGGAAGATGGCCCAGTAGCTGATGACGTGCTCGACGTTGTCCGCGAGCATCGCCGTCGCCGTGCCCACGAAGTACATCCGGAAGCCCGGATGTCGCAGGGCGGCGAACGAGACAGGGGCGGGGGCGAGTGCGCCGCCCGGTTCGGCGTTGGCCAATCAAGCTCCCGGCAGGTTGCAGCGGGCGAGTGTAACGAAATCGCCGCCTCGCCGAGGGGCGCGTACTGCTCTAACGCTCGCGCGGCAGCCCGGCGCGCTCGGCCGCGAGACGGGCGAGCGCGCCCCAGTCATCGTCCGCACCACCAGTGGCGATGAGCTCCAGCAGATGGTCGCGCAGCAGGCTCGCGAAGGGCATGGGGACCCGGGCGCTTTCGCCGGCCGACAGCGCGAGCCGGACGTCCTTGAGCGCCAGTGTGACCTCGAACCCGGCCGGCTGGTAACGCTCGGCGGCGATGATCGCCCCGTAGCCCTTGTAGACAGGTGCGGAGAACAACGTACCGGTCATGATCTCCAGGAACTCCCGCGACCCGATGCCGTGAGCACGGACCAGCGCCGCCGCTTCCCCCATGGCCTCGATGGCGCTGGCGATCATGAAGTTGCCGGCGATCTTGACGGCATTGGCACACTCCGGGCGATCGCCGACCGGCCAGACCTTCTGCCCGATCGCCGCGAGTGCCGGTTGCGCGCGGGCGATGGCGGCACTCTCGCCTGCTGCAACGATGTTGAGCTTGCCTTCGGCAGCGACCTCGGGCCTGCCGAAGACCGGCGCCGAGACGTACGCGATCCCGCGCCTGCGGTGCTGCTCGGCGAGCTCCCGGGCGAGCGCCACCGAGATGGTCGCCAGGCTGATATGGATCAACCCGGGGGCGGCCGAATCGAGCACACCCTGGTCGAGCAGCACGGAGCGCGTCGCTGCATCGTCCGCGAGCATGGTCATGAGCACATCGGCGCGAGCGGTGTCTGCAGGCTGCGAGGCAGCCTCGGCGCCCGCCGCGCTCAGTTCCCGGACCGGCCCCGGGGAGCGATTCCAGACTCGCACCCGATGACCCGCCTGTACGAGGCGTGCGGCGATCGCCTTCCCCATCTTCCCAAGGCCAATGAATCCGATGTCCATGCTCGTTCTCCCGTGAGCGGCGACGCAAAGCAAGGATCGCTCCCAGAGCGCCTGCGGATCCAGCCCACGCCTGGACCGCGCAGCGCTTCCGAGTACCGAAGGCTCGGCGACCCCTCAGAGCTGCGCAACCTCGGGGCCTGCACCGCACCTCGCGCCGGCGCCGCGTGCTTTTCTGCGGCGGCCGGGCGCGTGGCGATTTCTTAGGTACGGGATCCGCGCCGCGCTAACATTCGTCGCCGGCGACAGCCGGCGGTCATTGGAGAGGCCGTGCAATTCCGAGTCCGCGTACTGCTGCCGCTGGCAATCATCGCGTGCGCCGCGCCGCCAGCCGGATTGGCGGCGTCACCCGCCCCGACGACCGCGCCCGGTTTGGCAGCCACCCCGCTCGACCAGGCGGCTGCCACCCGCTTCGCAGGGCTCGCCCTCCAGTGCCTGCACCAGGAGTATCCGAACAAGATCGCGCACGTGATGGAAAGCAGCGCGGACGCGCTCCCTCCTCACGAGTTGACTCCGGCCTTCTACGGATGTTTCGACTGGCATTCCGACGTACACGGCCACTGGCTGCTCGTGCGGCTGTTGCGGATGTTTCCGGACGCGCCGTTCGCAGCGGGTGCGCGTGCGGCTCTCAGTACGAGCCTGACACCGCAAAATATCGCCGGCGAGGTGACGTACATCACCGGGAAGGATCGCGCCTCGTTTGAACGGCCATACGGCCTGTCCTGGCTGTTGAAGCTGGCGGCCGAGCTACGCGGCTGGAACGATCCCCAGGCAAAGCAATGGGCTGCCGCACTGGCGCCGCTCGAGGCCCGAGCCGCCTCTCGCCTCGAGAGCTGGATTCCCAAGCTGCACTATCCGATCCGGATCGGCGAGCACGATCAGACAGCGTTCTCCTTCGGGCTGATGTGGGACTGGGCTGGCATCGCCGGGGAGACGCGAATGCGCGAGCTGCTCAGGGATGCCGCGCAGCGATTCTATGGGCATGACCGCGATTGTCCGCTGACCTATGAGCCCTCGGGCGAGGACTTTCTCTCGCCATGCCTCGCAGAAGCGGACTTCATGCGCCGGGTGCTCGACCCGTCTGCGTTCGCCTCGTGGCTGAAAAGCTTCATGCCGCAAATTCCCACGAGCGGCACGGCGGACTGGTTGCCGCCGGGTGTCGTCACGGACCGGGCCGATCCCAAGCTGGCGCACATCGATGGTCTCAACCTCAGTCGCGCCTGGATGCTCGAGGGAATCGCTCACGGATTGAGCTCCACCGATCCACGCCGCTCGGCATTGCTCGCCGCGGCGGACCGGCACCGCGCACAGTCCCTGCCGGCCGTGACGGGCGAGCACTACGAAGGTGGACACTGGCTGGGGACATTCGCGGTCTACCTGACGAGCAAAGCCGGCATCCCGTGACTGTCTGGCCGACACCCGCAGCACCCGTGCGACCGACGGTATTCTACTTCTGTCGTCTCGGTGACATGGTGATGCTCACCCCAGCGCTGAATCTGCTGCATGCGCGCTACGGTCTGCCGTGCCATGTCATCGGCACGGGCTCCTGGACCTCCGTGATGTATCAAGGACATCCTGATGTGTGCGGCGTCTGGTCGTTCCACCGCCATGTGCCGTTCCTGCTCGATGGTGCCTGGGGACCCGTTCGGCGGGCGTTGCGCGATTCTCATCCGGGCCCGATCTACGTCTGCGAAGCACATTACCGGCAGCTCCCGAGAATCCGCAGGATGCTGCGCCTCAGTGGCGTGGATTCGAGACGCTGCCTGTTTCTGGCTGACGAGCCTCCCGTCTCGCCGGAGCATCTCGCGGACCGCCTCGTCCGGTTTGGGCAACGCACCCCGGACAGCGTGGCGGCAACCGATTATCGGTCACCCCCGTCCTCCATGATCGATGGACCGCGTCTTCACATCCTGCAGCACGAGCGCACCGCGCGTGATGCGTGGTTGAAGACTCGAGGTTGGCACGGCCGGGACCTCGTTCTCGTGCAGCCGGGAAATCACCGCACGATGGGTTGGCGTCGCGCACGCTCGCGGCGACTCAATACGGATGACAAGTGGTGGCCGCTGGAAAACTGGGTGGCGCTATTGAAGCACGTGCATGCGTGCCGTCCGGACGCGATGCTGCTGCTGTGCGGCTCCAGCGTAGAAGTGCCGATGTTGGAAGAGATACGCTCGACCGCCAGGTTGCCCAACCTCGCGGTCGCCAGCGGCTCGTTGCGCGAGTTGTTCGCCCTCTGCGAGGTTGCGCACAGCATGATCTCGGTGGACACCGGCCCGGCGCACGCTGCCGCGGCCTTGAGCCTGCCCGTGGTCGTGCTGTTCGGAGCGCAGCCCGCCCAGTACTGGCTGCCACGCAGTCCGGCCGGGTCGCCGGCCGCGGGCGTCGGCGGGCCACCGCGATCCATGCGGGTCGATCAGATTCCGCTGGAGGACGTCATCGCGGCATGGCACTCGGTCGTGGAGCAGACGGAGCCAGGTTCGCGCCGTCACTCCAGTGCCTGACGCAGATCCTCGATCAGGTCATCCGGATGCTCGATCCCGACCGATAGCCGGATCAGGCCGTCGCTGATTCCCAGGGCAGCACGCATCGGCGCCGGCAAGGAGGCGTGCGTCATGAGACCCGGATGCTCGATGAGACTCTCCACGCCGCCCAGACTTTCGGCGAGTGAGAACAGCTCGCACCGTTCGAGCACTCTGCGTGTCTCGTCCAGGGTGGCGCGCAGGACTGCCGTCACGATGCCGCCGTACCGTCCATGCATCTGCCGTCTGGCCAGCTCATGCTGTGGATGGGTCGGCAGCCCGGGGTAGTACACCGTCTCGACCCGAGGGTGAGTCTGGAGGAAGGCGGCGACGGCTTCGGCGTTTGAGCAATGCTGCTGCATCCGCAGCGCGAGCGTCTTGATTCCCCGTAATGTCAGGAATGAGTCGAAGGGGCCGGAGACCCCGCCCACGGCATTCTGCAGGTAGGCGAGCCTCTCTCGCAGGGAATCGTCCTCCCTGACCACCGCGGCGCCGCCGACGGCATCCGAGTGGCCATTGAGATATTTCGTCGTGGAATGAACCACGATGTCGAATCCGTGCTGCAACGGTCGCTGCAGATAGGGGGTCGCGAACGTGTTGTCGCAGACACTGAGAACGCCGCATCGGCGCGCAATCTGGGCAACCGCGCCGAGATCCACGAGCTTCAGCAGCGGATTCGTGGGCGTCTCCACCCAGACCATTCGCGTGCTGGGGCGCAACGCCGCTTCGAGCGCTGCCGGATTGGTAAGGTCCACGAACGAGATATCGTGCCCTGCGGATCGTTTGCGGACATTCTCCAGCAGTCGGTAGCTGCCGCCGTACAGATCGTGCATCGCGATGATGTGCGAGCCGCTGTCGAGCAGCTCGAGCACCGTGCCGGTTGCGGCCAGGCCGGAGGCGAAGGCAAACCCGGCCGCGCCGCCTTCGAGGTTGGCGAGCGCCGCCTGCAGCGCATCGCGCGTTGGATTGGCGGTGCGCGAATATTCGTAGCCCTTGTGCACTCCCGGGCTAGCCTGCACGTAGGTGGAGGTCGCGTAGATCGGCGGCATCACCGCGCCGGTGAGCGGATCGGGTCGCTGGCCGCCGTGAATCACGCGTGTGGCGAAGTGCTGGTCGGGGGAGTCTTGTTTCATATCGGATGTCAGGTGCGGCGGCGCAGCCAGTTGAGCAGGTCGATGCGGGTGACGAGTCCGAGGAACTCGCCGTCCTTCACGACGATCGCCACCATGCCGCGCTTGAAGATTTCCATCAGCTGCGCGAGCGTTGCGTCGATCGGCACGGTGACGAGCCCGCTCGCCATGGCCTTCGTGACGGGCTCGTTGAAATGGTCCGGATTGGCAAAGACCTCCAGCAGGATGTCTTCCTCGTCCACGATCCCGACGATGCGCCCCTCCTTCATCACCGGAAGCTGCGACACATCGTAGAGCTTCATGCGACGCAGCGCCGCGAGCACCGGCTCGGTCGAGTTGACCGTCACCGCGGCATGCTCCCAGTGGCGGCGCGCGATCAGGTCGCGCAGATCGCCGAAGCGCTCGCGCTCGATGAATCCCTGATCGAGCATCCAATAATCGTTGTAGACCTTGGAGAGATACTTGTTGCCGCTGTCGCACACGAATGTGACGACCCGCTTGGGCGATTTCTGCTCGCGGCAGTAACGCAGCGCCGCAGCGAGCAGCGTGCCGGTGGACGTGCCGGCGATGATTCCCTCCCGGCGCAGCAGGTCGCGGCAGGTGCGGAAGGCCTCCGCATCCGCAATGGTGTAGGTGGAGCCGACGCGTGACAGGTCGGCCACGGGCGGTATCGAATCCCCGCCGATGCCTTCCACGAGCCAGCCCCCGCGCTCGGCGGGAATCTGGCCGGTCCGTGCGAAGCTGGCCAGGACCGAGCCTGCCGGGTCGGCCAGCACGATCTGCGCGGCGGGCGCCTTGCGCGCAAGGAAGCGGGACAGCCCGGTGAGGGTGCCGCCGGTGCCTACGCCGCAGACCACCGCATCGAGCCTCCCGCCGGTCTGCTCCCAGATCTCCGGTGCGGTTGTCTCCTCGTGCGCCCGCGGGTTGGCCGGATTGCCGAACTGATTGACGTAGTAGGCATCGGGGGTCTCACGCGCGAGCCGCTCTGCCACGTCCCGGTAGTATTCCGGGTGGCCCTTGCTGACATCGGAGCGTGTCAGCACCACATCGGCACCCATCGCCTTGAGATGGAAGATCTTCTCCTGGCTCATCTTGTCCGGAATGACCAGCAGCAGCCGATAGCCTTTCTGCGCGGCAACCAGCGCCAGGCCCAGGCCCGTGTTGCCGGCGGTCGCCTCGATGAGGGTGCCGCCCGGGCGGATCTTCCCTTCGCGCTCGGCCGCCTCGATGAGATACAGGCCGACCCGATCCTTGATGGAGCCGCCGGGATTCTGATTCTCCAGCTTGAGAAACAGCTCGCACGGTCCCGCGTCCAGATGGCGCACCGCCATGAGTGGCGTGTGGCCGATCATCTCCAACACGTTGCCGCACACTGGCGCTGACATGTGCAACTCCTAAGGCGACCGCGACGCGCCGACGATGAGGCCGGACTGCACCCAGCCCCGCAACAATGATGCCGCGCGCAGCGAAGCCTCGTCCTCGGTGAGATGTGCGCACAACAGAACGCACAGCTCCCCGAAGGTCTGACCGTTGCGCGAGGCTTCGATGGCCGCTGCTTCGTCATCCGCCAGCGGGCGAAAGAAGATCTGCAGGTCGTCTCGCCACAGCAGCCAGCTCGGTGGCTCCGGTGCCACAGAGGGCTCGGGCCGGTCCGTCCCTTCGGTGACCGCCTTCCAGAGCTGCGGGACATTCCAGCCGAGCTGCAGCACGCGCACGGAGGATGCCCACTCGAAGCGCAGCTGGGCCCACTCCTCCGGCGCAAGCTGGGCAAACGCACCCACGTCGAGGGGCGTCACGTCCGCTGCATCGAATGTGGCCGCCATGGCCCACTCCCAGCTCGCCAGCTCGGCGAGCAGCGGCACCTGCGAGTACTCTGCGTCAGTGGCCAGAAAATCCGCCAGCCGGTCGCCGTAGTATCGGATGGAGGAGAAGGACGATACGTGCGAGTCCACGTAGCGCCCGCCGAGCGTCGCGAAATCGCTCTCGCCCAGCAGATTCGCCAGCACCGGGAAGTTCGTCTGCAGCGCCTCGATGAGGCGCGAGCGGTAGCCATCCCCGTAGATGCTGAGCCGGGTTGCCACGGGCACGCGTGCGGTCCCGACGATGTGGGCCTCGACGGCCCGGTCACCCTGGATCAGGAAGCGCTGGAATGCGTCCTGTATGTGCGCAAGCCTCGTCACTTGATGGCCGCGCTGCGCGGCACTGTCCGGCTCACGCCGCGCGGGCCAAAGTACGCTCCGCCAGGATGCGCGCCGCATTCAGCTCGTCGCATAACTCCTCCAGTGGAGGGATGTTCGCGTCGCGCTCGATCATGGTGGATACGTTGCCGAAGCGACGCACCGCCGCGCCGTAGAGCTCCCACACCGGATCCGGAACCGGATGATCGTGGGTGTCGATGAGATAGTCGCCGTGATTCTCGTGTCCGGCAAGGTGAAACTGCTGGACCCGCTCCACGGGAATGGCGTTCACGTAATCGAGCGGCGCGAACTCGTGATTGACGCTGCTGACATAGATGTTGTTTACATCGAGCAGGATCAGGCAATCGGCGCGTTCCGCGATCTCGCGCAGGAAATCCCACTCCGTCAGCCCCGAGTCGCGGTAAGTCACATAGCTGGAGACGTTCTCCAGCAGAATCCGCCTGCCCAGAATCTCCTGGACGGTCTTCACCCGCTCCACGACGTTGTCGATCGCCTCTTCTGTGTACGGCAAGGGCAGCAGATCGTGCATGTTCTGACCCGCGACGCCCGTCCAGCACAGATGGTCCGAGATCCATTCCGGCTCGACCCGCGCGGCCAGCGCTTTCAGCTTCGCCAGGTAGAGCCGGTCCAGCGGCGCGGTGCTGCCGATCGACAGCGAGACGCCGTGCATGGCGACACGGTAGCGCTCACGAATGCGCATCAGGTAGTCGAGAGGTTTGCCGCCCGGCACCAGGTAGTTCTCGGTCAGCACCTCGAACCAGTCGACCGGCGGCCGATCGGCGAGAATCGCCTCGTAGTGATCAACCCGGAGGCCGAGCCCGAAACCGAGAGAAGGGCGGAGAAGCGCCATGGGAGGAGCCGCAAGCCGGGCGCCCCCCGCAGGAGACGCCCGGCTGCAGACTGTAGGCTGCGAACGTTACTTGCCGGCCTTGGCCTTGGCCGCGTCGCACTTCGCCTTGCTCATCTCGAGGAAGCCCTGCCCCTTGCATGAGTTCTGGCCCTTGCAGGCGTTGTTCGCGCCCTTGCAGGCCGATTGACCCTTGCAGGAGTTGACGCCTTCGCACTTCACTTTTGCGTCCGCCGCGCTGGCGGTTGCCGCAAAGGCCGTCGAGAACATCACCGCGGCGGCGGCGGCCAAGGCGATGCTGGACATCTTTCGTGAGTTCATTCGAAGTTCTCCTGGACGTTTAAAGATGGGTTTCGCAAGTTGACCTGAATCGAACCGGTCGGCCGCTCGGCCGAACCGCCCGGCGCCCACGCACCTGAGGGCGGCCCCCTCACGCCTGCATACTCACCGGCCTGGCGACCTCATGGCTCTGCGGGGCGCATTCTACGCCGACGCGCACCGCTGCCACAGAGTTTGTCGCGGCGAAACGACGCAAACCAGAGACAATCCGGGCCAACGAGGCCAATACGTGCCGGTCGGCCTTGCGGATGCGCAAACCGGCCCAAAGCTCAGGACGTGTTCCCGGGCGATCGGACCCGGCCCGCCCCCGGCCGGGGGCGGCCGCGGGGGCCTTCCGGGCACCCCCGGGGCTGCGGCCGGCGGGTCCCGTGGCCGCCGGGAAAAATCCTTTAGAATGTGCGGTTCGCACGATCGGATTCACGTGCGCTACAGCGCCCTGCCGTCTGTGACGGGGGCGGCTCCCTATCGATCAGGTGATGGAATGAGGACAACTGCGCGAAACGAGACCGCCACACGTGAAGAGGCTGCACGGACGGGCAAACGGCCTGTCGCGACAGCCAAGCCGCCCCGCGAGGCGCAGGACGCGATCACGGTGCGCGGCGCGCGCCAGAACAATCTCAAGAACCTGGATCTCGATATTCCGCTGAAGGAGCTCGTTGTCGTCACCGGTGTGTCGGGATCGGGCAAGTCGTCGCTCGTGTTCGATACGCTGTACGCGGAGGGACAGCGCCGATACGTCGAGACATTCTCCCCGTACGCGCGCCAGTTCCTGGATCGCATGGACAAGCCGCAGGTCGATTCGATCACCGGGATACCGCCGGCGATTGCAATCGATCAGACCAACCCGGTGCGGACATCGCGCTCGACCGTCGGCACGATGACCGAGCTGAATGACCATCTGAAGCTGCTGTTCGCGCGCACCGCCGCTCTTTTCTGTCAATCCTGCGGCAAGCCGGTGCGCCGCGACACCGCGGACAGCATCTATGTTGACCTCGCCAACCGCGCCCGCACCGCGGGGGACCCGCGGCTGCTGTTGAGCTTCCCCGTGCCCGTGCCGCGCAATTTCACGGAAGCGGAAGTGCGTGGACTGCTGGAGAAACAGGGCTACACGCGGTTCTTCGGTGCCGCCCGCGCGCCTGCCGCCACGCCGTCCGCCAGGAAGCGCCTGCGCAAGCGCTCTGCCGGGGCACCCCTGATTCTCGAAGTCGTGCAGGACCGCTTGCGGGCTGGTGCCGCGGAACGCGGCCGTGTACTCGAGTCGCTCGAAGCCGCGTTGCGCGTCGGACAAGGCCGGGTCAACGTCCACGTCGTGGACGACTCCGATCCGCCTCGTGCGCTGCAGACGTGGCGCTATTCGAGCCAGCTGCATTGCGCGGACTGCGATCGGTCGTATCGGGAACCGACGCCGAGTCTGTTCTCCTTCAACTCACCGGTCGGAGCCTGCGAGAGCTGTCGCGGTTTCGGCCGCACCATCGGCATCGATTACGGTCTCGTCATTCCCGACGAGAGCAAGTCGTTGCGCGCCGGCGCGATCAAGCCCTGGCAAACCAAGTCCTACGCCGAATGTCAGGACGACTTGGTGAAGTTCGCGAAGAAGCGCGGCATCCCGCTGGATACGCCCTGGCGCGAGCTGGGCGAAGAGCGGCGCAAATGGGTCGTCGAGGGTGAGGGCGACTGGAGCAAGGGCGTGTGGTATGGCGCCAGGCGCTTTTTCGCCTGGCTCGAGACGAAAGCCTACAAGATGCACGTCCGCGTGCTGCTGTCCCGCTATCGCGCGTATACGCCATGCGGAGCTTGCGACGGGGCGCGTCTGAAGACCGAGGCTCTTCTGTGGCGGGTGGGCAGCCGCGAGCTGGCTGATGCCGCCCTGGCCGGGGAGCAAAGCTTCCGCCCGCAGGACGTGCAGTGGAGCGAAGAGAGCCGACAGGCCTTGCCGGGCCTGTCGATACATGACCTCATGCTGCTCCCCCTCGAAAGAGTGCGGGAGTTCTTTGCCCGGCTGCGCCTGCCACAACCTCTGGACGAAGCGACGGATCTGCTGCTGGGAGAGATCCGGGGCCGTGTCGGCTATCTGGTCGATGTCGGTCTCGGCTACCTGACCCTCGATCGGCAATCGCGCACCCTCTCGGGCGGCGAGGTGCAACGAATCAACCTGACGACGGCGTTGGGAACGTCGCTGGTCAACACACTCTTCGTGCTGGACGAGCCCTCGATAGGGCTGCATCCGCGCGACATGCAACGCGTCATCGGTGTGATGAAGAAGCTGCGGGACGCCGGCAACTCGCTCGTGGTCGTCGAGCACGATCCGCAGATCATGTTGGAGGCGGACCGCATTCTGGACCTCGGTCCCGGGGCCGGCGAGCGCGGCGGTGAAGTGGTCTTCTTCGGCAGCCCCGCCGCGATCCGCCGCAACCGCGGATCGCTGACCGGTGAATACCTCAGTGGCCGCAGGACTGTCGGTTTGCCCGCGGAAGCCAGCCGAGCCGCCCCGTCTGGCCACACCAACAGACCGGCAGCCCGTGATCAGGCGGGCAAGGATGCGGGCACGTTGCCCTCCGGCGAGGTGGTTGCGGAGGCCCGGTCCAACAGGTGGCTGGAGCTCGAAGGGGCCAGTGAGCACAATCTGAAGCGCATAGACGTCCGGATTCCACTCAAGCGCCTCGTCTGTGTGACGGGGGTATCGGGGTCCGGCAAATCGACTCTGGTCGAGGACGTCCTGTATCCGGCACTGCTCAAATACCGTGGCAAGCCGACGGAGGCGCCCGGGGACTTCGTCGGTTTGCGCGGCGCAGAGCTCATCGACGACGTCGTCATGGTCGACCAGAACCCCATCGGGCGCACGACGCGCTCGAACCCGGCGAGCTATGTGGGCGCGTTCGACCCGATCCGGGCCCTGTTCTCCGCAGAGCCGGCGGCTCAGGAGCGCAAGTACACACCGGGCACTTTCAGCTTCAACTCCGGCAACGGCCGCTGCCCGGCATGCAGCGGCAACGGGTTCGAGCACGTCGAGATGCAATTCCTGTCGGATGTTTACCTGCGCTGCCCGGACTGCAACGGACGGCGCTACCGGGACGAGATCCTGGACATCAAGCGGGAGGGGGCCGATGGGCGGCGCGCCAGCATCGCGGATGTCCTCGACATGACCGTGAGTGAGGCATTGGCCTTCTTTGCAGACTCGCGCGAGGTAGCTCTGCGTCTCGCGCCGCTTGCAGACGTCGGTCTGGAGTACGTGAAGCTCGGTCAGCCCGTGCCGACCCTGTCCGGCGGCGAGGCGCAGCGGCTGAAGCTCGCCGGACATCTCGCCGAAGCCGGATCCGTGCTTTCGAGCACGACTCATCGCGGCAAGCTCTTCCTGTTCGATGAGCCGACGACCGGACTGCATTTCGAGGACGTCGGCAAGCTGCTGAAGGCGTTCCGCAAGCTGCTGGCCGCGGGGCATTCGCTGCTCGTCATCGAGCACAACCTGGACGTGATTCGCGCCGCCGACTGGATCATCGATCTGGGTCCCGAAGGCGGCGACCGCGGCGGACAGATCGTCTGCGCCGGCACCCCTGCCGAGGTCTCGAGGCGTGCGGACTCCTATACAGGGCAAGCGCTGGCGGCCTACGAGCAGGCGCTGTCCAGTGACGGCGTCCCTGGCGACGAACCCGCCGCGGGCGCAACTCAGGCGGTGGCAGAGCCTGCGGCGCTTTACCGGCCGGCCACGAGCGCGCGCGCACGTAACGCCATCGTCATCCACAACGCTCGGGAGCACAACCTGAAGAACGTGGATGTCGAGATCCCACGAGATAAGTTCACCGTGATCACGGGGGTTTCCGGATCCGGCAAATCAACGCTCGCGTTCGACATCCTGTTCAATGAAGGGCAGCGGCGCTATCTGGAGTCACTCAACGCCTACGCGCGTCAATTCGTGCAGCCCGCAGCGCGGCCGGACGTCGATGCGATTTTCGGCATCCCGCCGACCGTTGCCATCGAGCAGCGCACCAGCCGCGGCGGGCGCAAGAGCACTGTCGCCACGCTCACGGAGATCTATCACTTCCTGCGCCTGCTCTATGTCAAGCTCGGAAGGCAGTACTGCCCTGACTGTAACGTCGCTATCGAGCCGCAGGGTGCCGCGTCCATCGCCGCGCGCCTGCTGCGCGATTTCAAGGGCAAGCGCATCGCGCTGCTCGCCCCACTGGTGCTCGCGCGCAAGGGCTATTACACGGATCTCGCCAAGTGGGCGGCCAAGAAGGGCTTCAAGTGGCTTCGTGTCGACGGCGCCAGCACATCCACGGCCCGGTGGCCGCGGCTCTCACGCTTCAAGGAGCACACCATCGAGCTGCCCGTCGCCGAGCTCGACGTGGATGCCCGGTCGGACACGGCATTGCACCTGGCGCTGTCACGATCGCTGGACTTCGGGAAGGGGCTGGTGCACGTGCTCGGACCGAAATCCGACCAGGTGCTCGTATTCTCGACACGCCGCGCTTGTCCCTCCTGCGGCAGAAGCTTCGCCGAGCTCGATCCGCGCCTGTTTTCCTTCAATTCCCGCCACGGGTGGTGCGAGAGCTGCTTCGGCACCGGCGTGGACACCTCGGGACTGGATGAAGAGCAGGTGGAACAGGACATTGGGTGGGGTGACCTCGAGGGCCGTGAGCCCGAGGCGTGCGCGGCCTGCCAGGGTCAGCGTCTCAATCCGATCGCGCTCAATGTGCGCTTCCGCGATCGCTCGATCGCATCACTCTCCACGGAGCCCGTGGCCGGTGCGAGCGAGTTCTTCGCGCGGCTGAAACTCAACTCGCGGGAGACGCAGATTGCGCGCGACCTGTTGCAGGAGATTCGGGCGCGACTGCGCTTCCTGCAGCGGGTCGGCCTGGGCTATCTGCAGCTCGACCGGGCCGCGCCGACACTCTCAGGCGGCGAGGCGCAGCGCATCCGGCTGGCCGCACAGCTCGGGTCCAACCTGCAGGGAGTCTGCTACGTGCTCGATGAGCCGACGATCGGTCTGCATCCCCGCGACAACGAGATCCTGCTGGGTGCGCTGACCGACCTGTCAGGCCAGCGCAATACGCTGGTCGTCGTCGAGCACGACGAGGAAACCATCCGGCGCGCCGATCACCTGCTCGACCTGGGTCCCGCCGCAGGCGTGCTGGGAGGAGAGGTCGTTGGCAGCGGCAGCGTCGCTGACCTGGTTGGCAACCCGCGCTCGACTACCGGCCGTTTCCTCCGCGAGCCGCTCCAGCATCCCGCCCAACCTTTGCGCGAGGTCAATGAACGGACCTCGCGGCTGAAACTCGATCGGGTGGACCTGCACAACGTCAAGGGAATGGACGTGCGCATCCCGCTGGGGCGGCTGATCGTGGTGACCGGTGTTTCGGGGTCGGGCAAATCGACCGTGGCCCGCGACGTGCTCTTTGCGAACCTCAAGCGGCTGCTCGCAGAAGGTAACGGCAACGGCGCACGCGGGCGCCGCCATGGCACGCGAAACGGCAGCAACGGAAACGGCCGTGGGCCGGCGGGGGCCCGGGGAGCGGCTGCAAAGCTGATCGGATGCGGCGCGATCCGCGGGCTCGAGCATGTCCACCGCGTGCTGGAAGTTGATCAGACACCGATCGGCAAGACGCCCCGCTCCTGCCCCGCGACCTACATCGGTTTCTGGGACGATATCCGGCGGATCTACGAGGGCACCACCGAGGCGCGCATCCGCGGGTACACCGCGAGCCGCTTTTCCTTCAACACGGCGGGTGGCCGATGCGAAGCCTGCGAAGGCCAGGGCGTGAAGACGATCGAGATGAGCTTTCTGCCCGACGTCAAAGTGCTGTGTGACGTCTGTGCTGGCCGCCGCTTCAACTCCGAGACGCTGGCAGTGCTTTGGCGCGAGAAAAGCATCGGCGACGTCCTGTCCATGAGCGTTGATGACGCCGTGGAGTTCTTTCGTGCGCATCCGCGCGTGCATCACGCACTCAAGCTGCTGCAGGACGTTGGGCTTGGGTACCTGACACTGGGCCAGCAGAGTCCAACCCTGTCTGGCGGCGAGGCCCAGCGCATCAAGCTGGTCGCTGAACTATCCAAGGTGCGCGGTGAGATCCGACCCGGTCCCCGGCAGCTCAACCCCCGGCACACCCTCTACGTGCTCGACGAGCCGACCGTCGGCCTGCACATGGCGGACGTCGAGAAGCTGATTCTCGTGCTGCATCGCCTGGTCGATGCCGGCAACACGGCCGTAGTCGTCGAGCACAACCTCGACGTCATGGCGGAGGCCGACTGGATCCTGGACATGGGGCCGGAGGCCGGTGACGGCGGCGGCCGCATCGTCGCACAGGGGACTCCCGCCGAAGTCGCGCAGATGAGGAAGGACTCCCATACCGGGCGGGTCCTCGAGCAATTCCTGCGCGAGCGGACCCGGGCCGAGACCGGCCTGCGCCGCGAGGCGTAGACTGGTCCCGTGAGCCACGATCTGATCTGCTGGAAATGCGGCGCGTCCCTGGCGCAGCTCACTCTGCCCCTGCGGCGACTGGAAGAATGCCCGAAGTGCCGGGCCGAGCTGCATGTCTGCAGGATGTGTGTGGACTACGACACGCGCGTTGCCAAGCACTGCCGCGAGCCCACGGCCGAAGAAGTCAACGACAAGACCCACGCGAATTTCTGCGATCACTTCAAGCCGCGGACCGCCGCTTACACGCCGCCCAACACGGCGGAAGTGGACAAAGCGCGGTCGGAGCTCGAGAAGCTGTTCGGCAAGAAGTGAGCCGGCGAATCGCCGACCTGACATGCCGCGACTTTCATATGCTGGCGAAGCCGCATTGACCTTTGGCTAGCCGGGCGGGCGGCCAGCCATCGCGCGCCCGGAAGGTTTGACGCATCAAACCAACGAGGTCATGCTGACTGGGGGAATATGGCATTCGGCCGCAACACCGTTGATCGTGGCCGGTGAATACATTCCCCAGAGCGGACTTGCGTCTTCGCCCGCGCTGGGGAATGTATTCACACGGTCACGGTACTCGATACAGTGAGGCGCGGACGCGCGGTCAGGTCTTGCGCACTCGCTCCGTCAGCCGCTCGAGCAGCCTCGAGAACGGCGTGTTCTTCTGCACCTCGACGCGCAGGTGGCGAACACCACTCTCGTTGAGAGTCTCGCCGCTCCCGGTATCGATCTCGAGCTCGCTGGCGCCCAGGATCTCCAGCGTTTCCTCCAGAGTCTGCGGTCCGCGACGCTCGCGTGCACGCACCCGCGAGGATCCCTTCGCCCCGGCCTTTCCGGCCGAGTTCTTGGGACCACCCGACTGCGGCGCCTTGCGCGGAATGGAGACCGCGGTGCTGGCCGGCACCTGGTCCGAGTCGATCAGCTTGAATTCTTCGACCGGTTCCGCTCGAATCTTCCGGGGCGTTCCGACCTGCCCGCTCGCTTTCTTGTCAGCGTCCGAAGCCCGCGTACGCTCCTGCGGACTCACGGGAACGACCGCCACGGAGGTGAACTCCGAGCGCACGTAGTAGGCGACTTGCTTCGCCGAAATCGCATCGGTGAAGAAACCGAGACGCAGGCCATACCATCGGCGCCCGTCGCGGCTGCCCTCCACTGTATACAACGTGTAAGCGCTGAAGATCGCCAGCGGGGGGACCTTCGTCAGCTCGATGGGCTGCACGGACCACTGCAGCTGCACGGCAAACGAGACGGGAGCATTGTCCACGACCGCCTGCTTCAACGCGCGCCGGGTCCCGGTGTCATCCGGCTTCAGCAGCGAGATCGAGCCAGTCTCGGCGTCGACATGGCTGCCCGCGTCGCCGTCGGCCCGCCGTGTCTCCAGGAACTTGAGCACCTGCGTGTCGGTGAAGACAGCGTCTTCGGCAGCCTCGACGCTCGGCATCGGGGGCGCTGGCATCAGGCGCGTTTCGCCAGTGGCTTCTCCGGGCGATTCGCTCAGGGCGGCGAGCACTTCCCGGACATTGGAGTTCGGCAGGGCAGGCTTGTTCGCCGGCTTGCCTCCATACGATCGCAACGGTGCCGAGGACTGAGTGCTCAGGGACGGCGCACGTGCAGACTGCGGAACAGAGCTGCCGCGCGCTGGCGGGGTCGCGCTGCGCGGCAACGCGCTCGGCGTTTGGACTCCGCGGGTCTGAGTTCGAGCGGGCAACGCCGGTGGTCGAGGCGCCTGAGCCACTACACGTGCCGCAGAGACCGTCACCGCCGAGGCAGGCTTTGAAGGTGCCTGGGCAACTGCGGTGGGGCGCGGCGAAGCTGTCAGCGCGCTTCGCGCTGCTTCCAGCGATGGAGGCTTCGGCGCCGTGCTCGGGATGACGCTGGGAGCGGGTTTGACGGGCCTAGCCCCCGCGGTGACCTTCGCCTCTGGAACAGACTTCGCCGCAGCCTGCCTGGCAGCCGCACCGGGTACCGCGCTCCTTCCCACGGCCACCTGAGCAGGAGGCTTGCTGATGGGCGCGGGCGCAGAGGCCCTGTCGGTCGCAACAATCGAAGCGGCCTTGCTGGCGGAAACGACTGGCGCGGCTTGCGCCGCGGACGGTGCCGCGGCGTGCAAGGTTGGGACATTGATCTCGGGTACGCCGGCACTCAAGGCGGCCGGGGCCGGACTCGCAGTGGACTCGGGAGACGGACCATGGCCGGCTACCGTTGCGGAGGCGCGCGGCGGAGGCCCCGCGGCGTACGCCGCTTGGGCTGCAGCCGCTGCAACGGCCCGCTCACGCAGCTTCTTGCCGGGTGCCTCGCCCGCCCAGGCACCGGGATAGATGTCGCGCACGGCGCCGAGCCATTCCTCGGCCTCGGACAGAGTCGCGAAATACCCCATGTGCAGACGAAACCGCTCGCGGCCCTCTTCGAATCGCCGGCTGACAAAGAAGCTGAAGCGTGCGAGCTCCGGCTCCTCCGCCTTCGGAAGCGCCATCGGCGTCGTGGAGGAGCACAAATTCAAGACGAATGGGCCGACTTGCGCCTCTGCCGACGCGTGCTGCCCCGTGGCATCGGCGCGTAGCGAAGCGCCGGATGTCAGCTTTGGTGTTGGTGTCATAGAGACCTTCCCCGGACCAAATGCGTAACGCCCGCTACGTGGCCGGACAGTCGGAGTCTCGACGGTGGGGAAGGGAGTGCAATCGCTCGCGCCCGGTGCGCGATCGTGGCAGCTCCGCCGTCATAGGAATCCGTCCTTTAGACCGGTAGCTTTGCGTCCCCGTCTTTCGACGGGTTTGCCCTTATCACGGACTGCAAGTGTCGAAGCGTCGCGCCTGACAGTCAAGAGTCCAGATTGTGTTCAGCCTCTCATCGCTGCGGCACATATTGCGTGTGTCCGCAATATGTCTCAACGCAGCGACGCGATCCGGACCCGCGTCTCAGTTTTGGGTCGCTTTCTGGAAAGCTGGGCGTGAAGCTTTGCGGTGGGAGTCAGCCCGCTTCGCGGATCGTCCCCGCCCTGCTGCCCGACTGGGCGCGTGCCTGCAGCAACTCGGTTACAACCTCGGCCGAGAGCGGCCGAGACAGGTAGAAGCCCTGCGCAATGTCGCAGCTGCGCTCGCGCAAGAACTCGAGCTGTTCCGCCGTTTCGATGCCCTCTGCGATCACGCGCTTGCCGAGCGCATGCGCCATGACGACTATCGTCTCGACGAGGGTGGCGGAAGCCGGATTCTGCGGCACATCCTCGAGGAAAGTCCGGTCGATCTTCACCGTGCCGATGGGGTGCTGGCGCAGGTACGACAGCGAGGAATAGCCGGTACCGAAGTCATCGAGCGCGAGGTGCACGCCGAGCTGCGCGAGTCGCTCGAGCGCCGCTCCCGCCGCCTCGTCGGCAAACACGCTCTCGGTCAACTCCAGCTCGAGCCATGCCGCGGGCAATCCGTACTTGTCGAGTGCCCTGCGCACCTCGCCCGGAAATTCTTCCTGCTTGAGCTGCTGCGCGGACACGTTCAGGGCCAGCCGTGGCGGCACGATATTCTGGTCGCGCCAGCTCGCCAGCTGCGTGCAGGCTGCCTCGAGCACCCATCCGCCGATGTCCACGATCAGGCCGCTCTTCTCGGCCGCAGGCACGAACTCGCCCGGGTGTCGCATGCCTTCGCGTGCGGTCTGCCAGCGCAGCAATGCCTCGACCCCGGCGAGCGCTCCGTTGCCGATGCTGAACTGCGGCTGGTAGAACAGCGAGAATTCCCGGCGGCGCAGCGCACGCTGCAGGCCGGTCTCGGTTGGCACCACGCTGCGGCTGTTCATCCGCGGATCGAAGAACATCAGGCAGCCGCGCCCGAGATCCTTGGCGCGGTACATGGCCATGTCCGCGTTGCGCATCACGTCGTCGATGTTCGAGCCGTCGTCGGGGAACAGCGTGATGCCGATGCTTGCGCACACGAAATGATCGCGGCCGCCAATGTTCACAGGCAGCTGCAGCGATTCGATGATGCGCTCACCGATGGTCTTCGCCGAATCCGGGTCGGCAACGTTGCGCAGAATGACCGTGAACTCGTCGCCGCCCAGACGAGCGACCGTGTCTCCTTCCTTGACGCATGAGCGCAGACGCTGCGCGACGATGCCGAGCAGCTGGTCGCCGGCTCCGTGGCCCACCGAGTCGTTCACGCGTTTGAAGTGGTCCAGATCGATGTACAGGAGCGCGCCGCGGCTGAGTCCTGCGGTGGCGGTGGAGATCTCCTGCGAGAGACGGTCACGAAACAGGATGCGGTTCGGGAGCGAAGTCAGCGGATCGAAGTGCGCCTGGCGGTACAGGCGCTCGTCGTGGGCGCTCTTGGACAGCGCTACGGCGAGCCGCTCGGCAAACTGACTGCCGCTGCGCGCCAGGAGGGGCTCGGCCGCCGGTGGATCCCGGTAGCCGACCGCCAGTATGGCCTCGACCCGGTCCGCGACATTGACCGGCCAGACCCAGAAGAATTCCGCCCCCGTGTCCTTCAACGGCCGCAGAAAGCTGTGCCGCATGTCCTCACAGCGCGCGACGGTCAATCCCTCACTCACCGACGCCAGCGTGGTCAGCATGTCGTCGTCGAGCTCCACGCGCGACACCGGAAGTCCGCTCAATCCGATGGCTGCCAGGTACACGCGGCCGCGTCCGGGCGCATCGGCATCACGCAGTGTGATGCCGACGCAGTGGCAGCGCGTGACCGTCTGGACGCGCGAGAGGATTCCCTCGAGAACCTGCTCGAGCTCGGCGGATCCCAGCAGCAGCTTGTCGATCTCGCCCAGTGTTTCGAGCGCGCGGAATTGGTCCTGGAGGCTCACCGCGCAACGGTTGAAGGCCTCGAGCAGCTCGCGCGGCTCGTCGGACCCGGTCAGAGGCAGCGCCTCGAATCGGCGGCGCTGCAAGGCCGGCAGACCGCGCTGGAGCGCTGCGCAGGCGGGAGCAAAGCGTGCCGAGATGTACCGGTCCGCAAGAAACACACACAGTGTCAGAGCGATCAGCCCCCACGGCAGGAGCGCCCAGATCCGCGCGGAGCGCGCGAAGAAGGAAGATTCGCCGGAGTACACGACCACTCCCCAGGGGATGGTCGTGATGCGCTCACTCGTCAGTGGAACCTGCTTCAGCACGCCTCGCCAGGCTTTACCTCCGTCTTGCCATGTCAGGGTGTCCGGCAGACCGCCCTCGCCGGAGGACAGGATGTGCTCGGCAAACATGCGACGGGTATCCGGCGCCAGCGTCCCGCCTCCGTGCAGGATTCGCCCGTCCGTCTCGATTACCGCGAGCGCAGTGCCGGGCAGATCATCGATTTCCTTCCACAGCCAGTCGGGGGCGAGCTCGAAGTAGGCCAGCCGGGTGCCGCCCGCGACGCTCACATGATGTGCCATGAACACGCCCGTGAGCTGTCCGTCGACGCTCACCGCCATGAGGACGGTCTGGCCGGTCGCCAGCGCCAGCAGCTGGGTCGGGCTGGGTCGCAGGGCGGTCTCGCCGCCGGCCAGCACCCCGTCGCTGTTGACGAGGACGACGGACTTGAAAACGCGGGAGTTGCCGACCTGCCGCTTGAGCGCCGAGCTGTTGTCGGACGCCGCATTCGCCGTCGCGGTCTCCACGACGGTTTCCGCGACGCCGAGACGGGCTCTGATCAGGTCGGCGTAGAGCTCGCTCTCGCCCGAGAGCCGACTTGCGGCCGCGGCAGCGCCGGCGGTGTCCGCCTCACGGGCGGCCGCAATTGCAAACAGGACGAGGGGCACAACGCCACACAGCCCCATGGCGGCCGCGATGCGGCGCCCCATGCGGGTGGTGATCGCCGTCCAATCCATTTCAGTCGCAACTCGTGGGATGGCCTTCGCGGCCGAATGTAGTCACGCGGACCGGGTGGCGGAAGGCGATTGCGTCAATTATTGGAAAATTCAGCGCACCTCGGCGATCCGGGTCCCAACTACGGCAGGCCAGGTGTGAACTCGGTCACTTTTCCGGCGCGGCCGCCCCGCTGGGAAGCGCACGTGCAGGCTTCATGCGCGCCAGGCCCTGAATCCCGGAGTAGGTGTACCGCTGTATGCCCCGCCGGACGGAACGCAACACGCCGGTCATGGCCTGACCGACGGTCAGCGCCGGGATGCCACGATAGGCTTCACGGGCACCGACGAGAAACGGATTGACCAGCGGCATCGCCAATCGCGCGATCAACTCCAGCGGCCTCATGTCGCGACGCCATCCGAGCAGAACACCGGGCTGCAGGATGTCCAGCGATGCGAATCCCAACCCGCCCAGAGCCTGCTCCATCTCACCCTTGGTTCGCAGGTAGAAATTCCGCGACCCGGGATCCGCGCCCACGGAGGACACCACGACGAAACGGCGAGCCTGAGCTGCCCGGGCCGCGCGTGCGAACGCCACGACGGCCTCCAGATCCACCTTGCGGAACGCCTGCTCCGAGCCCGCCTGCCGGATCGTCGTACCGAGACAGCAGAGTGCGGCATGACAGACCAGTCCTTGCAGCTGCGCCTCGATCCGCTCGAATTGCACGATGCGGTTCGCAAGGCGCGGATGCTCCCGGCCCAGTGGACGGCGCGTCACGGCAAACACGCGCGTCACGTCGGGCGCATCGAGTAGCGCATCGAGTGCGAATCCTCCTACGAAGCCGCTCGCGCCCGCGAGCAGCACTGACCGTGATTCGGGTTCGGGTATGGGTTGGCCGACCACGTTTCCGAGTTGCCATGCTGTTTGGCGGGAAGATTAACTGCGCTTGAAGCGATTCGCCAGCTCCTACTGGCGCAGGCCGACGAAGGTGCCGTTGTTCTGCTCGCAGAGCATGCGCATGAGCGCAGAGAAGCGGATGCTCGTGTAGGCAGACATGCCTGGAGCTTCCGGAAAGCCGATGGCGTGGATACGCATGACCCGGCGCCCGTTGGCATCGGGCCTGTTCAGAGCACCGATCGCATCGAGCGCCGCCTGGATCGAATTGCCGGTGAACTCATCGCCGAGCACGAACAGGCTGACGCGCCGGTCCGGCGCCCAGTAGGTCCGGATCGCTTCTTCCATTCCCGGCACCGGATTGGACTGGCTGAAAGCATTCCAGTGCCGGGCCTGCGAGCGGATCTGCGCCCGCTCGGCCGGGGTGTCCTCGAGCCAGCGCCCGCGCGTGTCGGCAAACATGTAGATTCCCTGATCGTTCATCACCTGCAATCCCCTGACATGCGGATACATGTCGAGGATCTCATCGATGATGGCCAGATTCGCATCCCAATGCGCGGTGGTCATGCTCGAGGAGGTGTCTACCACGAATATGACGTATTCGCTGTCGATGGGGATGCCGCCGACCGCCGCCGTGACCGGCCGCACCTGCTCGCGGAGCAGGCGCAGCATCTCGGCACTCAGCTTCTGCCGCGTCGCCACCAGCTGCCGCTCGACGGTGTTGGTCGCGGCGGCGCTCTCCTGGCTCGCCGAGTACTGCCCCTGAACGCTGCTGAGATCTCCGGACAGATGCGCGAGCTGCTGGCGCTCGCGCTCCCGCAGATCGATGCGGGTTCGCAGCTGGCGCTCCAGATCGCTGGACTCGCCGCGGATCGCATGCAGCTGCTGCTGCAGGTCGCGCGCCTGCGCCTGCAGGTCGCGGCGACTGTCCTCGAGTTGCGCCGGACGCGCGAACTGGGTCATGACCAGCAGCAGGATGATGGCGCCGAAGCCGCAGCAGATGCAGTCGAGGAACGACAAGCTGAAAACTTCGACACTGCGGCGGCGCCGGGGCATGGCTGAAGGGCCTTACGGCCAGTCCTTGGAAGGCATGAGCAGCGTGCCCCCTGACTGGCGCGCGAGATTCCAGAACCGATGCGGGGCCTGCAGATCGCCCTTCATCGGCAACAGGATGGAATCCACCGGTACCCCGCCGGGCAGCCGGGCGAGCGCCTCGTCGAAGAGTCGCATTCGCCCTGCAGAATCGACGTACTTGCGGCTGCCCGCCGTCTTCCCCTGGGTCGGCAGCCCGTCGGTGATGAGCACGATCTGATCGGGAAGGGGACTCAGGGCACGGGCCGCGTCAAATGCGTTGTAGAGACTCGTACCGTCGGCCGGCACGATGGCGCGCAGATTGGCGAGCCCGCTGGCCAGCTCCGCCACGTCGCCGCCGGCAAGCCACTTTCCCGTCGAATCCGGCAACAGCGCCTGCGCCCGGGTATTGAACGTATAGATCTGGAAGTCACTCGTCGGCGGAATCTGCGTTGCGAGCCAGGTTACGGTATCTATGGTGCGCCGCCACTTCGCCGCCGCGCGCTTCTGGGCATCGTCCGCATTGCGCAGTCGCAGAATGCTCACCAGATCCTCGTGCAGCATGCTGGCCGAGGCATCGACCAGTATCAGAATGCGCTGGCCGCGCATCCGGATACCGGTGATGTACTGACGCTCGCCGCCGATGTCACGGAAGCTGCTCAGCTGTTGGCCCGGCGGCGTGCGGTCCAGGCTGCCGGCCTGCAGCCGCTTCCTGCCCTCCTCCAGAGAGCGCACGTCGACCTTCAGATGCTCGATGCGCTGGCGCCGGGCAAGAGTGGTGGCGTCAAACGTGGAGATCTGTTCGCGCCGGGACTCGATCATCGAGGCGATGCTGCGATTGCGTGCCGCATCGCTCGCAGTCTCGCTCTCGGTTTGCGCGAGCTCATTGCGCAAGGCCGTGAGGCCGCGGGTGCCGCTGCGCACTTCGTCCTCGAGCCGGTTCACCTCTGCGTGCAGCTCATCCTGGGTCCGAAACGTCTGAATGCCTGCCTGTGCACTGACGATTGTGTAAAAGAGTATGACCGCGCCGAATCCACAGCAGATGCAGTCGAGGAACGACAGCGTGAAAACTTCGACGGTACGGCGCCGCTCGGACATGGGAGCTGGGTTCAGGCTGTCGCGGTGGCGTCGCTCACCGCGATCACCTCGATCTCAACCCCGGGGTCGCCGAGTCGGACCCGGTCACCGGCACGCAGGCGGACGCGCTCTGCAACACGCTCGCCATTGACGAAGGTCCCGAAGGTGCTGTGATCGAGCAGGACGACCTCCCCATTGTCACGGGCTAGAGTGCAATGTCGCCGCGAGACACCGGCGAGACCGTCCGGTAACGATATCGATGCCGCGGCGGCGTGGCGTTGCTGCGTGTCCGCAACCGTGGAAGTGCGTCCGACGATCAGCGGCAGCGTCTCGAGTGAAAATGCTTTGCCGCCGAACAGCACGTGGGAGGGTGGTCCCTGCCCGCCGGCTGGGCGCCGGCCGAGCATCTCTCGCGAGATCGGCGGCGCCGTTTCAATACCCGGCAGCAGCGGCAGGCGACGAATCAGGCGCACGCTCTCCCGATCGGGCTCGCCAGCAGGCAGCTCGAGCCTGGAGACAGCGGTGGCGGCAAAGCCTTCAGCCAGTCGGATCAGCTCGCAGCCCGTGAATTGGTCCAGCGCTTCACGCAGGCCCGGCAGGTCTGCTACGGCCGCGGGTACCGCGATGGCGAGCGAAGCGCCCGCAGGTCGCAGTCCATGCAGGAGTCCCGCGACCCGGCGCGCGATGGGCTCGGCAGCGGATACGAACTGATCGCGGGTCAACTCGACCTGGAATCGCTCGACACCCTTGACGACCTGCGCCGTCGCCCCGCCCGTTTTGACGGCCTCACGCGCAAGCTCGGGCAACACATCGAAGAGTGCCTGCTCGATCGCCGCATCGTGCAGCGGATCGAAGCGCGTCCGCCTCACCATCGTGGCACTGATGAGGCCCAGCCAGGCCTGGTAGAGCTCGATCAGGCCGCCGGCTTCGCTCTTCACGGCACGGCGTCGGCGTGCGTACCCGGACTCCACGTCGATTACCGTGGCTGCGGCATGATGCAGGCCGAGCTCGAGCACGATTGCCGGGAGCGGCGGGCCGAGTGCGGCGACGCTGGCGGTGGCCGCATCGACGAAACCTGCGACCGGAAGCGATAACTGCTGCGCAATCGCGAACACCGCAGCCAGACCCCGCGCTTCCGCGCGGGCGGGCGCCGCAATCCAGATGCGCTCACCGGCCAGGAGGGATTGCTCCGGGATCAGTCGGCGCAAGCCCTCCCGAACCAGACTCGCCTCTCGATCCGCGCCAACGAGGCCACTCAACACGGCACCCAGATGGCGCGTGGATGTGTTGGTGGGTTGAGCTCGGACAGAGCGCCAGGGCTGCAACCCCCGCCCAGGTGATGGGCCGACGAACGCGGCCCCCGGCGCGGTCACGAGCAATTGCCCGGACCGTGCCAGCGACAGCGCGCGATCATCCAGCTCCAAAGCGAGTGCGCTCATCTGCGGTCGGGTGATCGCAAGGAGTCTTCAGATATCCGTCGGAAAGCTGACGTTGTGGTCAGCGGATTCGGATGCGTCCGGCGCGATGGTTGGATCGTCCGTTATGGTCGCCGACTCCTCAGGCGCGGAGGGAGGCGGGTGTGAGGACGGAGTGGTCGGCGAAGCCGTTTGCGCCGCCGCCCGCAGAGTGACCAACGCGGCCCCCACGAAGAGCAGCGAGATCACACACATGATCCAGATCGGCTGCCAGATCTTCTTCATGAGCTGCTCTCCTTCGTCCGCCTGCGGGCAGGATCACTGCGCATAGCGGGCGACCCGGAAACCGAGCGTCGGGCTACCGGCAGTGGAACCGGGCGCATGCGCGTAATAGTCGTTCACCCACTCCGACAGTCGTCCGGGCAGATCGTGCAATCCCAGTGCAGTGGCATTGCGCGCGGCATATTCCCACTCGGCCTCGGTCGGCAGACGGTAGCCTATCGTGATGGGACGCCGCAGAACGTAACCCTGCTGGCTCTTCACATATGCCGTCGGAAGGCTGTCCTGCTCGGAAAGCCAGTTGCAGAAGGCGGCCGCCTCGTTCCAGCTCACCTGCGTGGCCGGCTGATCGTCCGCCCCCGCAGGGTTCCTGCCGGCCCCGGAGGCGTGCCCCGGACGAAACCGGCGAAACTGCTCGTTGGTGATCTCGGCCACCCCAAAATAAAAAGCCCGTTCGGCTTCGGCCGGCGAGAGATTCTGCGCAACGCGCAACGCCCTCTGCCGCTCTGCGGTTCGCGCCGGCTGGAGACCTACCGGCATTAGTCGAAGCTGATATCCCGTCTGGGAGTACAGCGTCGTAGCCACCTCGTTCGGTGCGAGCGAGTGCTCGGCGTACCCGAGCTTGTAGCGAACCAAGCGATCGAGGCCCGGCGCGGGGATAACGATGGTGGAGAACCCGACCCGTCCTTCCTGACGCACATCGATGTGGTGCTCGGCGGCGGAAAGCAGCAGCGTCTGCGGAGTTCGCCCGCGGTCAACACCGTCGATGAAGAGCTGGGCGCCCGCGGGCTCGCCCTCGATGGTCACCTGGCTGCCAACCACCTCCAGCCGGGCGGTGACAGTCACGCTGCGGCCAGGCTCGGCAAACACGGACTTCGTCCAGGTCGCGTACCCAGGCGCGCTGACGGTGATCTCGTGTTGGATCCCGGCAGGCAGATCGGCCTGCAGAGGGGTGCGGCCCCGCAGGGTGCCGCCGATCAGCACCTCGGCGCCGGGCGGCTCGGAGCGCAGCTGCAGATGAGCATCAGGTTGACCCAGCGTGACCGGACCGATGTTGAGCGCCTCGCCGGCCCGCAGGACCACGCTGCTCTCCCAAGGCTTGAGACCGGGCGCGGAAATTCGCACGCGCCTGACACCCGAGGGGGCATCGACGACCGCGGGCGCCTTCCCCGCCTCGGAGCCATCGACGCTGATCAGCGCTCCGGCGGGGATGGCCGAGATCTGCAATGTTCCCCACGAAGGCTGCATTGCGACCTGCATCCGCTGCCGCACGAGGGCTCCCTCAATCCGTACGGATGCGATGTAGTCGACATATCGAGGTGCCCGGATCGCGATCGTGTGCTCGCCCGCGGGTACTGTGATCGCGCCGGGCGCTTGTCCGGATTCCATCCCGTCGATGCTCACTGTAGAGGCAACACCGCCCGTATCGATCTGCAGAGTTCCTGGCAACTTGAGCAAGTGGAGCTGGACGCTGATGCGCTCGTGAGGGTTGACCCGCACTGTGCTCTGCGCCGTCTCGTAGCCGTTGCGCTCGGCTTTCAGCAGATGGGTGCCAGGCAGGAGAAACAGACGCTCTCCGAAATGAAGGCTCAGCAGCGTGCCCGGCGTCCGGACGCGCGCATCGCCAGGCTCGACGTCGAGTGTGACCGGAACCAGTCGCGACGCCAGCCCGGCGATGAAGAGACACGCGATCAGCGCTAGGGCGGCGTGACGGCGCTGCTTGCGCGCCTGGGCGGGTGTCGGGAGGTTCGGGCGCCCTTCGATAGCGGCCGCCGGCGCGTCCCGCGTGCGAATTTCGACATCTTCGTCACCATCACCGGCGGGCGAAAGAGAGCTGATGATTCCAGAGGGCGGCACCGTCGCATTGCCGACCAGATGGCAAACGTCGATGCGCAGCAATGTGCGTGACATGTCGGTGACGATGATCTGCGCATCACCCAGCGCTAGGACATCGTGGCGCTGCAGGTCCCGGGGAGTCTCGAGGGGTGCTCCGTCGAACCTGATCGGGGTGTGACCGAGGGGCTGGGCGATCCACACTCCACTGCGGCGCTGAATCTGGACGGCAGCGCCGGACCCGGCGCCGGGCAGGACTATGTCCGCCCCCGGGCCGCCGATGGTGGGGGTTTCTCCCAGGATGCGCTCGCCTGCGGGCTCGCGGACGCGCACCTGTGCGTAGCTGCCGGTGTGCGTCACTGCCTGGCCGGTCACGCTTTACGCGAGGCGCTGAGGAAGCCTGCAGCGCTTCGAACCCGTCGCCACTCTATCCCCGGAGTCATGGCTGCGGTGGGCTCAGATGGTGTGTGGACTCAGATCGGTTCCGAGCAACTGACCTTGATGGTCTGGGATTCCTCTCCTGGCGCAATGGTGATCTCGCGGCGCACTTCGCGGAAGCCGGTTCGCGTGCCCACCACCGTGTACTTGCCCGGCCGTAACTGGACCTCGCGGTGCGAGAAGCGGCCGAACGAGCCAATGCTGGAGATCGCGACCTGCGTGGAGTTATCCGACACCATCGACAGGCGCACCGTGTGGTCGTAGCCCGGCATCAGGATCTCGAGCCGCGCGATCTGCGAGCGCAGCACGGGACCCGATGGAGATTGCGCGTCCGCGGTCTGCAGCAGCGAGCGCGCTTCCTCCTGCGTTGCCGCGGAGGAAAGGCGTCCTGGATTGTCGATCAGCTGCTGCAACCGGTCAGACAGGTCCGCGCGCGAGGCGGCCCGAACCCTGCCCTCCTGAGCGAATGCGAGAGAAGGATCGGCCTTGAGAACATCCTCGTACGCCTGCTCCGCCTCCTGCCAGCGCTCCTGAGCCTCGAGGCCCGCGGCCCGTTGACGCAGCGAAGCAAAGCCGCGCGCGGTCAGAGCCGCACTGACGCGTCGCTGTCCTTCCGCCGCTTCCGAGCCATTCGGCTTGAGGGCGCGCGCCTTGACGAAATCATCGTGCGCCTCATCCAGGCGGCCGGCGCCCAGGGCAGCGAAACCCGCTCCCACCGCCTTCGCGTAGCTGTCATCGCCGAACGCCGCGTTCGAGCGAGCCTGGCCGGCCTTGGCGGTCGCATTCGCAGGGTCGAGCGACAACGCCTGGCTGTAGTCCTGAGCGGCGCGCGCGTAGTCGTGCACGGCTTCGGCATTCTGGGCGTCCGCCAGCAGCGGAAGTACGCCACCCAGGTTCTGCGCGCGACGCTGGCCGTCGGACGCGCGGCGATCGTTCGGATCGATGCGGCGGGCGAGATTGAAGGCCTGACCGGCCAATTCCTGCTGGCCGGTCCCGAGAGCCTTCTCGCCTTCAGCGATCTGCGCGACCAGTGCCTGCGGTGCCTGCGCTTCAACGTTGTCGAGCATCTTCGAGGCGCCCATCATGCGCTCATAGGCAACCCGGGTATTGCCGGCATCGTGCGCGGCATCGGCTTCTCCTCCCCGCGCCTTGGCCGTCGCAAAGTCCCGCCCACCCCAGGCCCCCGCGCCACGACTGTCGAGCATGTCGAGCCGGCTCTCGAAATTCTGCCGAAGCGCCCGGAAACCTGCCTCTAAGCTGGTAGCCGCATTGGCCGGGGCCGCCCGCGGCTCCGCCACCTGCGTAACGGGCGATGCGGAATCTGATCCGGGGGCAGCCTCGGACGCGGGTGTCCCGGACTTCCCGGATCCATCCGGGGTGGCAGGTCGCCTCTGCGACCCACGGGGTGCGATCGCCGCCTCGAGCGGCGCCATCAGAGAAGACACATCCGGAGGCCGTGCCTGCGGATCGATCTGGGGCAGCCAGAAATACACCGCGGCCGCGCCGCCGACGATCAGACCCAGCAGCACCCATGGCCAGCGCCGCTGCCGTATGGGCTGAAGGCGCGGCAGACGCGGCAAGCCATCCAGCGGAATCGCGCGCCAGTGTTGAGAGGCGCTGCGGGGCGGCTCCGGCTTCGGAGGTACCGCGTCGATCCGGATGCTGTGTCGCGGGCCGGCCTTCTCGTCTGACCGCGCGACTGGCGATCCGAGCTCGTGTTCAGCTCGGGGCTCCGAGGGCTTGTTGGATCGGACACGGGTCTCGGCAACCGCGGCCGGTCCAGTCCGCGGTCGCGTGGCGGGGCCCGCGCGCGAAATCGCAGGCGGCTCGCTCGCGCTGCGCCTGTCGGCAGCACGCTCGCGCCGCGGGGCGGTGCTGCGGGCCTCGCTGGCTGAGCGAGAGGCGCGGACTTCCGGATCGGGCAGGAAGGAGGTCCGCCGCGCGCGCCGGTCAGTGTTGGCGCGTCGATCGAGTCCGGAACCCGGTGTCCAGTCGGGCGCCTTGGGCGGTCCCTCGGGCATGTTGGCCGCAGGCCCGGCTGTGCGGAAAAACGCGGATAGATCCGGCACGCCCGGGCGGCCCCTGGCAGGCGGTGACGCATCCTCCGTGTCGGCCCCTTCAAACGTGTACGGCTGAGTGATGTTCGATGTCGCACGCAGCGAGTCGGCAATGGCGTCGAAATCGTACGTCAAGGTTGAATTCAGCGCCGAGTCGAGCTCGTCGATGACCTCGCGCATCGAAGCCGGTCGCGCCGCGGGATCCTTGGCCAGCATGCGCATCACCAGCGCGCCGAGCGATGTCGGGATCTGCCGGGTCGGCGCCAGCTCGGGCACCGGCTCCTCGATCGCCCGCTTGCGGTCGAAGTGCGGGTAGTAGGGGGGATAACCGGAGAGCAGCTCGTAAGCCAGCGCACCCAGTCCGTAGATGTCATCCGCAGGCTTGGGCGGCTCGCCGCGCAGCTGCGCCGGGCTGGCGGTGAACGGCGACAGCCCCTGCCTGTTGGTGTTGGTATCGCGGGAGGGGCCCATGGTCCCCGGATCGTGCGCGGCCGCCTTCATCGCGGCCGCCTCGGCGACGCCGAAATCGGCGAGGCGGGCGCGACCGCGCGCGTCGAACAGAACGTTGCCGGGCTTGAGATCCCGGTGGACCACGCCGCGCTCGTGAGCGTGCTCGAGCGCCTGAGCGACCTCGAGGAGTACCGGAATGATCTCGAGGAAGCCGGCGCCGCGCAGGCGGCGCAGGTCCCCGCCGGAGGCGAGCTCCATCGGCAGCACGATCACGTCGCCGGACCGATCCGGTGGATATACTTTGAGGATGGCGGGGTGGTCGAGCAGGCTGGCGATCGCGTACTCGTGCTCGAGCGCCTTCCAGGCATCCTCATCGCGCACTTGAGTGCGATTGAGCACCTTGAGCGCGATGTCGATGCCGCGCGTGCCATCATGCGCGCGCCAAACCTCCCCCTGCCCGCCGGCCCCCAGCTTTTCAACCAGGGTGTAGCGCGCCGCGAGCTTCCGTCCCTGAATCGAAGCCACCGCTTCGGTCATGTATTCACACCAGCCTGCAACTCTTGACCGTAACCTGGGGAGCAAAAGAGGCTCCGGGGTCGATCATTTTGCCCCATCTCCGCGCAGGCACGAACTCCGCTTTGGAGGCACCCTCGAGCGCGGCTTGCATTGCACGCCGCCGTGGCGAAACGAGAGGCTCGCTTTCTTACATAACGCAATAGCGTCTCCCCATCATCGGTCTTCCCACGCAATAACCTAACGCTCGATGTCTCCAGATCGCGTACACGCGACTCACCGCTCCGTATAGCTGCGATAGTCCACGTATTCCTTCCACAGCTTTCCCTTGAGCTCTGGGTTGGTCTCATTCTCGGCGGCCCTGCGAAGCCGAAGTGCGATGATGTCATCGTCGCTGCCATCCGGAACCTCGTGCGCCGTCGCGCCGTTACCGGCCTCAACCCCGACCGCCCCAGGCCCCCGCGCCTCAACCCCGCGCGCCGGAAGCCCGCGCGTTGTGTGGCTGCCGGTGTGACCGCCGGAGGTGGTGGCACCCATCGCAAGCGGTACCGCGACCATTACTGGGTTCGACGCCCCCGACGCGACCGCTCTCAGGGAGCCGCCCGTCATTTCCCCCGATTTCGTGCCGGCGGCGGGGGTCGCCGATCTCGCCGACGTCGCCGCCCCGGCCGTCCCCGCCGATCCCGCTACTTGCTGCAAGGGCTGAGGCGACGGCGCAGGTTGCCGGCTCGCACAGCCCACGACGGCCCACAGGGTGATGCCAATCAGAGCTAGACAGACCTTGGTACGCATGCAACGTGCCTATTTCAACCGGCTGGAGCTGAACCGACGCAGGAGGAACGGCCAGCCGCCTTTTCTTGCCGCGAAGCGCAGCGCCGCTTGGCCTTGAGTATGCCACCGCGCTGGTTGGACGAGGGGCGCTGGGTGGCAGTTCCGCGCTGAGTGGAATTCCGGAGTCTCTAGAATCCCAGCGTCATCTGCGCCCCTGCGACGGCCGGGGCACGAAACAGCTTCGTTTCGAGCGGCATGCGCCGGCTCGTCTCCAGGCCCAGCCTGCGGCAGGCCACCTTGAACCGGCTGCGGATCAGCTCTGCGACCGGCCCGGTTCCGCGCATGCGCGTTCCAAAGCGAGGATCGTTGTCCCGCCCGCCGCGCATGTCGTGGATCAGGGACATCACGTGCGCTGCTCGCTGCGGATGGTGCTGTGCGAGCCACTCGCGAAACAGGTCTTTCACCTCGTAGGGCAGTCGGAGCATGACGTAGCCCGCCCAGGCGGCGTGCGCCGCAGCGGAGGCTTCCAATATGTCCTCCAGCTCGTGGTCGGTGATCGCGGGAATCACGGGCGCCACCATCACACCGACCGGCACTCCCGCTTCGGCAAGCTTGCGCACTGCCATGAGCCTTGCTTGCGGGGAAGCGGCTCGCGGCTCGAGCGTGCGTTTCGTTTCTGGATCGAGCGACGTGATACTGATCGAGACAGTCGTGAGATTGTCCCGCGCGAGATCCGCAAGCAGGTCGGCATCACGCAGCACCGAGGCGCTCTTGGTGATGACCGAGACCGGGTGCCGGGTTGCGGCAAGCACTTCGAGGATCGAGCGCGTGATGCGCATGCGGCGCTCGACCGGCTGGTACGGATCCGTGTTGGCTCCCAGCATGATGGGCTTGCAGACATAGCCCGGCCGGGCAAGCTCGCTCTGCAATACCTTGCCCGCGTCGGCCTTGTAGAAGAGTCGCGTCTCGAAATCGAGGCCAGCCGAGAGTCCCATGTAGGCATGACTCGGGCGGGCGTAGCAGTTGTGGCTGACTACACCTTCGGCAATGAAGTCACCGGTGCTGGTCGTGATGTCATAGAGCCGCATCGTTCCGACCGGCTCGATCGCAACGACTCGAAGACGTGCGTCGCTCTTGAGCGCTCGCCCCTCGATGTTGAGCTTGCGCCGTATGGCCGGATCCACGGTGTGGAAGAATCTCAGGTGCTCGCGCAATCCGCCGATGAGCCGCGCGACCTCTATCGGCTGCCTGCCGACGCGCGGCCAATACTCCACAGTGACCCGAAAATCGAGCTCGCTCAGGCAGCGTACGATCCAGCGGATGATCTGGTGATCGTTGTTACTGATCCTGAGTGCGCCATCGCTGTAGCTGCCTTCCGCATCGAAAATTCCTGCTAGAAACCCGGCGCACCATGTTTTCGTGGGCGCGGCCGGCCACACGATCGCGCTGCGGACGAGTTCCACCCTGGCAGCACCTGAAGCACGTATGGCGTGCAGGGCTCGGCGGGCGCCAACGGCTTCTTGGAGCAAAAAGCCGCTGGCCTGCACACCGTACCACTGCAGATATTCCTGGGTGCGCTCCAGAGCATCGTCATCGCACAGCGCGAGCCGAAACATGTGGCTGCGGCCCAGCACTCGTCCGTCGCGCCTGCGTTCGCAGGACCCCAGGTGCGCATCGCCCCGAATCATCCCGCACAGATAACCCTGTCTGTAGTCCGCGTCCTTCTCGACGGCCCGTGCAAATGCCCCAGTGCCAAGGAGCTCGTTGCTGGTGGTCAGGCGTGGACGTTCCTCGCCGCAGCCGGCCGTCCGTCCAGTGACGAACTTCCAGCCTCGCTCAGTGAGGAACCTGTGATCGTCCCCCGCAATGATCTGCGTACCGTCTTCGAGCGTCACGCGGTAAGCGGGCTTGATCACGCTCCAGAGGTCGATTACGCGCGATTTCGCGTAGCGGCGGTACCAGCCTTGTCTGACGGTGCCGTAGATTTCCTCGTTGACGCGCACATCGGCGATGGTGCGCGTCGTGCCATCCAACATCAGAATCCGCGTGTCGCCGCAGACACAGTAAACACAGCCATGCTCGCATCCGCGATACGGGTTGATCGACTGTTCGAAGGGAATGTCCGGCGAGTCGTTGGTGCTGATGATCGCGCGAGCGCGATCGGGCTCGAGGCTCGTAGCAATGCTGTCCGGCTGCTCCTCGACGTACCAGCCGTCGTCCACACTCTCGATGGCCGTGGATTCGAAGCGTCCGACCGGGTTGGAGAGCGCCCCGCGCCCCTTGAAGGGCTTTCGGCCGCCCGAGTCCTGGCTCATGCACCTACTGTACGCCCATACAGTTAACCGGTAAAGCCACCCGACGCGCCCGCAGTGCAGGTCGCTACCTCTGCAGCGAGCGCAGGAAGCTGCTGAGGCGGCCCGGTTCCACCGGCTTCACCAGGTAGTCGTCAAAGCCGGCCTTCGCCGCGCGCTCGCGGTCGGAGGGCTGGCCGTAGCCGCTCAGGGCCACGATCCGCATCCGGGAATCCGGGAACTGTATCTTCAGACGCCGCGTCAGCTCGTAGCCGTCCATACCGGGGAGCCCGATATCGAGCAGGATCACATCCGGCTCGAACGAGCCGAGGATGTCGAATGTCGCCGAGGCGCTGTACACGCAGCGCGCCTCGAAGCCATCCAGCGCCAAGAGGAGTGCGATGCTCTCCGCGGCGTCTACATTGTCGTCAACTATCAGGATTCTCATTGACCTTTCCGGCTCCGGCGTCGCATGGGATTGAAGGGTGGGCCCGGCCGCGGGATCCGAGCCAGGCCGGGAAGCAGCCGCCGATCCGTCCACCGGCAACCGCAGGAGGAACTCCGCTCCAGGGTGGCGCTTGGAGTTGCCCGCTTCGACGGAACCGCCGTGCATCTCGATCAGTGTCTTCACGAGTGTCAGCCCGATACCCAGCCCGCCGCCTGCGCGATCCAGAGGCCGCTCTGCCTGAGTGAACAGGTCGAACACGTGCGGGAGGAGGTCCGCGCCCAGCCCTGGACCCGTATCGCTGACCCGCACCCACACCTCGCTCCCCTCGAGGCTCGCCTCCACCCAGATCTCGCCGCCCTCCGGCGTGTATTTGGCTGCATTGTTCAGCAGATTGGCCAACGCCTGGGCGAGGCGTGTCAGATCACCCATGATGAGCACCGGCTCCCGGGGCAGGTCCACATGCAGCTTGTGGCGGCGCTCCCGGATCAGTGGCCGCGTGGTCTCGACCGCATGCTGGACCAGCTCGGACAGCTGCAGAGGTGCGGTTCGCAAGACGATCTGGCCACGAACAGTCCGCGCCACATCCAGAAGATCATCCAACAGCCGGCTCAGATGGCGCGTCTGTCGCTCGATGACGTTGCGTGCCCACAGGAGTTGCGGCGGGGCGTCGGGATGAGCGTTCAGGACCTGCACGGCATTGCGGATGGGCGCGAGCGGATTGCGCAACTCGTGGCCCAGCATGGCGAGGAACTGATCTTTGCGCTGATTGGCATCCTTCAATGCCTCCTCCGCCTGCCGTCGCTCGGTGACATCGAGGCTGACACCGACGATCCAGGCTCGGTCTCCCTCTTCAGCCCGCCCCGCGCGGCAATAAATCCAGCGTTCGCCGAGCCGCGGATGATCGTAGCGGTATTCCGCCGCGCCGGTTCCCGCGGTCTCGCACTCCCTCAGAAGCTCGTCCAGCACGTCGCGGTCGCGAGGATCGATGCGGCTCCTCCACGACTCGTACAGGTCCGCCGACCCCTCGCTCAGGCCGAACAGCTCATAGCCCTCGGCCGAGAAGGCCACGTAGCGGGCGTGCGCATCGAGCTCCCACGCCCCGATCTGCGCCACGGCCTGCGCCAAGCGTAAGCGCTGCTCGCTGATCGCGAGGGCGCGGTCGGCCCGCGTCTTCTCGAGCGCCCGCCAGACGATTTCAGCGACGCGCCCGACCAGTTCGACTTCCGAAGGGCTCCAGGCGCGCGGGGAACGCTCACCTACCACGAGCAGCGCTACCAGCTCCCCAGAGCGCCGCAACGGTGCTGCTACCAGTGCCCCGATCGTGTCCAGGCCGCAGCACCGCGCGTACGGCGCCGCTATGGCCGGATCGCTCGAGGCATTTCGCACTACAACCATCTGTCCCTCGCGGGAGTCACGGCGCGGGTGCCCGGGAAAATCGACTGGCAGGTTGACGACCTGCAACGCAGATCCGTCGCTATGATTCTGACGTAGCACGATCGCCTCGTTGCGAGCCTCATCGATCTCCGCGAGCGCGACTTGCGCAACGGCCAGACGTTCGCGCAAGCGCTGCATGACCGTGCAAACGAGCTCGTGCGGATTGTCCATACGCGCGAAGTCGGTGGACAACTCCAGAAGAAAGGAGCTCGGATCATCGCGCTCATTCGCATCGTGCACGCAGGTGGCAGTGCCGAGCCACCCCTGCACGTGGCCCATCGCATCCGGTACAGGCTGCACGTGAACACTGTGCCAGCGAAGCGCGCCGTCGAAACGACAGAGCCGTGCCCGCAAGTTGAACGCCGCCCCGCTCCTGAGGGCGTGTTGCCACGCATCGCGGCAAGCATCGCCGTCGTCTGCATGCGTCAGAAAGCCGTCGGGAAAGTTTCTGTCCACCGCTTCGAGCTGCTCGCCAAAGTAGCTCAGCCCGGAGGGGTTCATGTAGCCGAGCGCACCATCCGATCCACACATCCACACGGGGTGAGGCAAGCCGTCGGCCAGCAGACAAAAGCCGGTCGGCTCAAACCCCGCCGGTATATCTTCCAGCGCTGCGCGCCCCGGGTGCCCGTCGAGGCGCTGTGCTTTGCTTCCCATGCCACTCAGTCTTGGTCATCATTCGCCCCTGGCCGAGGGGGGCTCGATGGACAGACGAAGAAGCAATCACCGTGCCTTGGCGGTTTCTGCAGTGTGCGCGGCAATCGTGGGCTTTGCCGGATGCGCGAGCGGTCCGCCCGCTCCGACAGCCGTGCACCCCAGTGAGGCCGACATGCGTTTCAATAGTATCGCGGACCGTTATCTGCGCGAGATGCTGGCGCTCTCACCGGTGAGCGCCACTGCGCTCGGCGAGCATCGGTACGACGCGATGCTCGACGATGTAAGCGCGGCAGGCTTCAACAGGAGGGCGGAGCTGGCTCGCGAGCTGCTGTCCGAGCTTCAACCCCTCGATCCGACCCAGCTCTCACGCGCGCATCAGGTGGATGCGCTGCTGTTGCGAAACGAGCTCCAGTACCGGATCTGGAGTGTCGAGCAGCTGGCCGACTGGCGCTGGGACCCGCTAATCTACACCGACCTGGCCGGCAACGGCATCTACCTGCTGATGGCGCGTGACTTCGCGCCACTGCAACAGCGATTGCACAGCGTCGGCGCGCGTCTCTCGGAACTTCCCCACTTTCTCGAGCAGGTGCGCGCATCTCTCGATCCCGCACGCGTCCCGCGCATCCACGCGGAGACCGCGCTGAAGCAGAACAACGGGATCCTCGCTCTGATCGACCAACTCGTGGTTCCACAGCTCGCGAGTCTGCCGGAATCCGAGCAGGCGGTGCTCAAGAGCGCCATCGCTGCCGCGCGCACGGCCGTCGCCCAGCAGCAGATCTGGCTCGAGAAGAAGCTGCTGCCCGCTGCGCACGGCGACTTCCGGCTCGGGGCGCCCCTCTACGAGGCCAAGCTGAGATTTACACTCGACTCCCCGTTGTCGCGCCAGGAGATCCGCTCGCGTGCAGAAGCAGAGTTGACGCGCACGCGTACCGAGATGTACGCGATCGCGAAGACTGTGCTCGCCGGGCGGCCGGATGCTCCGCCGTTGCCGGACATCCCCGGGCCGGATGAGCAGCAGGCCGCGATCCGCGCCGCTCTGGAGCTGGCCTACGCCGGGCAGCCGGAGAGAGGGAAAGTCTTCGACACGGTCCGCGCCGCCTACGATGAGACGCGCAGCTTCGTCGTTTCCGCGGGACTCGTCACGGTCTACGACGATCCGCTGCAGATCATCCCGATGCCGGAATTCCAGCGTGGCGTGGCGCTCGCGTTCTGCGATTCCCCGGGGCCGCTGGACCGGGGTCAGAAGACGTTCTACGCCGTCTCGCCCATACCCGATGACTGGACCCGGGATCAGGTCAATTCCTATCTGCGTGAGTACAACACCCGCTCGATCTACGATCTGACCATCCATGAGGCGATGCCCGGTCACTACGTGCAACTCTCGCACGCCAACCGCTATGAGTCGCCCCTGCGCGCCGTGCTGGCCTCTTCCACATTCATCGAGGGCTGGGCTGTCTATGCCGAACGGATGATGGTCGAGGAGGGTTTTCACGGCAGCGATCCGCTGATGCGCCTGATCCAGCTCAAGTGGTACCTGCGCAGCATCGGCAACGCGATCCTCGACCAGGCCGTGCACGTCGATGGCATGACGCGCGAGCAGGCGATGAGTCTCATGACTCACGACACATTCCAGGAAGAGCGCGAGGCGGCTGCGAAATGGGTGCGCGTGCAGCTCACGGCTGCTCAGCTGCCGACGTATTTCGTGGGCGTGCAGGAGCATCTCGCCCTGCGCGAGCAGGTGCGCAAGGCATGGGGCAAGGCGTTCACACTTCGGCGCTATCATGATTCGGTGCTCGCGTACGGCTCACCTCCTGTCAGATACGTTCGCGAGCTGGTGCTCAACCTGCCAATCGGGTGATGGTGATGACAAGCGAACAACTTACCGGCCGCTGTTTATGCGGGGCGTTGCGTTACGTTTGCGGGCAGCCTGTGTCGCAACCTGCGTTCTGCCACTGCGAATCGTGCCGGCGCGCAGCCGGGGCACACATGGTCGCGTGGATGACCGTGCAGCGGGCGTCATTCCGCTTCACGAGCGGGACAGCTGCCCGGTATGCGTCCTCGGCACCGGTGATGCGACAGTTCTGCGGTCGCTGCGGCTCTCCCGTCACCTACTACAACGAGAAGTGGCCTGACACGATCGACGTCACGCTCGCCACGCTGGACAACCCCGGAGTGGTCACGCCGGTCGATCACATCTGGATGGCGGACGCTGTCGCCTGGGACCGGGTGACGGACGGTCGGCCCGAGTATCGCGCGGGACGCTCATGAGAACAGACCCGCAGACACGCAGCATACCGGTACCGGATCGTGAGGCCGGCGACGCTGCACGAGCCAGACAACAACAGCTCACCAAGCCCCCCGGCTCACTTGGACGACTCGAGGAGCTCGCCTGCTGGCTGGCGGAGCGGCTGCGCAGTCCCCGTCCGGCGA